>JAIPJW010000101.1 GCA_021734075.1 Cephaloticoccus sp.
GGGCGACCAGGGTCTGCTCCTTCCAGGCCACCCAGACATAAAAGGTGATGAAGGCCCAATAGGCATCAAACAAGGTGGCGATGAACCACGGGTGGGTGAGGACCTCGCGGGGAATGGAAAACAAGGCGCATTGGCTGCTCGCCCAGCCGGTCACGGCGAGCATGGAACCGATGACGACCAGGAAAAGGCAACGGAGGAACCAGAGCATGATGGTTAGAGGGCAAGATTGTTGGACCGGGTGTGCAGGGTCTGCACCACCGAGATGTTGCGCAGGGCAAAGGCGGCTTCGCAGTAGTTCAGGTAGTAACTCCACTTGCGGATGAAACGCTCATCAAAACCCAGCTGGCGCACCGCACCGATCCTCGCCTGAAAGGACTCGTGCCAGCTGCGCAGGGTGCGGGCGTAGTCATGACCCATGTCCTCGACCTCGTGCAGCCAAAAACCGCCGGCTTGGGTCAATTGCTCATTCACGCGATTGAGTGAGAGGAGCAACGAGCCCGGGAAAATGTGCTTCTGGATAAAATCAACCCCCCGACGAAAGGCCGGGTAACGCGCATCGGGACAGGTGATAAATTGCAAGGCGAGCAGGCCCTCGCGCTTGAGCAGCCGGGACAAGCTCGCCGCAAAATCGGGCAGGTAGCGATGTCCGATGGCTTCCATCATTTCGATCGAGACGATCTTGTCGAATTGCCCCTGGATGTCCCGGTAATCGCGAAACTCCGCCGTGATCAGGTGGGAAAGGCCGGCTTCGGCAATGCGTTTTTGCGCGAGCTCGAGTTGGGATTGGGAGATGGTGACGGTGGTCACCCGACAACCGTGGGTCTTGGCCGCGTGCAGTGACCATCCCCCCCAACCGGTGCCAATTTCCAGCACGTGGTCGGTGGGCTTGAGCCGCAGACGCCGGCAAAGGGCCTCGTTTTTTTCGCGCTGGGCGGCTTCGAGGGTGAGGTGAGGCTGGGTCCACTTGGCGCTCGAATACATCATGCTGGGGTCCAACCAGAGCGCGAAGAAATCGTTGGACAAGTCATAGTGTTCACTGATGTTGCGCCGGGCGGTGGCGCGATCATTGGGTCGCAGGAGATGCCCCAGTCGATTGACCAGTCTTAGGAAATTGAGGACGCCGGTCCGGGCCCGGGTGGAGCCGGATAATTCGGGCGCGTGCTCATGGTTTTGGATGAACCATGCGATCACTGCGGTCAGGTCGGGGGTATCCCAATCACCGTCGATGAACGACTCCGCGAAACCGATGTCCCCGGAGAGCAGGCATTTCTTGAAAAAAACTTCGCGCCGCACCCGCACCACGGCCTCGGAGGAAATGGCCAGGGGCAGGGTTGCAGGGGGAATGCCGGAACCGGCCCCCAGCTGGATCGTCTCCCCGTCGGGCAGGATCATCCGCAGCCGGCCGAGGGTCATTGCCCGCAGGGCTTTCAGCACGGCGTGGCGAAAAAAAGTAACCTTGACCGTGGAACTGGTTACGGCCTCGGCGCTGGTTGATTGGGTGTTCATGTGGCGTCCGTGGGTTGAGTAAGGGAGGCGTGGGGGCGGTAAAGGCCGCGCTGGTCGGTCGGTCGGGCGGCCTTGGGATACCAAGGAACGTGCTTCAGCCAGAGAATCAAGGCGTGCCAGTGAATCAAGGTGATGATCCGGAGCGTCAGCAGAGGGTATTTGCAGGTAAACCAAAGGAGACGGCCGTTGGTCAAGTCTCGCCGGGGACCGGTCAGACTGCTCGTGAAGGTGCGTCGACCGTCTGTATAATCGTCGATCCGGACATTCAGGAATTCCGCGGGATTGTGCAGCTCGAAATCAAAGGCCACATCCACGTCGGAAAACGGGGATACGTAAAATTGCTTGGGCAACCTGGCCTGGAAGACGCACCGGCCATCCGCCATTTTCGGGGCGCCCAACAAAAATGGTTTCATCTCCCGAAAGGTATTGGTGACTTCCGCCATCGCAGCGACGGGGTGCCCGTTGGCGTCGTAGCAAAAATAAAATGAGACCGGGTTGAACAGATAACCGCAGATGCGCGGCAGCGTGACCAACACCACGCGTCCCTCCGGCAGATCGATACCCTGCCGATTCAGGAAGTTGAGCACGCGTTGTTTCAGTTTGGGCGCGGAGGGGTCCGCCGCAAGGGACATCATCTGCGGGTCCGGGTTGTGCACCGTCTCCCCGGTGGGCAGATAGTCGCCGTCGCGGAAGGAATACAGGTTGCGGCGGTGGGACGAAAACATCGCGAGTTTCCCGGGCAGGTGCTCAATCTCGTCCAAGTCGAGGGCGAACATGAATATCCGGTAGGCGAAGGCATGCGGCTTGGGGGTGAACCGTGCGTGCCTGACCTGGCATTCATAAAGTTGGGAGCGCATCCTGGGAAAACGTGCGGAGGATCCGGTCAGGCCGACAAGGGCTCCGCCGGCAGCAGGTTGGAGTCGTCATGACCGGCTTGGTCACGCAGCATGCGACAAAGCCGGTCGGCACTGAAGAGCCCGTCCTCGTGAAACCCGTAGCGTTGCCAGGCCCCGGCGAAATACGTTTCGGTGGTGCCGCCCGCGGCGGCATTCAGGCTGGGAATTTCATTTTGTGCCCGCACCGCGCCGAGGCTGAACAGCGGATGCTCGTAATTAATCCGGCACAGCACCTTGCCGGGATCGATGCCCTCGGGCCGGTTGATGGAAACAAAATAATCAGCCCGGTCGGAAACGCCTTGCAGGGAATTCATCCAGTAATGCGTGGCGGTTGAGGGGCGCCCCTCCGGAGTTTGGTTGACCTCGTAGTTCCAACTCGACCAAGCGAGACGGGTGCGCGGCATCACGCTGGTATCGGTGTGGAGCGTGGCGACATTGGGCAGATAATGGAACTCCCGCAGCACCCGGCTTTCCGCCCCGGTGGGTTGCTCGAGCAGGCGCAAGGCTTGATCGCCGTGACAGGCGAGGATCACCCGGTCAAATTTTTCAACGGCCCCATCGCTGGTGTGAATCCGAACCCCGTCGAATTGGCGCTGGACCCGGACGGCGGCAGTGCCCACCCGAATGCGGTCACGCCAGGGTGCGGTGAGTCGTTTGACGTATTCGCGGGCTCCGCCGTCCACGGTCCACCAGGGATGCTGGGTGTGCAGGCCAAGAAACCCGTGATTGTGAAAGAACCGCAGCAACTTCAAGGCGGGAAATTGCCGCATCAACTCCGGGGGCGTGCTCCAAACCGCCGAGCTCATGGGCGTGAGGTAAAGATTGAGGAAATCTTCGCCGTAGCCGCGGGCCCGCACGTAGGCCTCCAGGGTCATTTCCTGCATCGCGGGGTCGGACAAGGCCGCCAAGGCCTCGCGATTAAAGCGGTTCACCGCGCTGAGCATGCGGTAGAAGCTTGGTCGCAGCAGGTTTTTGCGCTGGGCGAAAAGATGATTGAGGGATGAACCACCGAATTCGAGATCACGGTCAACATGGCGCACACTGAAGGACATGTCCGTTGGTTTGATCGGCACCTGCAGTTCCTCGAACAACCGGGTGAGCAGGGGGTAGGTGACCTTGTTGAACACCATGAAACCGGTGTCGATGGGCAGTTCCCGACCGGTGACCGGTTCACGGGTGGTCACCGTGTTGGTGTGACCCCCGATGTGGTGATGCTGCTCAAAGAGGGTGATGTCGTCGGTGGCGTGCAGATAATGCGCGCAACCCAGACCGGCGATGCCGGTGCCGATTATGGCGGTTTTCGTCATGGGGAAATCAATGTTTCCCCAGACTACGGCTCAATCGGCCGCTTGGATTCAAATCACCGGAGGATTCTTGATCTCCCTGGCCTTCAACTCATGGGCCAGTTCGCTCACATCCTTGTGCACCGCCGCATCGCTCTTTTTCTGGAGCATGACCGCGGGTGAAGCCGTGGCCGTGGCGACGGCAATCGCGGCCGCGGTGGGCATCACGCGCCGCAAGGTGGAATATTGGGGATGGGCCAGGGCCGATTTTTGCGCCGCAGCGACTGAAGCGTGGTGATCGGCGTGGGCTCCCTCCTCCAGCACACTTTGGGGCACCGGTTTGAGCCCGTGAATGAACCCGGTCAGGGAGAGCAATTTCAATCCGTAGTAGGTGGGATCGATTTCCCACCAGTAGAAGCCATTGCGGGTCGAGCTCTGAAACCGGTGATGGTTGTTGTGCCAGCCTTCACCCAGCGTGATGAACGCCAGGATGGCACTGTTACGCGAATCATCAGAAGTCTTGAAACGCCGGCGACCCATGAGGTGGGCCATGGAGTTGATACAGCCGGTGCCATGGAAGAGCACGGTGGTGCTGACAAAGAAACCCCAGACGAGCATTTGCCAGCCATTGGTGCCCAAGCCGGGGGCAAAATGCGCCAGGGTCTGGCCGAGGCCGAAAATGGCACTGGCAAAGAGGATGGGCACCACCAGATCGAACCGGTTCAACCAGACCAACTCGGGGAATTTGGCCAGATCCTTGATCTTGCTGTAATCGGTGGGAAAATTGCGCCGGCTGGTGATCCAGCCGATATGCGACCACCAAAAACCGTGCACATGGGGGGAGTGGGCATCCTCGGGCCCGTCACTGTGCTGGTGGTGGTGGCGATGGTGGTAGGCCCACCAAAGAGACCCGCGCTGCACCGTGGTGCCCGCAAACAGCGCCAACAGAAACTGGCCGAACCGCGAGGTGCTGTAGGTCTTGTGCGAGAAATAGCGATGATGCACCCCGGTCACGGCGAACATGCGGATGAAGTATAGTGCGACCGCAGACCAGACGGCAAAGGGGCTGGCCCCCACCCAGATCACGCCGAGACAACCGGCGTGCAGGAAGACAAATGGCATAACCCGGACCCAATCGACGCGATCGGGTTCATTGCGCATGTTTTCGGCCCCGTCCGGGCAGAAGTCGGAGTCGACCCATTGGGACAAGGCGGTGGCAGTGCGGCGGAGAAGCGAAGCGGAGGATTTTTTGGCAGACAAAGACATGAGCAAACAGCCGGGCAGGGAACCCTGCATCGGGGGTGCGTGCAAGCGGAGTTTTGCGAAATCCGGCAGATATGACGGACATGGCCCGGAATACGGGTCCGGATACCTGCGTAACACACTTGCCACCAGCAGGCTGGGTCCGTTGTTTCGGCAACGTGCGGAATTCCACTATTTCCCCCTTTGATCCGCCACCCGTCAAGCCCCGCGAGATATTCGGGTGGTGTTGCTACGATTTTGCCAACTCCTCGTTTACCACGATCATCATCACGGTCGTTTTTGCGGTTTACTTTGTCGGTGTGGTGGCGGGAGGGGACCACCGGGCCCCAGGCTGGTGGGGCACTGCTTTGGCCCTTTCGCAGTTGGTCGTGATTGTCGTGTCACCACTGATCGGGGCGCTCGCTGACGTGACGGCGCGGAAAAAAGTCTACCTGATGAGTGCGGCGGTCGTGTGTTCCCTGGCGACGATGGCGCTTTATTTCACCGGAGCAGGGGATGTCTGGCTCGCCCTCGGCCTGGTTGTGCTCGCCAACATTGCCTTTTCGTTGGGGGAAAATCTTTGCGCGAGTTTTTTGCCGGAAATCAGCACGGCTGAAAACGTGGGCCGCATATCCGGCTACGGTTGGAGCTTTGGCTATTTGGGCGGCTTGGGCAGCCTGGTCTTGGCGCTGTTGATCATCAACAGCGGGGCGGGGCGCGTTCCTTGGACGTTCGTGATGACCGGAGGGTTTTTCCTGCTCGCCTGCCTGCCCACCCTGATGTTGCGCGAACGGGCGAAACGACGGGTGCTGGCGGCCGACCAATCCTACCTCAAGTTGGGGTGGGGGCAATTGGTGCGCATGACCCGGGAAATACCCCGGCACCGGACCCTGATGGTATTTTTTGTCTCGATGCTGCTCTTCATGGCTGGGCTGACGGCGATAGTGGCGTTTGCCTCGGTCTTTGCCACGCAGGTGCTGCACATGACCCAAACCGAGGTCATCAAACTTTTCGTGGTCCTGCAACTGGCCGGGGTCGCCGGGGCCTATGGTTTTGGCGTGATGCAGGACCGCACCGGGCCACGATTCGCCCTGGCGCTGTCGTTACTCCAGTGGATTGTGGTCAGTATCTGGGCGGGGCTGTGCACCACCAAGATGGAATTCTACATCATCGGCGTCCTCGCCGGCTCCGCCATGGGTTCCTTGCAATCCGGGGCCCGGGCGGTGGTGGCCCTGTTGACGCCGCCGGGTCGGGCGGGGGAATTTTTTGGCTATTGGGGTTTTGTCGGCAAGTTGGCCGCAGTCATAGGCCAGCCTGTTTTTGGGTGGATTGCCGCCTATCATGGCTACCAGACGGCGGCATTTGCCAATGCCGGATTTTTTGTGGTCGGGCTGGTGATCCTGCTGACTTTGCGGCTCCGCCCCCAGGTGGGAGAATTGCAATCGTGTTGAAGGAAATTCGGCCAATCCATTTCCGCAAATTACCAAAGCTCAACGATATGAGAGATGCCGTCGTAACACGGCACAGCCATCCGCTAGCTGCCTCCTCCCGGGCTGTCCGGGTCGGTGGCCACCAGGGCACTTAACAAAACGAGGATTATAATCGCTAACAACATGCTTGGTTTGGCTGGTCAGGCCGCCTT
Organism: Cephaloticoccus sp.; assembly: GCA_021734075.1. Classification (GTDB taxonomy): domain Bacteria; phylum Verrucomicrobiota; class Verrucomicrobiia; order Opitutales; family Opitutaceae; genus Cephaloticoccus. Next base: position 6,570 of record JAIPJW010000101.1, read on the forward strand.
GTCTGAAACGTGCAGAGCATAACAAGTTCCAGTCCAAAGGCCAATACGCATAGATGCCTAGTAATGTTGCAAACTTTCTCTATTCCCGGATGCAAAATGAAGCGATGGAATTGAATTCGCTGGGTGATGCCCCAATGGAGCGAATGCCATGGCTTGGTCATCAAGGCCCCCTTTCAAGGGCAGCAGAGCGCGGTCAGGTGCGAAAGAAATCCCCGCCACTGGCCTGGGATTTGAAAGCGGTGAACCCACCGTCGATCACAATGTTGCTGCCGGTGATGAAGGCTGACTTGTCACTGGCGAGAAAAAGTGCGAGTTCGGCGATGTCCTCCGGTTGACCCAAACGCGTGAGGTGGGTGGCCTCGGCCGCGCTTCGAGCCACAGGATCGTTATACCAATCCATCTGGCATTCGGTGATGACGTAGCCCGGGCTGATGGTATTCACGCGGATGCCATATTTGGCGTAGTTCAGGGCCATGCTGCGGGTGAGGGCGATGATGCCGCCCTTGGCCGCCGTGTAACTGTCCACCCCGGGTTCGGCGATCAAGGCATCGACCGTGGCCGTATTCAAAATCACGCCCCGCATTTGCGCCATCATGGTGGGCAGGGCAGCTTTCGCCATCAGGAAGGCGCCCTTCAGGGCGACATTGATCATGGTGTCCCAAACCGCTTCATCGAGCTCATGCACGGCCCGGTCATGTTCATTGCACAGCCGGGTCGGCGCCGCGTTGTTATAGAGAATATCGAGGCGATCCCATTTCCCGATCGCGAGAGCCACGGCACTTCTGGCGTCGGCGATGTTGGCGACGTCGCAACGGATGAATTCCGCCGTGCCGCCCTCGGCCGCAATGTCGGTGGTCACCTTACGCCCATTGGCTTCATCCAAGTCGGCCACGATGACCCGGGCCCCTTCACGGGCAAAAAGTTTGGCGGTGGCTTTGCCGATGCCGGAGGCGGCACCGGTGATGAGGGCGACTCGTTCGTGGAGTTGCATGGTGGTCAGGGTTGGAGCTTGCGGGATTGCAGATGGAGCGTGTTGAGGTCGACCAGGGCACGGTGCCGATCAGTTTTGCCGATGAGAAAATCGCGCACGATGTCGCCGCCGTGGTCCTGAAAATGCAGATATCCGGCATAGCGGGGCCGCACCCAGGAGTTTTCCAAGGTGGTCAGCGTGGCGGAGAAAAAATCATTACTGCGTTGGTTCACCGCCCGATCCGTCCAGGCGCTGCGGTGGGCCGGTTGCCCTCCGCCATCAAAATAGAGGGAGCGTTGCCATTCACCACCGGCCACCTTGGCGGCATAATCGAGCGCGATGGCGGGGTGGGCACACTTTGCGGCCACGGCCAGACCGGTGCCGCCCAGGGTGGGACGCAGGGGGCGGTCTTGATGGCTCACCAACCCGCCAAATTTGAGCACATGGGGGGCATAACCGGGACGGGCGTAATTCGCATAACCGTAGGCGAACGGACAATAGACCGGACCGGAGGCGTCGGCGTGGGCCAGTTTATCCCAGATGCGAATGGGATTCCGGGTCCAGGTTTCGGCCGGGAGCAGAACCATCAACTCGCGCAGCATCTCCAATGCCGCGCCGCCCACCTCATCTCCGATTACCCGATCGGGTTGAAGGCAGGGTGCTTCGCCTTGAGCGTGACAGCACATGAAGAAATTCATCAGGCAATCCACCGGGATTCCGGCCACGGCCACCAATCCGGCCCGGGCGAGATCCAACAATTCCGGCCAGGTTTGCGGTGGTCGGATCTGGTGGTGACTCAGCAAATCCTCCCGCCAGCCGCTGATGGGCGTCGCCGCATCAATGGGCAACGCGCAGCGGTTGCCTTCGAATTGGTAACTGTCAAACGTGGCGCCCACCGAATTTTGCTGCAACTCGGCCAACAGCGGCGCCGGCGCCGACGTGTTCATGTCGAGCAGGCAAGGCTGCCGGGCGGCAAACCCGGCGAAGGGGTGATCGATTACCAGCAGGTCAAATTCATCCGCGAGGGCTTCGATCGGAGCGTCGGCAAAGGCCTGCAGGGAGCGTTTCTCCCAAATGATCTCCACCTCCGGATGCAGTTCGGTGTAACGCTGGGCGGTTGCGACCATCGGGGTGAATCCTCGCGTGTGGTTCCATGCGATACCCCGCAACCGAACCGTTGGCATGGGTTGTTTCACAGGACGGAGGTCAGCTTTGAGCGGGTAAACTTTTTCAAGGCCGCTTCGTTGAGGGTCACCCCCAGACCCGGTTGGTCGGGCACGGTGACGAAACCATCCGGGGCGACGGGCAATAGCTCATTGGTCATTTCCCAGCGCAGCAGAGAGCTGCTCGTCGAATATTCCAACAACTCCTCGTCATGGTGTGCGGCCAGAAAATGCAGGTTGGCCGCGATGGTGATGTTGGTCTTGTAACCGTGGGTGATCACCCGTTTGCCCCGGGTGCGGGCGGCAGCGGCAATTTTTTGGATGCCGGTGAAGCCGCCCACCATGGTGATGTCAGGTTGGCAGATCGAAGCGCCACCCTGATCCATGGCCTCAATAAATTCCAGCACGTGGGTGAGACCAAGATCACCGACCCCGAGGGGAATCCCATGTTTTGCCATCTCGGCGTGACCGGGCATGTCGTCCAGTGGCAGGGGCGCCTCCAGAAACAGCAGGCCAATCTCGCGATAGGCGGGATAAAGGCTTAAACCCTCGGCGGCAGTCTGGTAAGCCAGTGCGCAATCCACAATTGCGCCGCGATCGGGGCCGAGCGCTTCGCGGGCGGCCTTGAGCAGACTGGTGGTGAGTGCGATATCATCCATCCACCAGGGATCCGCCACCAGTTTAACGGCACTGAGATGCAATTCGGCCAATTTTTGCTCAACCTGAAGCTTCACTTCGGCGGCGGTCTTTTTGATGGGATAGATCGTGCCGTAGGCCCGCAGTTTTTTCCGTTTGGCTCCGCCCAACAGGGCGTGGACGGGCAGGCCCGCCACCTGTCCGCGCAAATCCCAAAGCGCCAGATCTAGGCCGCCCAGTGCATGCATGGTGAGGCCGCGCCGACCGACATAGTCACAGGCATTATAAAGCTCATCCCAAAGACCGGGATCACGGGGGTCGCGCCCCAACAGCACGCCGGCAAGTCCGCGGGCGTGATTGTGCGCGTCGGGCGCGTGAAGCAGGGCCTGGATGGCGGCGGGGAAGGACTCCACTTCGCCGATCCCGCTGTGCCCGGTATCCGTGGTGATGCGAATGACACAGTCGTCGTAAGAGCCATCGAAAAGACTGATTCCGGGATCCTCCTGCCGGAGGTGAAAGGATTCAATTTTGGTGATCTTCATGTTCAAGTTAACGTGGGGAATTGTGGCGATGAGTGGTCATGATCTCTGCGCCGGTGGCGGTGACGAGCACCACATCCTCCATACGCACACCACATTCCCCGGGGAAATACACGCCGGGTTCCAGGGCAATGACCATGTTTTGCTGCAAGGCGGTTGTGTCGCCTGCCACGATGCGCGGCGCCTCATGATAACACACCCCGATGCCATGGCCGGTATGGTGGGGATAGGGAGTGTAGCCGCGGCTCGAGATGAACTCACGGGTGAGACGATCAATTTCGCCCGCAACTGCCCCGGGTTTGATCAGGCTGATGGCGAAGTCCAGCGCATCCCCGGCCAGTTGCCTCAGTTCCCCGTAACGCGGACCGGGTTCACCGGCCGGGGTGACCCCGCAGATGTCACCCCAATAATTGCCCAGTCGGGGCACGATGTCCGCGAGCAGCCATTCGCCGGCATTGATCATCCGGTTGGTCGGGGGGCCACCGATGTCACCCGTGCGCGCTCCGGAAACGAAATCTGCCAGAATGGGCAGCCGTCGTCCGGCCTTGTTTTCCAGGGCGGCACGCAGATCGCCCCAGATGGCCAATTCCGAGCGACCCGGTTGCACCAACCGGGGTAGAACGGCTTGGGCGAGATCGCAGAGTTCCAAAGCAGCCCGGATTGAGCTGATTTCCCCCGGGGTTTTTACCGCACGCAGAGGCTCAATGCGGCCATCGATCGGTTTGGCATGGGCCAGCACCGTCGCGAGGTCTCCGGGAAGATTGGCGAACTCCACCCCAAGATTGGATTTTCCGGCGATGAGCTCGCGCAACGCCGCCCGATACTTTTGCGGGGGAGCTTGGGTATGGTCCGGGGTGTAACTGGCATAGGCGAGTCCAGCCAAACCCAAAGCGCCCAAATCCGGAGCTTCACAATCGGGATACAACAGGGTGGCCCGGTGATTTTCCACGAGCAGTGCGGTGGGCCCGCCGGCAAATGGATTGGGGCCCGTTTCGATGGGTGTTTCGTAGCCCGAAGCCCAGTCCACGCTGGCCGTGGCGGTAAGCAGGGCACATTCAATTTCCGCGTGTTCCAGACAGGCGGTGAGCTTTTGGCGAATTGCTAGATCCATGGGGTTGGCCAGATGGAATCATAAATTCCCAAAATGAAAAGCACCGCACAGGGGAAACCGGGCGGTGCTGGTGCGATTGTCCCTGGCGGGGGAGATTACTGGGACTTGCGCAGCGTGACGTCGCCATTCATGGCGGCCGCATAGATTTCCGGTCCGGCGCCACCATTGAGTGCGCCCGAGACCAATTTGCCTCCGGTCATCGGCGGGACCGGGGCGACCGGGGGCACCCCAATCACATCGCCCCGACCTTCGGCGGCGGCTTCACGGGCCGCTTGCGCGGCCTCTCGCATGGCCTCGGCGGCTTCGCGGGCGGCTTCCACTCCTGCGCGCACGGCTTCACGAACCGCCGTGCGGATTTCGGAATCGCCCTCCATGGTGACCGAGTAATGGCCGGAGCGGTTGCTGCCCCGGACGGCCTCGGTTTTGGTCACCAGTGATTTTTCGTCAAAGTCGGTCAGGATGGCGCCGTTTTGGGTGCGCAGGCGAACCTTGGCCTGGGCATCAGCGGGCACATGGATGTCGATCTCGCCATTCATGGAGGTGAAGGAGAGTGGCTTGTCCGGATTGAGTTTGCGGACATTGGCGACGATCTCGCCGTTCATGGTTTCGACCAGGGCGCTGCCGGCGATGTTGTTGAGGGTGATTTCACCATTGAGGCTTTTGACTTCAATATCGCCGTCGACATTGGTGATGCTGACTTCACCGCCAAAGCCATTGGAGACCACGACATTCGTGTTGCGGGGCACCCGGACATCGAATTCGGCGTCATTGCCGAAGCCGCCCCAGAAGTCCCCGGTGTCGAGGGTCACGATGTTGTCCTTTTCCGTCAGGGAAAAGGTGGCGCTTTCCGAGATCACGCGCAGGCCGTCCTTGCGGGCGGGGGCCTCCTCGGATTCGAACGTAGTTTCCACGGTGACCATGGTGTCGTCGGTGCCGGAAACCTTAACATCGCCCATTTTCAGTTTCACCTTGAGGGTGCCGGTCTTGACCGGATCGGTGAACTTGATGGTGGCGGTGTTCATCTTATCGGCGGCCTGGGCGCTTGGCGCCGTGAGGGCGGTGAGCAATGACAAGGCCGTGACGGACGCGGCCAGGAGCGAGGAGGTATATAAACGGGAGGTTTTCATGAGGGTTGCCTTTGGATTGGTGGTGGCTTGGGCGTTAACCGGTTGTGTGTGTAAGGGATTAAAATTGGGCGATGGCGCGGCGGGCGGCATCGCGCACCGAGCGGTCGACATTGTCCTTGCGGGAAAGTTGCTCGAAGGTGGACACGGCCTCCTGGTCCCGGGAGGCGACGAGGAAGTCGATCATGGCGACCTGCACCAGCGGGTTTTGCTCGCGGCCCAGGGAGGCCAGCACGCCGGCCCGCACCACATCCTTGTCGGCGTGGGCGTAGAGGGTTTCCAGGGCGGTGAGACGGACATTGGTGCTCGGGTCAAGCGCCAGGGCACTGATCAACTGGGTGATGACCTGGTCGTTGGGTGACTTCAAATCCTGCGTAGCCAGGACACCCTTGAGGCGCTCACCGGCGGGTTGCTGCTGGAGCAGGGAATATTTCACCGCCTGGTCCATGGAATCGACCTTCTTTTGCAGGGCGGCCAATTGCTGTTGGGTGGTCATGTCGGTGGCCGCGACCGGCGCCGTCGCCGGCAAACTGCGTTGTCCGGCCACAAAACCGAGGGCGAGCAGCCCGCAGGCGGCGAGGGGGGACAGGATCCAACTCCAGAGTGCCACGCGCTTGCGCCGGGGGGTGGCGGCCACGGCGCTGGCGGCGGAATGCTTTTCCTCCTCGAGCATTGCGTAAAAGTTGGCGCGGAGGCGTGGGCTCGGTTGTGCGTTGGGCATGATGTCAAGGGTGGCCAGAGTGCGTTGGAGCGAGCTGAATTCCCGTTGGCAATCGGGGCAGTACGTCAGGTGCTGCCGGACTTCATCGGTCGTGGCGGTGGCATTGCGGGGATCAAGCAACTCGGTGAGTCGCTCCTGGGCGTGGGTGCAGTTCATGTCAGATTCTCCTTTTGCAT
>JAIPJW010000102.1 GCA_021734075.1 Cephaloticoccus sp.
CCATGCGATCCTCGGCATCCGAGGTGGAGATATCGAGCATCCAATCCTCGGTCTTGGCCTCGGCCACGATCACTTGGTCCGCCCAGGCAATCACCTCGGCGGCGGTGACAAAGCCCTCGGTCAGGCCCTTGATGTAATATTCGGCGTAGGTGCGGAGATTGGGAGTTGTGGACATGGGAAAAGGTGAGGGGATGGGTTGCCCCTGCGCGAGCTTGAATTCGGTGGATGGACGACTTCAGGCTTTCTTGACGAAGCAGGACTTCAGCGCCATCGCGATACCGTCAATCTTGCAATCAATGTCGTGATCCCCATCCACCAAGCGTATTCCCTTGGCCTTGGTGCCGCCCTTGAGCACGCCCGACCCGCCGCGCAGCTTCAGGTCCTTGATCAAAACGACGGTATCACCATCGGCCAAAGGGGTGCCATGGGCATCCTTGACCACTCGCTCCGTTTCGCTCGCCTCCATCTTGGGCCACTCGTGACCGCAGGTGACGCATTCCCAATGATCGGAATGGCTGAGAATGTCTTCAAGGGTGCAGACCGGGCAGGCGGGATTTGTCATGTTCAAAGGGTGAGTGAACCTGAATCCCGGGAATGTAGGCAAGGGCGTTGTCGCCATTTTTACGTTGTCGGGGACGGCTATAGGTGTGGATTCCTGTCCGTAATTCTGCAGACCGATGTCCATGACCAAAACTGAACTCTCGGCATTTCCGCGCCAGGACTGGTGTCATTACCTGCACAAGGTCGCCGAACCCCCGCTGGCCGCATTGGCCGCTGGTCGGATGAGGACCACCATGCCGATTGAGTGCGACCCTACCCAAGTGACGCGGGTTACCAAAGTCACGCAACTTGAAGCCTTGGGGCGCACCCTGGCCGGGATTTCCCCCTGGCTGGAATTGGCTGATGTGCCGGTCAGTGAACGTGAGAGGCAAGGACAGATGCGACAGTTGTCCCGGGCCGCGCTGGTTTCGGCATTGGACCCTGACTCACCAGATGCGCTTCAGTTTGATCATGAAAACCAGGCGTTGGTGGATGCGGCGTTTCTGGGTCATGCCCTGCTGCGCAGCCCGGTGCAGTTGTTTGAGAACCTGGATGCGATCACCCGGGATCGACTCATCCGCGCCCTCCGATCCACGCGGGTAATAAAACCAGGCAACAACAACTGGCTCCTGTTCTCGGCGATGATTGAGACCGCCCTGCATCGTTTCACGGGTCAGGCTGAATTTGGACCCATCGAGCACGCCTTGGGCAAACACGAGGAGTGGTATGTCGGCGACGGAGCCTATTCCGACGGTCCCGAGTTTCATTGGGACTACTACAACAGTTATGTAATCCAGCCCATGTTGCTGGATGTGCTGGAAGCGATGGCAGGCCAAAAAAGGAAAGACTGGTTGAAAATGCAGGTCAGGGTGCGGTCACGTGCGCAACGCTTTGCCGCCGTGCAGGAGCGCTTGATTGCCGCCGACGGCAGTTATCCGCCGTTGGGCCGTTCGATTGCTTATCGCGGCGGCGCCTTCCAACTCCTGGCTCAGATGGCGCTGCGGAATGATCTACCCGCCACATTGCAACCCGCACAAATCCGGTGTGCCCTGACCGCCGTCCTGCACCGGACGATGGATGCGCCGAACACCTTTGATTCCGAAGGTTGGTTGCGCATCGGCTTGGCTGGTCATCAGCCCGGTCTGGGCGAGAGTTACATCAGCACCGGGAGCCTTTATCTTTGCAGCACTATATTTCTGCCCCTGGGTCTACCGGAGTCCGCCCGCTTTTGGCGGCAACCCGATATACCTTGGTCAAATGCACTGATCTGGGGCGGAGCGGATACCTTGGCTGACCATTCCCTTTAAAGGCATGGGTGACGGGTCTTGAGCATCGCGAATTGCCTCACTCCAAATTGGCAAATTGCGGATGCCCGGTGATCTGAGCGTCAAATGCGCCCTTTTCGCTTTCCAGCAAGGCGCGGGGATACCTTGAATCACTGCGGTGCCAGCGGCCCAGCCAGTCGGCACCCAGCAGGTGCGGCTTGGCCGGATGTTGTCCTGCACCCTCCGCGCGGTTGAATGCGATCGTGGTGCTGGCCTTGGGCCCGGAACCAACCCCGGCGGCGACGTAAAACCCAGCCGCGAGCAAGGCGACGCGCACCGAGGTTGCCGCGGAATAGGTGTAAAGCTCGGCGGATTTGGATGTCAGATACACTGCCAGATTGCTGAAGGTATCAATGGTCCAAAGCTGGGAGTCGGTCTTGCTGGAAAAAGGGTCATAAAAGACCAGATCGGGTGGGAGCGTGGCACGGTATTTTTTCAGAAAATCACCCTCGTGCAATTCCCAGCGAAACAAGCCCGAGGCGTGAGACCAGGAGCCATCGCGCAACAGCCCGTGGGGTGCAGCATGGCGCAAGTGGGGGAAGGACCCCGGCTCTTGGGCGGCCAAGCGCAACGGATCAAGATCGCATTCGAAACTGATGAGCCGGACCGGACGAATCATGCCGGGATCGTGGGCCGCAAGTTCCTCCTCAAAACGCAGGAGCGCGGCCATCGCGTTGGAAGCCGCCCCGAGCCCCACATCCCAGATCACAAACTCGCCCGGCCCGTCCAGCAGACGGGGCGCAAAGGCGGATTGTTCAATGTAAAGACGATTGGCCTCCACTTCCGGTGGATTGACCGAATGCATCACTTCACCCGAACTGATTTGCTTGATGCTGTGAAACCCCTGGGGCGCACGCACAATGGCATAATCCCCCAAGTGTTGGCTGCGCTGCGGTCGGACCCGGGATGGCGGCGTGGGCTGGGGCGGATTAGCGGCATCCTCACGCATCAACTCCGGTTTCATTCGCGCATAGAAAGTGGTGAAATCACCGGCCAGGATGCTGGTGCGCATTGTGGCCATGAGCTGGTGATAAAAGGTGAAATTGTGGGTGCTGAGCAATTGCCAGCCGAGGTTCTCGCTGGATTTGCAGAGATGATGCAAATAAGCCCGGGAGTAATTCTGGCAGGTATGGCATCCGCAATGGGGATCAACGGCGGACTCGTCGAATTTGTAGGCGCCGCGCCGCAACTGGAGCCGGCCCTGGGAAGTGAAGACCACCCCGCGTTGCGCCAACTGCGAGGGGATGATGCAGTCGAACATATCAACGCCGCGATGCACGGCCTCCAGAATGTCGATCGGGGTGCCGACCCCCATGAGGTAGCGGGGCAGATTCTTGGGCAGGTGATCCGTGGCCAGATCGGTAAAGCGGTAGCGTTCATCATGGGTTTCGCCGACGGCGAGTCCGCCTATGGCCAGGCCGTCAAAAGGCAGTTCACGTAAAAATTCCGCGCTCTTGATTCGGAGATCCGGGTGGCAGGCTCCCTGCACGATCCCAAACAAGGCTTGCGGCGAATCGCCCCGTGCCCGCAGGGACCGCTCGGCCCAGCGATGGGTGAGTTCCATGGCGGCGGTGGCTTCCTCATGCGGGGCTGTCGATGGTATGCATTGATCCAGCACCATCATGATGTCGCTGCCGATGTCCCGTTGCATGGCGATGCTGGATTCGGGCGAAAGCAAATGCGTCGTGCCATCGACATAGCTCTTGAATTGCGCACCGGCTTCATCCATCCGCCGTTTCTGCGGCAGGGAGAAAATTTGAAATCCACCGGAATCCGTCAGCACCGGGCGATCCCAGTTCATGAAACGGTGAATGCCTCCGAATTTCCGAAAGACCTCGGGGCCCGGACGCAGCAACAAATGGTAGGTGTTCGCCAGCAGCACGTTGGCGCCGGTGGTTTTCAGTATTTCCACATTCATGCTCTTGACCGTGGCCTGGGTGCCGACCGGCATGAAGATGGGAGTCTGCACTATACCGTGCAGGGTCTGAAAACGCGTCGCCCGGGCCTTGGTGCCCGCAGATTCACTTTCGAGGATGAAATTTAGACGCGTCATGATTGGAGGGAAAGTCGGTTCAGGAGATGACACCGCGGACTTTCGCCCCGTCATCAGGACAATTGAACCAATTTAGACAATGCCTATGGTTCCGAGCGGTGAAATTTTTGCCGCTCTGGGCCTTGGCTCCTCCTGCGTTGCGACCTTGCTGGATAAACCCGAAACGACCAGGACAACCGCGCGCACATCTCACACTGAATCGAATTGGGACCAATGAGGTCTGCGAACGCTGGTGGGGCCAATTTGCTGGTGCTTAACGTCCTGCTGCAAAATAGGCCGAGTATCTGTGATTAGCTTTACCAGTGCGAAGTCGGGACTACGCTGCCGTCATGCTGATTTCACCGGCGCAACTCAGGGCCAATCTTGATAATCCCCAATGGGTCGTTTTCGACTGCCGCCATGATTTGATGGACCATTCCCGGGGCGGGCAGCTTTACCGCCAAGGTCATATCCCGGGGGCAAACTTTGCCCCGGTTGAAACTGCGCTGACCGGCAAAAAGACCGGTAACAACGGTCGGCATCCCCTGCCGCTCGCCCGTGACTTTGCCGGGTTCCTGATGGAGCATGGCGTGGCGGGGTCCACCCAGATTGTGGCATATGATGACGTGGGTGGACAATATGCCGCCCGACTGTGGTGGATGGCGCGTTGGCTGGGTTTGACGCAGGTGGCGGTGCTGGATGGCGGCTTGGGCAAATGGATGGCGGATGGACTTCCCCTGACCGCGGCGGAGCCGCCGGTGCGGGGCAGCGGATATTTTGGCGTGCAATTCGGTGCGACCAGAAGCTGCACCGCTGCCGAGGTCAGCTCCGGTTTGGCCGCTGGCACTTGTCTAGTGCTTGATGCCCGTGCTCCGGAACGATTCCGGGGTGAAGTTGAACCCATTGATCGGGTGGCCGGGCATATTCCGTCAGCGGTGAATCGGCCCTATAAATCCAACCTGAATTCTGATCTGACCATGCGGCCACCCGGGGAATTACGTCAGGAATTTGCCCATTTACTCGGCCCCAGGCGTCCTGATCAAGTCATCCACCAATGCGGTTCGGGTATCACGGCCTGCGTCAATCTGCTCGCGATGGAATATGCAGGACTTGCTGGCTCGGCCCTTTACGTTGGTTCCTGGAGTGAATGGATTGCTGACCCGGCCCGGCCGATTGCCAAGGCGTGACCGGTCAATGCCACTCACGTTTCACGTGGTTCCGGCCGACGCTGGTGCAATTGTTCCAACAGGGCTGGCATGGCGGCGGGCAGGGGTGAAGTTGCGAGGAAATCTTCCGCCAGATTGATGGCCCCACGGGAGCGCAAACCGGCATAAACATGCAATTCAAATTGCAGCCGCAATTGGGCTTCGGCGGCTTTCAGGCCGAGTGCACCCAACAAAACCAGGAGGGCTTCCGCGGTGGAGTAACCTTCCTCGCCCTGTTGTTTGCGCAGCCAATATCGCCCAGGAGTGTGCATGGGCAGCCGAACCAGCCGGCCCCAAGTCGAGACCGTTTGGGTCATTCGGGCCGCCTCACGCCAACTGCCGTCCAGCAGGATGACCTGCAAATTGGCCGGAGGCGTGGTCGAGGGCATCGACTCACCGCGAGGATGCAGGATCCATGGCGTGGAATCCGGGGCCACGATTGCGTCACGGTTGGGCGGAGTCTCCGTGGCAAAGGGGTGAAGGCGGGAATGAAGCATGACCCGGTTGATCAGTCGCCCCGTGCTGGTGGGTCGATGGATTTCCCTGCGATGCATCAACACCTCGATCTGCAGGGGACAGTCGATGGCCTGAAATCCGGCGCAAATGCACCACCGCGGCACGAAACTGCAGCGTGCGCAACGCGGGGTTTGAGTGAAGATGACACTGCGGGCCATGAAGGGGAGCGTTTTACTTGAGTGGTGGGCGACGGAGGCAATCCGGCAGCGGTCCACCAAGTGATCAAGCCGCCGCGCCGGCACGTTGCCCAGCATGAATTGCGGCGTTTACAAGTAAGGGACGGATGAACACATTGAGCACACCCCAACAGTTTCCGGAGCGATCCGGCTGTGCCCCATGTCTACCCCTCAATACGATCTGATTGTCATAGGATCGGGACCCGCCGGTGAAAAAGGTGCCGCGCAAGCAGCGTATTTTGGCAAAAAGGTGGCCTTGATTGAACGCGAAGCCGGACTCGGTGGCGCAGCGGCCAACACGGGGACCTTGCCATCCAAGACCCTCAGGGAAACTGCGCTTTATCTGTCCGGCTTCCGGCAAAGGGGACTGTTCGGCGTCAACATGAGCTTCAAGGACAGTGTTACCGCGCGAGATTTTCTGTTTCGTGAGCGGGTGGTGCGCGAAACCGAGCAAAAGCGCATCATGGGCAACTTGCAGCGGCACTGTGTCGACCTGCGACAGGGTTTCGCCACCCTGGTGGATGCCCATACCGTGCAGGTGGAAAAGTCCGACGGAATGTCTGAAATGCTCACGGGGGAATTTATATTGCTGGCCACCGGCTCGCGCCCCTTTCGCCCGGCGGTATTTCCCTTCGACGATCCGCGGGTTTACGACTCGGACACCATTCTGGATTTGCATGATATTCCGCAGAACATGCTGGTCGTGGGCGGAGGGGTGATCGGGTGTGAATATGCCTGCATGTTTGCCGCCCTCGGCATTCGCGTGACGTTGTTGGAGGGGCGTGACCGGTTGCTCACATTTTTGGATCCCGAGGTCGCCGCTTTACTTACGCGCAACATGATCGAAATGGGGGTGGACCTTCGCTTTCAGGAAACCGTCGCGGCGGTGCAAGCCGGGGCACGCGACCTTGAGGCCACTCTGGCCTCGGGTAAAAAGGTTCTGGCCGACACCATGTTGGTTGCGGCCGGTCGCAGCGGCAACACGGACAAGCTCAACCTGTCGGCCGTAGGGCTGGCGGCCAACACACGCGGGGTGATCGAGGTCAATGCCCATTACCAAACCGCGGTCTCCAATATTTATGCCGCCGGTGATATTGTGGGGTTTCCCGCCTTGGCCGCCACCTCGATGGAGCAGGCGAGGGTGGCCATGGTGCATGCCTTCGATCTCAAATATAAAACGAAGGTCGCGCCGTGGCTGCCCTACGGCATCTACACCATTCCCGAGTGTTCCATGGTGGGGGAAACCGAGGAATCATTGACCAGGAAATCAATTCCCTATGTCGCCGGAACCGCCCACTATGCCGGCAATGCACGCGGCCAGATCATCGGGGCGCGCCATGGATTCATCAAGCTGCTCTTTGCCCGCGACGACATGAAACTCCTCGGGGTGCATGGCATCGGGGAACAGGCGACCGAGTTGATTCATATCGGTCTCGTCGCCCTGCAAACCGGCGCCAGCGCCGAGCTCTTCATTGAAACCTGCTTCAACTACCCGACGCTCGGAGAACTCTACAAATACGCCACCTACGATGCATTGGGGCGCAGGGCCAAGCTGCGCGGGGAATCCCAATCGCCCTTCTGAGTCCGGATCGACTGGATTTCAGGGACACCGATTTCCGTTTGGGGCCAAGGGCTTCACGAGCCATCCGGTCAGGGAGTGAGTTGCTGAAACGAGGTTGCAAGGGAAACATCCGAAAGCGTGGAAGATTTCTTAGCCTCTCCTGACATAGCGCTGTCAGGGGCCGGTGGTAGGGTGATGCTTTCACGCTTCATCTCCAGCCGCATGCCCTGCAGACCCAAAGACGACGTCATGATTGCCCGATACTCTTCCGGCAACGGGCAAAATTTCCGCACCATCAGTCGGCTCGTCACGCCAAATGATCTGGAGCGTTTGAGCTGGGAGGAATCCGGTATCAATCCGATGAAGGACAAGATACTTCATGCTGACCAATTTCCTCGGTGAGACAATCGAGCCACAATTCGGAAAGTGCCGCTCATCAGGAACTGAAAAATCTCGCCCTGACGTGGGCGGAAAGCCAGCGGCTTGTAATTGCGACGACCGAGGTGCGGTTGCCTCGCTCCAATTATCGTGCTGATGTGGCCGCGGCCACGCTGCGATGCCTGTCTGACCGGGCATGGACCGCGGTGTTTGAGTGCAAGGTCTCGCGAGCGGATTACCTCCGGGACAGTGCACCGGAATCACCCACAGCGGAAACGGTGGGTCGCTTGAGCACTCGACTGAATGCACTCCGCCAAATGATCGGAGCCCACCGACCCGACCTGCGGCGGGGCGAGGAATTGTTTCCGGAATATGAGGCGTATGATCTGCGGGGACTCCGCCACACCACGCATGACAAATTGACGACCGCTTTGCGGATCGCCCAGCGCAAGCTGCAGGACGGCACCAAATTTGCGAAATTGGGTCGATGGCGGGCCGCAAGTCTGCTTTATGTGGTGGCGGAGCCGGATTTGCTTTTGCCACATGAAATTCCCGATGGTTGGGGGTTACTGGTGCGCAAGGAAAGTGCGCTGGAACTGGTCGTGAAACCTTGCCTCAATCCCACCAGCCCCGCGGAACGAGTCGCATTGTTGGAAAGGATTGCCGCTGTCGCCACCAGACCGGGGCGGGGGGAATCCAACCAGATCATGATCCCGGTCAAGTATCGCGGGCGGGGTCGACCGGTTTCACTTTGAGTGGGTTGCCATTGCCTCGGGCACCCGGGTCGGTTTTGTTGCTCAAGTTTCCCAACTTGTGAGTGCCCCGTTAATCAACTTGACTCGTGTTGACTGTCACGATGCTGCGAGCATTCAGGCGGCGCTTGACCGGCTGGCGGTTTCCGGCGGAGTCGTGCAATTGCCGGAACTTGACTTGATCCTGGACCGGGGGTTGGAACTGCATTCCGGCATCGAACTGCGTGGATGTGGCGCGCGCACCATCCTGCGCAAGGGCGCAAGTCGGGCCTATTCATTCAGCGGTTATCACAATTACGGGATGAAGGATGTGCCCTTGATCAACCCTGACGGTCTGGCCGTGGGCATGACGGTGACAATTTTCGACGAAAAGAAACGGGGCTTTGATGTGACTTTTGCGCGCATCACCTGGCTCGAGGGGGATTGGGTGGGCCTGGACCGCGGCATCGAGTCGGATTACTGCGCGGAAGACCAACCGCTGCTCGTCACCAATCATCCGCTGATCTTTGGGCGGGGCATCCGCCGGGCCGCGGTGCGCAATCTGACGTTGGACGGCAATCTTGCGGCCAATCCCCACGAGATCGACGGCTGTCGCAATGGGGCGGTTTATTTCGAGCAGTGTCACGATATTGAAATCACCGACATTGCGGAGGCAAAGTTCAACGGGGAGGGCCTGAGTTTCCAGTTGTGTTCGCAGATGCTGATCCGCGACTGTTCCTTCAGCCATAACAAGGGCAATGGCCTGCATCCGGGCGCGGGTAGCACAAATGTGCGATTCGAAAAGTGCCGTAGTGAAGGCAACGGCGCTAATGGATTCTTCTTTTGCGTCCGCGCCAATCATGTCACCACGCGGGACTGCACATTTGCGCACAACCAGAAGGCCGGTGTCTCCATCGGCACGAGGGATTGCCACAATTTGATCGAGGATTGCGCCTTCGACCATAATACCGGTCCGGGCATCCATTTCCGTCCTTCGCCGCGCCCCGTTGAGGTGCATTCATGTCGGATCAATCGCTGTCAGTTTTCCGACAATGCAGCCGGCTTGGACTGCGGTCAGATTGAGATAGTGGCCGCGGCCCACGATATAGTGATCGAGGAATGCACGTTTGCCGGAGCCGAGGATGCCAAGGGCGTGACAACCACGGATCAAGTGACCGCAGTGTATCTCGAACGCAACCGGTTGTTGCGCGGCCACACAGAAGCTTCCGGGGTTGGTTTCACAAAATTGCGTCCGGAGTTTTCCTGCGGAGCGGAGGATTGCCAGCCCCGGGACTATCGCCATCTGCCCCGTTGACTCATGATGAAAACCACCCTGTTGCAACGCTCCGTCCAGCCCATCATCCATCCGGACCAGACCTGGGAGAAGGGGGGCAGGATCTTCCCGGTCGCCGCCTTCGCGGACCCGGTGACAGACGAGTTGCTACTCTATTACATGCTACGCTTCCCTGGCCGGCCCCTGGACAACGTGCTCTGTCTTGCCCGTTCGAAGGACGCGAACAGCTGGACCAAGCCGGACTACGGTTCGGGCACCAACATCGTGATGCGCGGGTGTGGGAATGCCAATGATTGGGGGGAGTTTTTTCCCACCTCCATCATCCGGGACGAGCATGAACCGGAGTCCGGCAAACGTTGGAAAATGATCTATTGGGATTGCCCGGATCCTGCCATCCAATCGGGAATCTGTCTCGCCACCAGTCCTGATGGGGTGCAATGGGATCGCCTGCACACTCGTCCCGTGATCACCGGTGCCAACGATGCGGCCTCGATGATCGACATGCATCCCGGGGCCAAAACCCCCTTCGGAGCCGGGACGCATTTCATTCACCAACAGACCTTCAAGCATAACCCGGCCCTGCCTACCGACCGCGACAACCTAAAGCAATTGCATCGAGCGATCTCGGTATGGCAGTGCGAGGATTTCGCCGGGCGTTGGTTGGGTCCCGTGCGAATTCTTGAGCCCGATGCGGATGATGCGGCAGATCTGCAGTTTTATTGGTTGGCCGCTTTTAAAACCCCGAACGGGGGCTATGGCGGATTTCTGAATTGTCACCACACCATTGATCAAACCATGGACGTGCAATTGGTGAGCAGTAGTGACGGCTGGTCATGGACCCGGGAAAATGACCGGGTTCCGATTCTCCCGCTGGGTTCGCGCGGACAATTCGATTGCGGACTGGTCAGTGTGATCACGCAGCCGGTGAGGTGGCGCGAGCGGGATTTGGTCTTCTATCAAGGCCGTCCGACGGTCCATGACGGCAAACCCCGCTATCCCGCTGACCCTCAACCCAGTCCGGGGATTGGCCTCGCGGAATTTAGCCTGGGTGGGTTGTCATAGATCATCATGCCCTTGCGCAAAAATGCCGACCATGGATGATATGAAGCGGCAACGCCTCTCTGGCCAGGGATTGCGCCGGGCGCTCATCGCCGGCATCCAAAATGTCATCGCACAACGCGATGAGATCAACCGCATCAATGTTTATCCGATGCCGGACCATGATGCGGGCACGAATCTCGCCTTTACCCTTGGAGCGGTGTGGCAGGGCTTGCAGGAGCCGGGCTTGGAGGGTGTTGGCGCGGTGCTGCAACGCACCGCCAGCGAGGCCAGCGACAGTGCGCGGGGCAATTCGGGAGCGATCATGGCGCAGTTTTTTCATGGCCTCGCGGAAGCGCTTGCCACCTGTCACCAGTTGACGACCCAAAATCTGGCGGAGGCGGTCATGGCGGGATCATTGCATGCCCGGATGGCCATGGCCGAACCCTGCGAAGGCACCATCCTGTCGGTGATGCAGGCCTTCGCGGATGAATGGGAAAAGCAGGTAAAGGCCGGGGTGCACGATTTTGGCCCGGGCTTTGCTCAGGCCTGCACGCGGAGTCGAGTGGTCCTGCAGCAAACCCGGAAGCAATTGCCCGCCTTGCGTTCAGCCGGCGTGGTCGATGCCGGGGGCCTGGGTTTTGTCAGCCTGCTGGAGGGGATCAATGCCTACATCAACCAGGGCTCCGGCATGCACGGTGCAGAAATTCCCGCGGGCCTGGTCATCGCGGGCGTGGACACCAGCCGGGACTTGGTTGATTCGGGCACTCATCGCTACAGTGTCGAGTGTCTGATCAGCGCCGATACTGTGGATCGCACCGGGCTTAAGGCGGCCCTGCTTGAACTGCCCTTGTCCCGACAAGTGATCACTGGTCCGCGTGAACAGGTGCATCTGCATGCCCACGTGGATGAGCCTGCGGCATTCCTTGCCGTGGCGGCACGTTTTGGCACGGTGTCCCGAAAATGCATCGAGGATTTGAGTGGAACGGTCCGACCGGAAGGCGAACCGCGCACGCCTGTGGTGATAGTGACCGATTCTGGCAGTGACATTCCGGCTGAACTGATGGCGCGTTTGAACATCCACCTGGTGCCACAGCGCCTTACGGTCAACGGACAGGATCATGTCGACCGGGTGTCGATTTCATCCCACGAGCTTTATCATGCCATGCGGACCAGCTCGATTCCGGCCCGCACCTCACAACCCCCTACCGGTGATTTTCGTCGCATGTTCGAGTATTTGCTGACCCACCATCAGTGTGTGGTGGACGTTTCACTGGCCCGTTCGCTGTCAGGCACCTTGCAGTCGGCCGAAAGGGCGGCCGCGCGCACCGACCCGCAACGGGTGCATGTGTTTGACACCCGGAGCGCTTCAGCGGGGCAAGGACTGCTCACCATCTGGGCAGCGGAGGCCGCGCACGCAGGACTCGACGCACCACAATTGCTGGCGGGTCTCGAACGCATGCAATCGCGCACCAAGGTTTATGCCCTCGTTCAGGACATCCAGTATGCGGTGCGGGGAGGGCGCGCCCCACGCGTCGCCCTGTGGCTGACCCGGCTGCTGCGTTTTTCACTCACCCTGACGACCCGGCCCAACGGTCGCCTTGGCGTCATGAGTGCATTGTGGGGACGGAGGAACCTGCCCGAACATTTCGCTGGTGTGGTGCTTAGGCGACTCGAACCGACCCGGCGCTACCGTGTATTGGTGGGGCATTGTGACTGCCCCGAACAAGCCCGACAAGCGCATGCCGCGCTTTTGGCCAGTAGCTGTAACCTCGACGCCTCCTGGGTGGTCGAAATCGGCGTGGCCATCGGGGCCCATGCCGGTCCGGGCTCACTGGTGATCGCCACCCAGGACTACGAACCGCCCAACCCATGATCCTGATCCTCGGAAAAATCATCCTCGGCTATTTATTGGGTTCCATCTCCGGCAGCCTGTGGCTCGGTCGTCTCCGCGGGGTTGATATTCGCACCCAAGGTAGTGGCAATGCCGGCGGCACCAATGCCTTTCGCACCCAGGGTCCGTGGTTTGGCTTGAGTGTGGGTCTGATCGATGTCGGCAAAGGTGCCTTGGCCGCGTGGTTCGGCGGGCTTGGCGTCGTGGAGGCCAGCCAAGTTCTGCCC
>JAIPJW010000103.1 GCA_021734075.1 Cephaloticoccus sp.
CGTCTTCCTCAAAGCCGGCGCCCCATGAAGCGCTCACGCACCCATTCCGCGCTGGTTCCCTGGTGCCTGATCGCCCCATTTCTGGCCATCTTTCTCACGTTCACGGCCTGGCCCCTGGTGCGTTCCCTCGTGCTGGCCTTTGAACAATCGTTCGGCCCCAAGACCACCGTCTTTGTCGGCACGTTGAACTTCCGGTTCATGCTGCACGACCCGCTCTTTTGGACTGCCCTGCGCAACACCCTCGTGTTCACGATCTGCGCCCTGCTGGTGCAGATCCCCACCGCTCTCGGCCTTGCCCTGCTGCTCAACCGCCCCGACCTGCGTGGCAAACGGCTCTTTCGCCTGGCTTTCTTTTCACCCTCCATCGTCGGCCTGGCTTTCGTCGCGATTCTCTTTTCCCTCATGCTCGAAAAGCGCGCCGGCTTGATCAACAGCACCCTGCACGGCCTTTTCAATGCGTGGGACCCCGACTTCCCGTGGTTGCAAAACTATGTGCTCACCTGCCTGGTGGGCGCCACGCTTTGGCTCTCCGCCGGGTTCTACATGATCTATTTTCTGGCTGCACTGCAAAATGTCCCGGCCGAGCTGCTCGAGGCCGCCCACATCGACGGCGCCGGTTCCTGGCAGCGTTTCTGGCATATCACCCTGCCCGAAATCCGGCCCGTCCTCAACCTCATCACCCTGCTCGTGGTCGTCGGCAGTTTCCAATTTTTCGAACTGCCGTTCCTGCTCTACAACGACACCGGGGGTAGCGGTCCGGAAAACCGGGCGCTGACGGTCGTCACCTATCTTTATCAAACCGGCTTTCGCAGCGGCGACTTGGGTTACGCGAGTGCCATCGGTTGGGTGCTGACCCTGATTTTGGTCGGCTTTGCCCTGCTGCAGCGCCAGATGGCGCGGAGGAATGAAGCATGAAAACCCCGGTCAACCTCACCCCCGGCCGGATCCTGCTCTACCTGCTCCTGATCCTCTTTGCCGGACTGACCGTCATCCCCTTCGTCTGGATGATCTGTGCCTCGCTCAAGACGCAGGCCGATTTCTTTACCTCGCGATTTTTGCCTGCGGGCGACGGTTGGCTGGGCTTTGCCTGGGACCGGCTCTCCCTGCGCCAGTTCGGCCGCCTGTTCACCGAGTTGCCCGTGGCCCGGGCCCTGCTCAATTCCGTCTTCTTCGCGTCGGTCATGAGTCTCGGAGCGACCTTGTTCAGTGCCGCCGGCGGTTACGCGTTGAGCAAGTTTCAGTTCCGCGGTCGCGAGTGGGTCACTCTTTTCACCATCGGCACGGTGGTGATTCCCACGGCTCTGTTGCTCGGACCCGGGTTCGAAACCCTTTATCACCTCGGGCTGGTCGACAGTTACGCCGGGGTGCTCCTGCCAGGTCTGGCCCCCGCCTTCGGGCTATATCTTTTTCGGCAGGCCATGATCAACAGCCTGCCGAACGACATTATCGAATCCGCCCGCATCGATGGCTGCGGTGAATTCCGCATCTTTTTCCAAATCGTAGTGCCCATCATGCGACCCATGATCAGTGCCTACCTGATCATCGTCTTCATCGGGGTGTGGAATAATTTCATCACACCACAAATTGTCCTGCAGTCGCCCGAACTGCACCCGCTGTCGGTTGCCATCTTCAATCTGCGGGGACTCTACACGGATGATTACAGCCTGATCATGGCCGGCACCCTCGTCTCCATTGCCCCGGTCATGATCCTCTTTCTCATCCTGCAGAAGGAGTTCATCTCGGGCCTGACTACCGGCGCCGTCAAAGGCTGATTATTTCCACCCGCCAAAAATTCTATACATTTTCCATTAAGAATATGAACGACAACCAGGCACGAAAAGCCTAGGCTCCATGCTTTGCTTCCACCCGCTTCGTTTTCGCCATCCCCAACCCCACCACTCATGAAACTTCCTGAAGATTCGGGCAGTCACACTGCCGACAAGACCGTCATCACCGCCCAAAGTCTCGCAGGCCAACGCGAGGCCGCCGCCAAGCGCCGGGCCCAATACGCCTATCGCTTCCCCGTCGACCGCCGCCAACTCGGCGGCAAATTCACCGTCAAGGAAAACAGCCGTCGACTCCTGCGCTTCTTTTATTTCGAGCGCCGCCTCATGCATGCCCTCGGTTCCTGGACCCTCACTATTCCCGATTATGAGGTGAAACTCGAAACCGGGCGTCACATTTTTTACCATGCCGATGCCGCGCGTTTTCTCCGCGAGCGACTCACCGAACAGGAATTTCGCCCCAAGGCCATCGACGCCCATCGCGATCCCGAAATCGACCGCTTCATCGACGAAATGCTCAGCGCCGCCACTCCCGCGGAACTGCTGGTCGGCGTGCACCAGGTCCTCGGCAAGGCCATCGCAACCACTTATCGGCACCACATCGATGACACCGATCAAGTAACCGACGTCCCCACCATTCGTTGCCTGCGGCGCATCCTGACCGACTACGAGCCCATGCTCAATTGGGCCGACGACGCCGTCGACGCCTACATTGCCGGCGGGATCGAGGAAGCAAGTCTTTCCACCTGGCGCTGGCATCTGTCCCGCCTGCTTGCCTCCATCGGTGGCATTTCCGGGGCCGACGAACGCGGTGAGGCCCCCAAGCCTCTCCGCATCGACACCAAGCCCTACGAGCGCGGCACCGTGCCCATGCGTGACTCCCGCTTCGACACCTTCAAGCACACCGGCGATTACGATGCCGCCGATACCGACAAGCGCTATGACAAGGATTCCTACGAGGCCATCCGCCTGCGCTTCATCCGCACCCAGCGGGACGAGGTTGATGCAATCGAGGCCTTCGGCACTTTCGTATGGGATATTCGTTTCAAGGACTTTGACGCCGAATACGATCTCGCTCGCGTCACTTGGGACGAGGCCCGGCACACTGAAATCGGGCACCGGGCAATGCTGGCCTCGGGTTACGATCCGTTCGAGCTGCGCAATCGCCTGACCAGCTCAACCTGTCGTGGTCCCATGGAAGCGGCCTACGCCATGGCTGAAATCAATCTCTTCGGCGAAGTCGGCGTGCTCAAAACCATCAACGATCTCATCGACACCGCCGCCGACCGCAACGACGAGTTGCTCCGGCATATTTCGGATTACATCCGGGCCGATGAACGCACCCACGTGCGCAAAGGCACGCGCATTCTCGAAATCATGTCCAACCTCGATGCCAAGGCCCTCGAGTTGCGCACCCGTGAGCTCTTCACGGAATGCCTCGTCAGTCTCGGTGCGATCAAGAAGGACATCGACATGCAGACCCTCACCCGCGAGGAAATCGAACACCTCGTCGGCGAGTAAGCAGCCTCCCAAAGATCGGGGCGCATGTCCTCTCGTGCTCTCCTATTTCTTTGGGGCGGGATCGCAGATTCCGCCTTGGCTGCATCTCTCACCGTTTCCTAAGTCAGCCGGCGAAAACCCTGGTCGGCTTCACGGTGCTTAAGCTTGGCTCGAATGTTGCCGGTGGCCCGGGCAGCCGCAATATCCGCAAACACCCGGTCTACCGCCCCAAGATAAACCTCCACGTGATTCAGAGTATGGGCCGCGCAGGGATAAAATCCCGCCCCCGCCAGATAGCCCGACTCCAACATTTCCTGGGTAAACAGCGTGCGGATTGCATTGGCGTCCTCGCCCGGGCCAAAATGCAGTGCACAAAGATTGCCCCCGCCGTGGACTGTAAACGCCAAACCATGTGATTGTGCCAAGTCACGCCAACCCTGCATCACGCGATCCGCCACGGCCGTGATACGAGACCAGGGTTGCAGGCGTTCCATTTCCAATAGGGTGGCGAGACCGGCCGTCGACCCGATGCCCTCGGTCCAACTGGTGCTGGAGATAAAGGCCTGTTGCGCGCCGTCCATCACGGCCGCGCGACCGATCACCGCGCCGATGGGATAACCATTGCCCAGGGCCTTGGCAAAAACCGCTATGTCCGGATCAACCCCGAGGCGCAGATGACTGCCGCCAAAATTCGCGCGGAAACCGTTTGTGATTTCATCATGGATCAGCACGGCGCCGAACCGGTCGGCCATGGCCCTCACTTTTTCCAGAAAACCATCCCGCGGCGGATCATGGCGCATCGGCTCCATCACGATGGCAGCCAGGCGCTTCCCGTGTCGGGCGCAAATCGCCTCGAGTTCCGCCGGCTGGTTGTAGCGAAAGGTGAACGTCGTGCCGGTCAGTTCGGCCGGGACTCCGGCCGGTTCCAAGCCGGGTAACAGGTGTCCGCCCAAAGCGTCACCACCCATGAGATTGGCCGCCAGATACCAGTCACTCCAACCGTGGTAACCACACACGGCCACCACCGACCGGTCCGTGACCGTCCGCGCGATCCGCACGGCCACCGCCATGGCCTCACCGCCGGCCCGGGTGAACCTCGCCTGTTGGGCCCAAGGATGCAGCGCGACAAGCTTTTCTGCCAAAGCCACTTCCTCCGGGGCATTCAACGTGCTGGTCGATCCGTTGCGAATGCGGGTGATCACAGCTTCATCCACGGCATCACACCCGTAACCGAGCAGGCACGCGCCGATGCCCATGGTGGAAAAGTCCTGAAACACCCGCCCGTCGAGATCAGTGAGCGTGATGCCTTTGGCCGACTGAAAATATGCGGGCCACAATTCGGGCGCATACATCTCGGGCCGCTTGCTCAATAGTTGGGTGCCGCCGGGAATCAATTCACGGCCGCGCCGGTATAGTTGCTGCGTCCGATCGCCGGAGGCCGAAGAATGGGTAATCATGATTTGAACCGGAGTTGTTAATGCCGCCGTTTGAAGGATTGGCCCTGGGTGATGGAGGTTGCCAGATATTCCGCCGTCTCATCGCTCGCAAAACGGGCGGGCAAAAAGGCCGACAGATCGATGGAAGGGGCACCGTTGGTCACGTATTCCGCCAAGAACAGACCCACCGCCGGATTGTAACTGAAACCGCCGGAGTGAAAACAGCAGCCCACCAACAATCCCTCCACCCCGGGCATGGGACCGATGATTGGTTCGCCATCCAGCGAAAAAGACAAAAGGCCAACCTTGGCGGATTCCCATTTGAGTTGCTGGATTCCCGGAAAAAAATCGGCAAACCGCTCCACCGCCGGTGCCACCAGTTCCCAGGGTTCGGCCAGTGTCTCCATGCGATAATCGAAAGAGCTCACCTTCAGGTCCGGCACGTCGGGGGTCTCGATCCCGAGCAACAAACGGTTGCCTGCCGCCGGCCGGATGTAACCAAGATATGGATCGGCATTGACCGGGGGAAATGCGGCCGCTCCCGGCAAGGGCGAAGATACGAAACGCTGATGGATAAAGGTTTTGGCGGGGATCCTCAGCCCCGCTGTCGCCAAGAGGGGCAGAATCCAGGCGTAACTCGCCACCACCACCGTATCTGCACTCAGGCACTCTGCGTCAGTGCGCACCCCCGTAATCCGATTGCCCGAACGCAACAGTTCACGCACGGTCACTTGTTCCCGGATTTCGACCCCGAACTCGCGCACCCGTTTTGCCAGCGCCGGCAGATAATCGGTCGGTTCACTATAGCCACCCAAGGGATCATGCAGTCCAAGATAGTTTTCCGGCGGGTTGAGCTGTGGCCAACGTGCCTTGATCTGTTCGGCACTCAAAATCTGATACGGCGCATCCAACCGGTCATACAATGGCAGCAGAGCCGCCCGGGTCGGCCACAGTTCCGGGCTGAAAAGATTCAGACATCCGTGCTCGTTGTGGTAAGTGTAACCCGACAATTCACCACTCAAATGGCGAAACCATTTAGTCGCGACTTTGCGCGCCCTTACCCCGGTCTCGGTCCACAACAACGCACAGGTAATTCCTCCGGCACGACTGCTGGATCCGTTGCCAATCGGCCCCTGTTCCAGCACAATGATGCGCCCGGCCTTGAGTCGGGCCAAATGATAAGCGGTGGAGAGTCCGGTCACGCCGGCTCCAACGATGATGATGGTTTTCATGCAGGGGAAAACTTGATCGGATGCCTCAATCCACCGTCATCAAACCCGAGGCGCGCTCGGCAATGCCTGCCGGATAGGGAAATTTTTCCGCCAGCTTGGGCTCAAACTCGATACCCAGTCCCGGAGCCGTGGGTGCGAGCAACCTCCCGTCCTTGATCCGCGGCGGATCGATCAGCGTGGCCCGCTGCAATTCCGTCAAATGCTGCCCCATCTCCAGCATCTCAGTTTGGGGAGCTGCGAAGGCGAGGTGCAGGTTGGCCATCACTCCCGGGCCTGCCGCCCACGCATGGGGAATTATCGGCAGATTGTTTTCCCCGGCCAGGGCCGCCACCGCCAGGAATTGGTCCACGCCACCCACAAAATTCGCATCGGGTTGCAGCACATCGAGGGCGTCCACTTTCACAAACTCCTCAAAGCCGCGGCGCAGACTCAGGCTCTCCCCGCCCGCAATACGCACTTTGGTGCGTTCCCTCAGCCAGGCATAACCCGCGGCGTCGAGGTAGCTCAACGGCTCTTCGAAAAACAAGCAGCTAAAGGGCTCCATCGCTTGTCCCAGGGCCAGCGCCTCCTCCCGCGAAAATGGGTCCGGCACCCCACCCATGTGACCATCAACGATCAGGCCGAAATCCGTCCCCCCCTGCCCACGCATCTCCGCGAGCACCGGCGCAATGGTCGCCAGCAGGTCCGCCCCGCGTGGTCCGGCAATTCCCCCGCCCGGCTGCCGGAAAAATGGACCGATCTTGGCCGCGCGAAATCCCCAACCTTTCAGCCGCTCGATCAATGCCGGCACTTCCTCCACGTGGGGCGAAGGACCGAGACTCGCATAAACCGGAATCGATTCCGGGCGGTCGGCGCGCTGCAAGCGATGACAGGGCTTGCCGGCGGCCTTGCCGGCGATGTCCCACAATGCATTGGCGATCCCGCCCATCACACTGACGGTGGCGCCACTGCGACCCCACCACACACTCGAGTCCCACATCCGTTGCCAAATCGTCGTCCGGTCCAGCGGATCCTTCCCGATGAGCAGCGGCGCATAATAATTCACCAAGGCCAGTGTCGCCTCGCCGCAAAACATACCCATGAGCGGTTCGCCGTGACCGCTCAGCCCCTCGTCGGTTTCCACCCGCACGATGGCGGAGCCCACGGCATCGCCAAGCGAAGTGGCGGAAGCACACAGATGGCAGGTGACAGCGGTGATTTTCATAAGGGCAGCAGCGGGTCAGCCGGTGAGACGGTCCGGCCTGATTTCATTGAGCAGGGGCGCACCCGTCCGGTAACGCTGAAGATTCTGACGCAGTAAATCCTCATGCCAGTGGGCGGCATCCGGCATGACCCCCGACATGTGGGGGGTCAGCGTGATGCCCGGCAACACCCAAATCGGATCGTCCGCCGGCAGTGGTTCCGTGGTGAAAACATCCAGACAGGCGTGGGCCAGTCGACCGGCACTCAATGCCTCGGACAACGCGGACATTTCAATCAGTCCACCTCGCGCCACATTGATCAATACGGCCCCCGGCTTGATGGCCGCCAGCGTTGCGCGATTCATCAGGTGTTTGGTCTCCTGTGTCAGGGGTATGGTCAGCACGATGAAATCCGCCTCGGCCAGGGCTGTATCCATCTCCGCCACGGTAAATCGACGCTGTGGCAACACCCCCGCCCGATCTCCCATGTCGGGATCAGGCAGATAACCGGTATAACTCTCAATCACCTTGGTGCGCTGCACCACATCCACGGCCACCCCGAATGTCGTGAGCAGTCGTGCCGTCTCGCGCCCCACTCCGCCGTAACCCACAATCAACGCCCTTCGTCCCCGCAGGGCCGGCGTGGCGAAGGCCGCCCGGTCGGGCCAAGCCTTGGCGCGATGCAATTGCCCCATTTCATCGAATCGCTTCACCTGTCGCAGGATTTGCCCCAACACAAACTCGGCCATGTGCACCGCACAAAGTCCCGCGGAATTGGTCACCCGCACCCCCGGTCGTGTGGTCAGGGGATGCCCGATAGCCTGATTGTAACCGGCCGAAAGCAGGTGCACCCACTTCAGGCCGTCACCCTTATCCAGTTTGCCCGGCATTGCGTCGGTCACGAGCACCTCCGTGTCGGGAGTCATCGCGGCTTCAATCGCAGCGGCGGAAAAATCACAATTGGCGACCGCCACGGGGTCGGACCAGGTCCACTTGGCCGCCGCGGGGTAAGCAATCAGCATTCGCATGATCTTGGGGTGCGCGCCATCGAGAGGAGTATCCGCTCCGCCGTCAACCGCAGGTCGGCCTCCCGGGCAGATTTCTGCGTCATGACAACCCGGCAAGGCGCCTTTGGGGATCATATTGGTGCAATCGCTCTGATCAAGGAGCATGATCCTGCCTGATCTACCCGCCCATGATTTCGTTTTTATCGCGCCAGCCCTGCCCGATCGCTCGAAATGCACCCCAAAAACCACCCTTTTGGATAAGGATGGAAGCTGCGCTTGCGGCAGGGAAAGATTCACCCTTACTGGTCTCACACTCATGGCCACCACAGTCTTTACCATTGCGAACCAGAAGGGAGGCGTCGGCAAAACCACGACGGCGGTCAATCTGGCCGCCGCCCTCGCCGACCTCAAAATCCACACCCTGCTGATCGATCTCGATCCCCAGGCCAACGCCACCAGTGCGATCGGCGTGGAAAAGCAGGAGGGACGCAGCCTCTACGGACCGCTCCACGGGGACGGCACCGCGTTCGAAATGATCACCCCGACCAGCATTGAGCGGCTCGCCCTGATTCCCGCCGAGGAGGACCTGGCCGCTGCTGAGATCGAACTGGCCCAAATGGACAACTACCTGATGAAGCTGCGCACGGTGTTGGAACCGTTGCGAGCCTCGGGCGGTTACCGGGCGATCATCATCGATTGCCCCCCGGCGCTCGGCATGCTGTCGATGAACAGCCTAGCGGCCGCCGATCACCTCTTGATCACCCTGCAATGTGAATACCTCGCCCTGGAAGGTCTGGGCCAGATCATGCGCAACGTGGAACGGCTCAAGACCGCCAACATCAATGCGTCGCTCCAACTCGGCGGCGTGGTCATGACGATGTTTGATGTGCGCACCAACCTCTCGCGCCAGGTCGTCGAAGAGGTCAAAACGCACCTGCCCGACAAGATTTTCAACACCGTGATTCCGCGGACCGTGCGACTGAGTGAAGCCCCCAGTTTCGGCAAGACGATTTTCGACTACGACAAATCCAGCCCCGGGGCCACCGCCTACCGCAATCTGGCCGATGAGGTGGCGGCCCGTTTCAATCTGAAGCAGCCCTGATCGCATGAGCGAAACGGCGTGGGTTGATTAATCCCCCCGCTTTGCCCCAACTCGCCCCCCCCCTCCACCCGCCACTCTCCCATGCTGGCCGCGATTCACAAATACCGACACGTCTTTCTGGTCGGACTACAGAGCAACATCGTCTACCGGTGGAACTTTGCCCTGCGCGGATTCTTCTCCCTGTTTCATCTGACCGGGGTGTTCATCCTGTGGACGGCCGCCTACAAGGGCTCGACCGAAATCGGCGGGTTCGATGTCCAGCAGACGATGACCTATTTCATCATGCTGCTCGTGCTGCAGTTTTTCATCGGGGCCTTCAACGAGGACTATCAGATCAGCGAGGAAATCCGCAATGGGCTCATCAACCAGTTCCTGCTCAAGCCGATCAATTATTTCCTGTATCGGTTCACAATCTACCTGTCCGCCCGACTGGTCTCGGGCTTGCTCGTGTTGCTCCCGCTCGCGTTTGCCTTTCCGGTGGTGCGCGACTACCTCACCTTTCCCGATGAACTGTGGCGGCTCGCCCTGGGCCTGCCCGCAACCCTGCTGGCCGGCATCATCCAGTTCAGCATCGCCTATTGCTTCGGGATGCTTACCTTTTGGTTTTTGGAGATTCAGGGTTTCGTCATTCTCTCCCTGGCCATAGAAACCGTGCTGGGCGGCCAGATGTTCCCACTCGACCTGATGCCCGACTGGGTTTTCCGCCTCTCCCAGTTCCTGCCCTTTTATTACCAGATGTATTTCCCGGCCGCGATCTTCACCGGGCGGATTGACCTGGCCCTCGCCGTGCAGGGATTGGCCGTGCAGGGATTGTGGGTCGTGGCCTTGCTCACCTTGAATCGTATCCTCTGGACCCGGGGTCTGCGCCGACACACGGCGGTGGGCGGATGACCCTCATGCTGCACTACTTGAAAATCTGG
Organism: Cephaloticoccus sp.; assembly: GCA_021734075.1. GTDB lineage: Bacteria > Verrucomicrobiota > Verrucomicrobiia > Opitutales > Opitutaceae > Cephaloticoccus. The sequence continues at coordinate 10,163 of JAIPJW010000103.1, forward strand.
CTGGCCAGTGCGCGCTACTCCGTGGTGCGCACCATGATGTTCCGGTTCGATTTCCTGCTCTGGTCCACGGTCGAGCTGATGTGGATGTCGGTCAACCTGCTGCTCGTGACCGTGATCTACGCGCACACCGACAACATCGCGGGCTGGACCAAGTATGAAATGATGTTGCTGGTCGGCACCGCGATGCTCCTGCAGCGGTTCATGATGGGCTTTTTTTGGAGCAGCCTGTTCGAACTCGCGCGCAATATCCGCAGCGGCTACTTCGATTTCTTTCTGGCCCAGCCCGGCAACATCATGTTCATGGCGACCACGCGCAAATTGGACCTCGACGGGGTCATCAATTGCTTCGTGGCATTGGCTGTGGTCGTTTACTCCGCCGGGCAACTGCACCTGCATCCGACCTTCACGGATATCCTGATGTATACCCTGACGGTCGGTTGTGGCGTGCTGATCCATTACAGCGCCATGCTTACCCTGGTCTCGCTGGGATTTTGGATCACCAATGCCCAGGGGTTGGAGGGCAGTTACTTCACGCTTTTCGAGTTTTCCCGTTTGCCGCGCGAAGCCTTCAAGGGCATTACGCGCATTCTCTTCGTGTGGACCCTCCCGGTCGTGATCGTGAGCAATGTGCCGGCGCAAACCCTGTTGCACGGTTTTGATCCCACCTATGCCTTGTGGCTGCTGGCCGCCACGGTCTTTTGGTTTGGACTCGCCACGTTGGTCTTTCATCGTGGTTTGCGCAACTACTCCAGTGCCAGCTCATGAAAACCGAACTCGAACTACTTCAGGAGCGCATCGGCCATACGTTCAAGCAACCGGCCCTGCTCGAGCTCGCCTTGACCCATCCCTCGCTGGTCAATGAGGATCCCGCGGTATTGGAGTCCAACCAACGGCTGGAGTTTTTGGGTGACGCGGTGCTGCAGCTGGTAATCTCGCAGGAAGTTTACCGCCTGTATCCGGATGCCCGCGAGGGCCAGCTGACCCAGATGCGCAAAAAACTCGTCGAAGGTCGTTTCACGGCAGAACTCGGCCGGGAACTTGGCCTGGACAACTGCCTGCGCGTGCAAACCACCGCGGTGGAACTGGCCAACAGCAACTCGGCCATGGAGGATGCCTTCGAGGCCCTGGTCGCTGCCGTCTATCTCGATTCCGGCTACGAGGAGACGCAAAAGCTGCTCCTCAACATCTACGGCAATATCGCCCACCGTCTGGGCAACACCCTGCCGGACGACAATCCCAAGGGGCGCCTGCAGGAACTGGTGCAACCCGGACATGGCAACGCAGCCCTGCGTTATGAAGTCGTCAACACCACCGGTGTGGCCCACGCCCGCGAATTCGAAGTCACGGTGTTCTTCAAGGACCGACCCCTGGCCTCGGGGCGGGGCACCTCCAAAAAAATGGCCGAGGAAACCGCCGCCCGGATCGCTTTGCATGATTGGAAACCTGATCCAATCGATTGATCGTGCAGGCAGACCAACCCGTATTTGTCACGACTGACTTCTGAGTCAGGTCTGTCCACTAGCTGTCATGCAAGCGCTCCCCGCCACCCGCCACTACCAGACCGGCATCTGCCCGGCCGTGAGCGGTTGCGTGCTGACTGAACTCCTGCGCACCCATGCAGTGCCGGTGTGGATCGTGATCGTGGAAGACTTGCGCATGGCGGAACACCTGGCCGAGGACCTGCTCTTTTTTCACGAGGCATCCGCCTCCACCCACCCGTTGAGCGTGCTGGTGTTCCCGGAATCGATGCCCGACAGTCGCGACATGCGGGAAGCATTTGCCGCTTCCAGCGAACGCCTGACCACGCTTTCGCGCCTTCGAACCCGCCGGAAACTCACGCAGAGCCCCGACCGCCTCGTTATTCTCACCACCCCGGCCGCATTGCTGCAACCCGTGCCCGCTTTGGAGGAATTCGCCACCCGCGAAATGACCCTGACCCGCGGTCAAACCCAGTCTTTCACCGGCCTGATGGAGCAGTTGCAGGCGCTCGACTACGATTCCGAGGCGGTCTGCGAATCACCGGGTCATTACGCCGTGCGCGGGGGCATCATTGACGTCTACCCCGTCACTTCCACCCAACCTTATCGCCTGGATTTTTTCGGTGACGAAATCGAGGACATCTGTGGTTTTGATCCCGTGAGCCAGCGCTCCGGTGATCGCGTGGAATCCATCTCGATCGCGGCCTCGCCGCGGATAAAATTGGCCGAGTCCTCCACCGGTATTGCCGACTACCTCTCCCCTCACAGTGCGCTGGTCTTCATCGAGCCTGCCGGATTGCTCGAGGAATTCCACACCTTTGCCCGCGAGGGTTTCGATGGGCTCGAACCTTTGCGCCAAAAGTGCCGGCTGCATTTCGGCTTGGCCGACATTGATGAAGCCAGCGATTTGTTTGCCGCACCGGTTGTCGAACAAACCTGGGACAGCGAAAGCCTGATGCATCATCGCCGTTACCCCGGTGAAGCCCTGATTGCACAGGAACGGTTGCAGATCGAGACCGAGGCGCGTTTGGAGTTTTTGCAACAACTGGCCAATTGGCGGAAGGACGGTTATGGCATTTGCATCGTCGCCTCCAAGGAAGGCGAACAACAGCGCACGGAGGAAATCCTGTCGGAGGAAAAACTCCTCAAGGCCATCAAGCCCCGCTGGCTGCGTGGCACCTTGAACGAGGGCTTCAGGCTCACCTTCCGGCCGGGAGCACCG
>JAIPJW010000104.1 GCA_021734075.1 Cephaloticoccus sp.
AGTCGGAGTGGCCATGTCCCCACAATAGGCCTGAATCTTGCCGGCCAAACGCAAAATGCGTCACACCTCTTACCGCTCGTAATCCCATGAAAGAATCCATTTTACGAAACTTCGTCTCTCAACATTCCGGACAGCACTGATATTAAATGTGAACGCTATTGCATGAAAAATATTTGCTGTAATCGGGACAGGCGAACCCAGAGATTATGCGTTTTATATGGGAGCTGCTATCATTGTCTTTGCCATCGTTCGACGGCGGGGACTTCCGCGCTCACGTTGAGATGATGTCGACTGGGGGGCACGTCAGTCTCTGTGTAATCTCAATTACGCTGACAGACAGCGCGTCGCCATTTCGCGCAGGACTTCCTCCTGCTCCCGGGGGCGGCGGATGATTTCCTCAAAGGCGGCGATGAATTCCTGCTGGTTGTCGATCAGGCGGCGCAGATGGGGCAGTTTGGCACTGGAGGCGAGCTTGCCGACATACCAGGCATTTTGAGTGAACAAATTGTAGGCGCTTTTTTCGCCCACCGCCTCGCCAAACTTTTCCGCGTAGGTGGGGGCGGCCTGGGGCAGCCCCTCGAGACCGCGGCCCCCGATGCGCGCCTCCCCGGAATCGAGCAGGGCGCGGACTTGGATGAGGATGCGATTGCGATTTTGCAGGGCACTGATGACCGGGCGGGCATCGCCTCCCGCGAAGAAATGACGCTGGAGTGCAGCCAGGGTCCATTTGAGGTCCGCACTGAAAAAAGCCTCGGCGGACTCAAAAAAATCCCCCTCGGCGACATTGGGCGTGAGTTCGGCCACGAGGGATTCCTCGATGGTCGCATCCGGCTCGATGTAGGTGGAGAGCTTGCGCACTTCCTCGACGATCAAGCGGGTATTGGCGCCGACCTTGGCCACCAGGAGTCGGGTGGCGTCCGGGGAAATGTTGACCCCCAGGACCTTGGCTTCGGCCAGAATCACGCCAACGAGGGCGTCGCCGTCATCGTTGCCCCCGACCAGGGTGAAATCAGCGTTCTTTTCGCACCACTTGGGAAAGGACCGCCGCCGGTCCACCGGCGCCGCCGTCACGAGAACCGCGGTGTCCTCGGGGTTTATTTTTTCAAGCAACTCCTTGAGATCTTCCACCAATTTGAGCGTGCTGTCGGCCCGACCGGTGACCGTGTCGGCCAGAAAATTCACATCCTTCAGCCAGACAACACGTTTACCCCCAAACATGGAGACCGTTTGCACGCTGTCACGGAACCGGTTGATGGCGGTTTCCACTTCACCGACATTGTTCGCAAACCCGCTGAGGATTTCTCGGGAAAATTCATCGTCCACCTCGCTGGCCAGGGCGGCGAAGCGTTCCTTGCCCAGCCGGTCGACGAGAAAATCGTCGGCGCCGCAGATGAAAATGAACGGTTGGGCAGGCATCGTCCCCAATTGCGCACGAACCACCGGCCAGCGCACGCCAAAAAATCTCGCACCGCGGCTGGTGGACGATTTGCCTGCTTGATGCAACCAGCAGGCTGGCTGTTGTTGCCTCAAGTTTCCGCTGCTTCCGATTGATGAAACCCACCTCCACTTTCGAACGCCTTCCTGCGGCCCGTCAGGGCGGCTTGGTAATGTTCTGGGCGCCGCGCCCCGCGGGGATAATTCGCAGCACCGGGCTTTGGTCTGACGGGACAACCCACACGGAATAAATAAATGAAACCCAAATATTTCCCTTCATGGTGCCGTTTAATCCTCATGGGAGCATTCCTTGGTTTGGCGGTGGGTCTACAGGCTCAGGACGAAGTCAAACCGACGGCGACGAATGAGGAGAAAGCTTCCGATGATGATCTGCGCATCAAGGGGGTCTTTGACAGTGCCCTGCCCGGCACGGAAAAAAAGAACCGGTTGAAGCTCATCGTCCACCCGCATTTCGGCGACTTTCATCGCAAGGATTTTCTGCGGGTGCCCCTGGGACTGCGTTATGGTCTGACCCACCGGTGGGAGGTCACCGGTGAGGCCGAGGGATATTTTTCCCATGGCTTGGGCAGCGAAGCGTTCTTCAACAGTTACGGTTTTTCCAGTGTGCACTTCGGCACCAAGTATCGCATCGGTTATGATCTGTTTCCGGGCTGGGACATGGGCGTGGGCCTCGACTATATCAGGCCGGTCGGCAATCCCCCCACGGATCTGAGTGACGGGTTGAAGCACTTTTCCTATTTTGCGACTTTCTCGCGGGATCTGGTCAGCCGGCCGGATTGGCGAATCTTCTGGAGTGTCGGTTCGGACAATGTTTCCCAAACCGACCTGCCGGTGGTGCTGGACAAGAATGAACTGGGTGACGACTCGTTGAATGTGAGCGGGGGTTTCGTGTGGCAACGCAAGGCGCTTAGCTACACCCTGGAGTTGTCCTACGCCTCGACCCGGTTGACCGGCATCATCGACCGCGACGTGTTTTCCGTCCGCCCGGGTATTGTGTGGAAGGTTCCGTCGCGCTACACTTTCAACTCGAAAGGACAGTGGCTGCTCGGGCTTGGCACCCGCGTAAGTTACGGTTCGGACGGGACGGACTACGGGGTCAGTGGCAAGTTGCGCGTGAGCTTCGACTTCAAGAAGTGGTGGCGCAGCAAATTCCCGAAGCAGGCGAAGTAGGGCCTGGTGTTTGCGGCACCGGGTCGACCTGCGCAGAAAATGCGAGGAATCCCAAAGGCGATCCGGCATGCCTTGGGCAAGCCGGCGCCTCAATTTACCGTGTCCGTCGGATCTTCCCAACCTTCACGGGCCAGCCTTTCGACGTTCGATTGCAGATCCTCTTTGGGTTTTATAGAGGGGTCCTCCTGTTCGTTGAAGTGGGCCGCGACAAAAGGGGCCATCATCCGCTCACGTTCCGTGGCGATCAATTTGGCACTCTCAGCGTCAATTTGGTAGAGGCGCATCGCATACTGATACACCATCAAGCCGGTGCCCTTGACGTAGACCGCCCGTGTCATGCCCCACTGGGCGAATTTCACCGGCGAGTCAGCCGGCGCGAAGGTGATCGTATCCAACACCGTCTGCCCTTTGTCGTTTTGCAGAAACCGGGCCTTTGCCATGGGGTTGCTCTGCGTCGCCGTCTCGGCCAGGCGGGTCAGATATTTTTTGGAATCCTTTTCCTTCCTTATTATGCGGAATGAGGCCAGACGGGTCCAATGATCCGAGGTCTCTCCCGGCGGGATATATTCCCGCAGTGAGCTCTCGACCGCCACCGGGGTGAAGGCATGTTCCAGCCTCACATCGCCGATCATGATATGCGGGGTGGCGAGCAACGCTTGGGCGGCAGTGCCCAAAACCAAGACGGCCAGAATACGAATTTTCATGAGGTGATTTTTCAACCGGGAGTTCGCTTAATCTGGAGTGGATTTGCTGTTTGTGCTGGATTCAAATTCCAGGATCGAGTGGTAATGTCATGTCGATGCCGGGATATTAAGTCGAGCGCATTGGGGTTCATTTGGTTGTGGCCGAATCGCGTTTTCGTCTGTCTGTTTACGACCGTATTTTGTCATGAACCCTTCATCTGAAACTACTCCGGTTTGGCGGATGGACCGCACCTTGTGGCCGGCGGTCGGGCTGCTCATCCTGCTCTTTGTCCTTCTAGAATACACGGGCGTGGACTTGTGGGTGCAGGACCATTTTTTCAATCCAGCCACGCAGCAATGGATCGTGGATGGGAATGCCAAGGGGCCGCGGTTCTGGTTTTATGACGGGCCCAAGATTCTGATCATCCTGGGCGGGTTGGGCATTTTGGCCCTGGCCGCGATGCCGCAAAAATGGCGGCCACGGCTGCCCTTGGCCAAGATCGGCCGCCGCCATCTCTGGGTCGCTTTTCTCACCATCGGGACGGTGCCGGCGGTGATCGGCCAGCTGAAGGCGACCACCAACATATTTTGTCCCTCCGATATCCGACGCTACGGCGGCGATGTGCCCTATGTCAAAGTGGTCGAATGCTATCCGGAGAATGATCGGCCGGCCCGGCGCGGCCGGTGTTTTCCCGCCGGCCACGCGAGCGGGGGCTTTGCCCTGTTTGCCCTGATGGGTCTGGCCACCACCCAAAGGGGCCGGCGCGTGGGACTCGCCCTGGGCCTCGGGTTTGGCTGGGGCATGGGTCTTTACCAAATGTTGAAGGGATCCCACTATCTCAGCCACACGGTCATCACAATGATGCTGGCTTGGATTGGTTTTCTGCTCTGGCGCCGGGTATTCCGGGTGCACCGAATGCATGAAAAACCTGAATGAGTCAGCGCTTGTGGAGGCGACCGAAGAGCCAGAGACCGAGGGCGAGGAAGATCAGATTGGGAATCCAGAACAGCAGGTCGGGCCGGTATTCCGGGTGCCGGTCGAGCCAGTTGACCATGACGGTCAGAAAATAATAACCCAGGGCCAGGGCCACGGCGACCCCGAGATTGGCCGAGGTTTCGCGGCGTGAGACCTTGATCCCGAGCGGCACGCCGATCAGGGCGAAGGAGAGCATGGCCAGCGCGTTTTGGAATTTTTCCTGGATGGTGAGCTTCACCTTCATCTGGTCGCGGGCATGCTCACGGGCTTGCTCCGGCGGCACGGTCAAGGCGGCGAGTCGGGCCTCCTCGGCCTGAAGTTGATCATAGGTCATCCACTTGAGCTTTTGGCGCACCGTGGAACGCCCAAAGAGGGCATCCAGGGACAAGCGCACTTGTTCGGTGCGTTCGAAGGTGCCGACGAGTGGGGGCCTGGAAAAATCCTCTGGATTCACCCGGTCGCGGGCCTCTACTTGGGCCCGGAGCAAGGTGAGAAGGAGGGCGTTGTTGCTTTCGTCGTAATCGAAGCGGCCGCTCTCGGCCCGCACGAGTCGTTCCACGCGCTGCTGGTCGTCGAGTTCCCAAAGCCAAAAGTCCGACAGCACGGGCCCCTGCTTTTCGCCGACGTAGATCACAAACCCGGGGAAATCGCGGATAAACGTGCGCGGGACAATAAAACGCAGGGGATTGATCCGCACGGCGTTGGAAAGTTCGCGCTGGTATTGGAGGCGTGCCCGGGGCATGGCCTCGAAATTGACGTAAAGGCCCGTGGCCATGCCCAGAATGCCCAAAATGAGGACGGGCCGGGCCACCCGCCCCATGCTGATCCCCGCGGCGCGCATGGCCGTGATCTCACTGTCGGCGGAGAGACGGCCCAAGGTCAGCAGGACTCCGGTCAGCATCCCCATGGGCAGGGCATACGAGACGACAAAGGGAACCAAAAGCAGAAGCAGTTCACCAAAGGTGGTGAGGGGCAATTGTCCCGCCAACACGTAGCCGAGCAAATCGCGGATCGCATTGCCCAGCATCAACACAAACGCGAACATGCCCACTGCCGCGAGGCAGGAGCCGAGCACACTTTTGAAAATGTAGCGATCGAGCAGGTTCAAGGAGGAGCGCAGTTTCTTCGCAGATGCAGGGGTGGCGCACAAGGCACATTGTGGTGCCCTTTTGCCCGGCTGGTTCAGTTCAGTGGCAGTTCTCCCAGTGATTCCGTGGATTCGTCGGGTTGAGCCGGGGTGAGGCAGGCCGGGTCGTCGTGGCGGACGTTGTTCATGTATTGGCTGATGCGGTCGGCCCGCCAGCCCTGCGGCGCCGGTGTGCGCAGCAAGTGATCCGGTGGATTTTCAGCCGGGGTCAGCCAGATCGGGCAATCCTCCGGCGACAATACGACCGGCATGCGGTCGTGGATGGGCTGCATAACCTCGTTGGGGGCCGTGGTGATCAGGGCACAGGATTCCAACACTTCGCCGGTGGGCGCAGTCCAACTATCCCAAACTCCCGCAAAGCAAAAAGGGCCTTCATCTTCGCGTCGGAAAACCCAGGGCAGCCGATGTTTGCCGGCGCGTTTCCACTCGTAGAATCCGCTGGCGGGAATCACGCAGCGGCGACGGCGATAGGCGCTGCGGAAGGAGGGTTTTTCCGCGATGGTTTCCGAGCGGGCGTTGATATGCCGGGCCGAGTCCTCGGCGGATTTGGCCCACGCGGGCACCAGGCCCCAACGCAGGGCCACGGCCTCGTTGAGTGCTCCTTGGGCTGATGCCCGCACCGCGGGAAGCAGGGTGCTCGGGGCGATATTGTAGCGGGAAATAAATTCGGCCGGGTCGGTTACCCCAAGTTGGGCCATTACCTCCCGGTAGTGTTGTTGCAGCAGGAAAAAACGTGAGCACATGGCAAGTCAGCAGTTTAGCAGCACAGGCAATTCGCCGAGATGCGTCAGGGTGAAAAATCTGCCCGGGGCCTCGGGCAGGGCGGTGGACCGCTCGTGTTCCCAAGTGAGGGAGTAGGGCACGTGGGCGGCGCAGGCACCGAGGGCCAGCACGGGGAGTATATCGGATTTGAGGGAATTGCCGACCATGAGGAATTCCGCCGGTTTGGTGTTCCGCTTTTCCAGGATCGCCGCATAGGTGGCGTCGTCCTTTTCGGATACGATTTCCACGGCTCGGAAATACTCCCTCAGGCCCGACTTCTCCAGTTTGCGCTCCTGGTCGCGCAGATCCCCCTTGGTGATGAGCCACAGTTCGAAGCGATCAGCGAGGGCCGGCAAGGTGGCGGCCACGTGGTCGAGTAATTCGACGGGGTGACGCAGCATGGCCTGGCCTTGTTGGAGCAGGAGGCGGATTTCCTCGGCCCCGATTTTGCCCTCCGTCAATTCAATGGCGGTTTCGATGGCGGAAAGGGTGAAGCCTTTGACGCCGTAGCCGTAGAGCTCGAGATTGCGCAGCTCGGTTGCATACAGGGTGCGGTCGACCGTGGCGGTGTCGTGGTAATGGGCCAGGAGTTCGCGATAGCGCTCATGCACCCGCTCGAAAATGATCTCGTTGTGCCAGAGGGTATCGTCGGCATCGAAGGCGATTACGCGCACATGCTGCATGGGCCAGAGGGAACACGGGGGTGGACAGGGTGGCAAGCCGTCCGGCGGGGGCCCTGCGGGCCTAGGCAGAATAAACACATTCTTCGCTTCGTTCGGCGGGGGTAATTTGTTTTGCTGGGGTCATGTCACTGGCCCACAGCACCCGTCCCACCACGATCGCCCACATTGAAGGAACGGCGGCGCCCGTATCACGCGAGGACTTGTTGGCGGCGGAGGAGCCGCTCGAAATCCGGGTGAATGGCCAGAGTGTGGCGGTGGTGATGCGCACCCCGGGCCATGACCGGGAGCTGGCCGCCGGCTTTCTCGTGACCGAGGGAATTTTACATCATGCCGAGGAGGTGCTCGACATGGTCTACTGCCGGGGGGCCACCGCCGAGCCCGAGGAAAACGTGCTCGATGTGCTACTCGCACCGGAGGCCAAGGTGGATCTGGGCAAGCTGACGCGGCATGTGTTCACCTCGTCAAGTTGCGGGATTTGCAGCAAGGCCAGCATCGAGGCGGTGCAGGCGCAGTTTCCGCCGATTGGGCAACAGCTGCGGCCGGACCGGGTCGTCCTTGGGCTTTTGCCTGATCGCCTGCGGGAAGCCCAGGCCGGCTTTGATCGCACGGGTGGGCTGCACGCGAGTGCCCTCTTTACCCTGGAAGGCAAACTCCGGGTGGTCCGCGAGGACGTGGGCCGGCACAACGCCCTCGACAAGGTGGTGGGCCGGATGTTTTTCGAAAACGGTCTGCCGCTCAAGGACACCCTCCTGCTGGTGAGCGGTCGGGTTTCCTTTGAAATCATGCAAAAGGCGCTGGGTGCGGGGATCCCCGTGGTGGCCGCGATTTCCGCCCCGACGAGTGCTGCGGTTGATTTTGCCCGGGCCAGCGGTCAGGTGCTGGTGGGTTTTTTGCGGCATCCGCGGATGAATGTTTACGCGGGCACCTTGGCGGATTGATGCTGTCGCAGCTCACATCGTATGAAAATCTGGGTTTGTCTCTTTCTCGCCTTGCTTACGCCGGTCATGGGTGAAACGCGCACGGAAACCATGGCGGAGCGCGGGCTGCGCCAACTAGTGGAGCGGCAGCGCGTCCTGCTGGATCAGGCCGCCAAGGGCGGGGAGCGCTTTGACGAGGCCAGCTTCAAAAGCCAGATGCAGCAGCTCTGCCAAAGCTACGAGTCGTTTTTGCGGGAGAACAAGGAATTCGCCGCCGGTTACGCGGCCTACGGTTACCTGCTCGGTAAAATCGGCATGGACAAGGAAAGCGCCGTAATGCTCCTGAAGGCCAATCAGTATGATTCCGACATCCCGCTGGTGAAAAACCAACTCGGCAATTATCTGGCCGAGCACGGCCAGCCGCTGGAGGCCGTGAACTACTATCTGGCCGCGATCAAACTGGCGCCGGAGGAACCGCTCTATCACTACCAGCTCGGCACGCTCCTGCATAATTCGCGGGATGAGTTTCTCAAATCGGGTGAATGGACACGGGAGAGCGTCGATCAGGCAATGCATGAAGGTTTTCGCCGGGCGGCGGAGTTGGCCCCGGATCGCATCGAGTTTACCTACCGCTACGCGGAATCTTTCTACGACATGGACAAGCCGGACTGGGAGGCTGCGCTCAAGGCCTGGGCGATGCTGGAAGATCGGGCCCACTCACCCGCGGAACGTCAGTTCATGCGCCTGCATGCCGCCAACGTCTGCATCAAGATGGGCAAGTTTGATCACGCCCGGGCGTTAATTTCCACCGTGACCGAAGCCCACCTGGATGAGCAGAAACAAAAGCTGGTTGCGCAACTGCCCGTGGCCGACAAACAGTAACCGCATATGGATTTTGGACTCGATCCCGAGACCCTGCGAAACGGGTTGCTTCTCTACATTGTGCTGATCGGCAGCCTGTGCATTCACGAATGGGCGCACGCGATCACGGCGGACAAGCTGGGCGATTACACTCCGGCCAGTGAGGGCCGGGTGACCCTCAACCCGGTGGCGCACATGGACCTGATGGGTTCGGTGATTTTGCCCCTGCTCTTCATCTTTGTCTTTCCGGTCGGGATGCTCTTTGGCTGGGGCAAACCCGTGCGGATCAATCCTTCGAATTTTACCCATCGCAAGCGGGATGAACTCCTCACCACGATCGCCGGACCCGGATCCAATATTATCCTCGCCTTGTTGGCGGCAATCCTGGGCGGCCTGCTGTATCGGTTCGAACCAAGAACGACGGAACTCTTTGGCATGGTCATTCGGATCAATGTCCTCCTGGCGGTCTTCAACATGATCCCGCTGCCCCCTCTGGACGGCGGGCAGGTCATGCGGCACATGACGAACATGAGCGAGGAGACGTTCTACAACATCTCCCGCTGGAGTTTTTTCATCATCCTGATCGCGATCAATATCCCGGCCTTTCGCATGTTGCTTGGGGCGGTGATGGCGGTGGTCAGCTGGCCGATGATGATGATCTACAGCGCGCTCGCGGGCTGACCGCATGGAAGCAAAGCCGGCAAACCCCTGGGTGGAGGCAGTCCGGCTGACAACGCCGGGAGCCTGGCTCGAGTTTGCCGAGGCACTTTATCGGCAGCACGACCTGGCGCTCGGCCAGATCGCGACCACGGCCCATGATGAAGCCCTTTATCTGATCCTGCATACGCTGCAGCTGCCGATGGACAGTGATGAGGGGGTGTTGGCCAAGACACTGACTGGCGCACAACGGGAAGCACTTACGACGGTGTTCAGAAGACGGGTGGTGGACCATACCCCGGCGGCCTACCTCACGCGGGAAGCGTGGTTGAACGAGGAGCGATTCTACGTAGACGAACGTGTGCTGATACCGCGCAGTTATTTTTTGGAGATCATTCCCGGACAATTGGACGAACTTTTGCCGGACCCGGCCAAGGTCACCCGCGTGGTGGATGTTTGCACCGGTTCGGGTTGTCTCGCGATTCTGCTGGCCAAACATTTTCCTCAGGCCCGGGTGGATGCGGTTGATCTTTCGACCGACGCCTTGGCGGTGGCGCAGATCAACGTGGAGTCGCACAAGCTCACGCGGCGCGTCACCCTGCATGCGAGTGATGTTTTCGATGCGGTGCCGCCGGCGCAGTATGATGTGATTTTGAGCAACCCACCCTATGAGCCCAGCGCACATTGCGACGCCTTGCCCACGGAGTTTAAGCGAGAGCCGAGACTGGCACTGGATGGGGGCGGCGACGGGCTCGACATAATTCGCAAGCTGCTGCGTCAATCGCGCACCCGGCTAAAACCCCATGGCATCGTCTTGCTTGAAGTCGGCGGGTTGGGGGCGGCGATGGACCGCGAGTTTGCCGCCCTGGAACCCCAGTGGTTGGAGACCGAGGATGAGTCCAATTGCGTGTGCCTGATCCGGGGGGCTGCCCTGAAAACCTGGCGCGGCTGACCTCACGAGCCTCAATCCGGTTTGTAACGTAATACGTTACAAACACGCATGGGAACACCGCAGGTAGTGAGGGGTTATTTGACGCTGACGGACTTGATGTTGACGAATTCCTTGATGCCGTAGTGCGAGAGTTCGCGGCCGAAGCCGCTCGTCTTGATGCCGCCAAAGGGCAGGCGGGGATCGGATTTGACGAAATCGTTCACCACGCAGCAACCGGCTTCGATCTCCTCGGCCGCAATGCGTTCACCGCGGGCGATGTCCCGGGTGAAGACGGCAGCGCCAAGACCGAAGATGGAGTCATTGGCCACACGGATCGCCTCGCGCTCGTTTTTGACCGGGATGATGGAGGCCACGGGCCCAAACAGTTCCTCATGATATGCGGCCATGCCTTTTTTTACATCGGTCAAGACGGTGGCCGGGTAATAGGCCCCGACGCCGGCCGGAATTTGACCCCCGAGGATGCATCGCGCACCCTTGGCGATGCTGCGCTGGACCTGGTCGTGCAATTCGTCGCGTAGATCGCGCCGTGCCTGCGGACCGAGGGTGTTGGTTTCGTTGGTCGGGTCGCCCATCACCGCGGCGCTCATGCGGGCAACAAACCGGCGTTCAAATTCCTCGCGCACGGACTCGACGACAATGAATCGTTTGGCGGCGATACAGCTTTGGCCGGAATTGATCAGACGGCTGGAGGCACAGGCGGCGGCGGCCTGCTCCAGGTCGGCATCGGCCAGGATAAGATACGGATCGCTGCCCCCGAGTTCGAGGACGCATTTTTTCAAGGCCTTGCCGGCGGTGGCGGCCACCGACTGACCGGCCGCGGTGCTCCCCGTGAGGGTGACGGCGCAGACATGCTTGTTTTTGATGACGGCTTTGACGGCCTTGTTGTCGATCAGGAGGGTGCGGAACACGTCGGCGGGAAACCCTGCCTGCCTAAAGACATCCTCGATGGCGAGGGCACAACCCGGAACATTGGAGGCGTGCTTGAGCACCCCCACGTTGCCGGCCATCAGGGCCGGGGCGGCGAAGCGGAACACCTGCCAGAACGGGAAGTTCCACGGCATGACCGCGAGGATTACGCCGAGGGGCTGGAAGGTGGCGAAGCTGTTGGTGGCCTCGGTAGTGATTTGCTCACGGGCGAGCATGGTCTCGGCATGGTCGGCATAGTAGTCACAGACCAAGGCGCATTTCTCGACCTCGGCGCGGGCGGATTTCACAGTCTTGCCCATCTCGTCGGTCATGAGGCGGGCGAATTCCGGGGCGCGCTCACGCAACACCCGTCCGGCGGACCGCATCAATGTCGCCCGTTCGGCAAATGAGATGCGGCGCCATTTGGGGTAGGCGCGGTTGGTGGCGGCGACAACCTTGCGGACCTCAGTCGGCCCCATCAATTCGTAGTCGCGAATCGGCTGGTCGGTGGCGGGATTGATGGTGGTCAATTTCATCAACTTTATGGGAAAACCCCCCGACCATCAGGTCGGAGGGGAGGTCAATTTGACTCGACCTTGCGAGTGGGAAGTCCGGCGGCAGCCCAAGTCTTGAATGCGCCGGCGTTGGCGACGGTGTAGCCTTCCTTGGCCAGAATACCGGCAGCGATGCCCGAGCGATTGCCGGAACGGCAATAAAGAATGAGTTCCTTGTCTTTGTTTTGCTCCAGGAAAGGTTTCCATTGGGTGCGATCACCACGCAAGTCACTCAAGGATAGTAAGATGGCAGGTTCTGCCACCCCGGTTGCGCTCCATTCAGCGGGTTCGCGCACATCGACCAGCACGGCGGTGCCGGCGGCGACATGCCGGGCCGCCTCGTTTGGCGGCATAAAATCAGCAGCGAAGGAACAGCTGGTGAGCAAAAGCGTGCCCAGGGCGATGCAGGCAAAGAAAACGGATTTCATTGGAATAGAGGATAGGGAGAATTGGCGGACAGGCAACCCGCGTTGGCCCATGAGTCACGATTTGGGGCGGTAAGCTTGGGCAAGCAGGCCCGCGAGTGCGCGGATGTGTCGATCATCGGTGCCGCAACAGCCGCCGAGTATTTTCAAGCCGGGGCGGCGATGCAGTTCCAGCATGGCTTTGGCAAAGTGGATTGGCTCCGTCTCGACGAGATCCTCGCGACCGTCGAGTTCCTCGGGGCTGAGCGCGGCCGTGTTGGCCAGTAAGCCGATGATGCGTTGCCGCACTGTGTTTGAGGAATTGACCGGGTGAAAAAGTGCGGACCGGGCCAGATCGGGGTGAGTGCAGTTAATCAGATAGCCCGTGGGCACGGGACAGACCTGTGCATCGATGGTCGAGATGGCGTCGATAAGGCTGGTTCCGTCCAGCAAGGTGCCGGTGGGTCTGACGACAAAACTGATCAGATAGGGGCAATGCGTGTCAGCCATGGCGGCGGCGAGACCGATCGCTTCGCAGAGCGCGGGCAGGGTGATGCCGAGCAGAAAATCCGCGCTACCCTTAACGAGCTGGTGGGACTGCCAGCCGTGAAATTCGCGGGCTTGGTCCGTGCTCAAGGCTTCATCCGGGCGGTAGGCATCACCCCGACACCCAATCAAACCTCCGATCATGACCTGATGGGCATAGGCGCCGGTTTGGGCCCGCA
>JAIPJW010000105.1 GCA_021734075.1 Cephaloticoccus sp.
GACATCATGCACCTCCTTGTCCTCCAGCCGTGACTTGTTGGTCTTGAACAGAAAGCCGACCAGCGGGTTGAGCACCCGGAGGCCTTCAATTTCGATGGCGTGATGCGCCTTGGGCCAGCTGATGCGGCGGTCGCGCCGGTAGATCACCCGATCGCCCTCGTCATCGAAGACCATGACCTGCAGCACCCAATACTTTTGCTCGCAATCCGTGATCCAGATGTCGTGCACGTCGACCGGCACCTCGCCACCCTCCCACGCCACATGGGCTCCATGCCGGCAAAGTTGCACCCGCTCGCGCCCCAGCACGTTCAGGCAATCCTTCAACTGGGAGCGAAACACCCCCACATCAATATCGCCGTGCGGTCGCGTATCCTCGCCCGTGATGCGGGCCACGGCATGACCGCCGCACAGCACCCAGTCGGGAAACCCGCGCAGTTCCTCCTTTAGGGCCTCGACCGACAACGGCTGCCAAGCTGTGGGGAGTGCGCTCATTTCTCCCCGAACCCATCGCCCTGCGCGATAAACTCAATCCGATTCCCAAAGGGGACAGTCGTGTAAAACCGACGACGGTCTGGCAATGCGTCATCCCAAGTTTTCCCCAATGTTTTCATGGCATTTCCGGGGCTGATGGCTGGGCGTCGCCTTGGACTTTCGCAAAATGCTCCACGGTCGGAAATGGATCGTAGTAATGGTGCAGCAGTCGCTTCCACTCCTGATATTGCGGCGATTTCCGGAAACCCTCGGTATGGGCTTTGAGCGTTTCCCAGCGCACCAGCAGAATATAGCGATGGGGTGTTTCGATGCAGCGCTGCAATTCATGGGACACATAACCGTCGATCCCGTTGATGCAGCTGGCCGCCAGATCAAAATCATTTTCAAAGGCCGTTTCCAATCCGGGCTTAACGTTGAGGATGGCGACTTCGAGGATCATGACCCCGGAGGTAAACGCAGCCCCGGGGTTTTGTCCATCGCTACGCATCATCCCGGGTTCCCGGGCGCAAGTCCGGCGATTGCGAATCGGACGCACAGCGGGGAGGGAGTTGGGGTTGTGCGCCCTCCCCGCTGTGGTCGATTCTACAGTATGCCCTGCTCGAGCCAGGCGTGTTCGCCCGCCACGATTTGCTGGGCGAGTTCGTAGCCCCGCTGGTCGGCGTTGTGACCGACTCCGCGGAAATTTCCATCAATACGCAACAAGGCCTGCGCGGCAAAATCATCGACCAAGGCAAGGACCTTGGCCTCCGCTTCGCCTTCCTTCAGCAGCTTCTGCGCGTAGACGCAGCTGGCACCCAGGGCGAAAAGGTCGCTGCCGATATCCGCGATGCGGCCCAATAGCACCTGCCGTTTTTCCAGCTTCGGACCGAAAATCACCATCTGGTGAAACAGAGTGCGAGCCATGCGGCGGGCCAGACGCTCGACCGTGCGGAGATGCGACACCAGATGCGGATGCAGATCAGCCGGCATGGTGCACCCGAATGGCAGCCATTGCCGGGGATACCAGAAGGCATAGAACCCCGCCGACTTGACGGCACTGCGCAGGCGTTCCCGCCAGGGCCGCTCGGTGTTCAACGCCACCCCGGCAATTTTGAGATGCGGATCCAACGCCTCGCGCATGATGAACAACCGCATGATCTCGGATGAACCTTCAAAAATGGTCGCCACGCGATTGTCCCGCATCATGCGTTCGACCGGATGCGGTTTTTCGCCACGGGCCTTCAGTGATTCCACGTTCTCGTAACCGCGGCCACCCCGGATTTGCATGACATCATCGAGGCACATCCAGGCCTTCTCGGTGCCCCACATCTTGCACATCGAGGCCTCCAGTCGGATGTCCGCCTGCTTGTCGCGATCCACGATGCGTGAGGTCGTCAACAACATCGCCTCCATGGCAAAGGCATGGGACGCAATGCGTCGGATCTTGTCGGCCACGGCTGCGTGTTGGCCGATGGGCACACCCCATTGAATGCGTTCCCCACCCCACTCGCGAGCGATGGCGAGGGACTTTTTGGCCATGCCCAAGGACGATGCCGGAATGGAGAGGCGACCGGCGTTGAGGGTCGATAGCGCCACCTTCAGGCCGCGACCCTCCCCGCCCACAATATTAGCCTTGGGCACGCGCACCTTGGTGAAGCGCATCACGGCATTGTAGAGTGCATGCAGACCCATGAACTGGCAGCGATGCACCATTTCGATTCCGGGGGAGTTCGCCTCCACCACAAAGGTCGTGATCTGGGTGCGGGTCTTGCCGTTGATTACCTTGGGTGGGGTCTGGGCCGCCACAATGAGCAGTTTGGCGCGGGTCCCGTTGGAGCACCAAAGCTTCTCCCCGGTGATCAGGAAATCATCGCCGTCCGGCTCCGCGAGCGTCTTCATTCGCGCCGGATCGGAACCCACCCCGGGCTCGGTCAACGCAAAGGCGGACAGTTCCCCGCCGGCCACCCGCGGCAGAAATTTCTGTTTCTGTTCCGGCGTGCCAAAGAGCACGAGGGGCTGCGACACGCCGACGGATTGGTGCACCGATATGTGCGCAAAAATGTTCATGCAGTGGCTGGCAATCAGTTGGCAGGCGCGGCAGTAGGTCGTTTGCGAAAAGCCCAGACCGCCATATTCCTGCGGCACCTTGATGCCGTAGGCGCCCAGCTTGGCGAGACCCGCCATCACCTCGTCGGGAATTTCCCCGGTGCGGTCAATCGCATCGGCATCGACCCTGGCTTGCAAAAAATCCCCCAGCTCCGTGAGAAACTTTTTTGCCCGGTCAAACTCCGCGCCGTCGACCTCGGTAACGGGGTGCAGTTTGTCGGGCCGGAACCGTCCCATGAAAAGATGGGCGGCAAAACTGATGTCATCGTGCGACTCACGGGCCGCTTCGGTGATTTCCAGCGCGGCACGCTGGCCCTGATTCATCTTGGACATGTCGATGACGGATGAACCCTCATCGGTTTTCTTGGTGGCGTTGGAGTCGGACATGGGTAACGGGCCGCGGAGCGGCGGTTGGCGGCAGGGGGGCCGCAGATGGGTTATGACATAACTCAATCCTCCCCATGCATCCGGTCAACGAACGCAACCTCCCCTGGACCGACTTACTCCTTTTCGGGTAAGGCGCGGGAAGACTCAGCGATCGCCGCGCGCATGGCCCCAACGTCGCGGATGATCGTCGCGTCGTCGCCGAGCTGCTTCGGGTCGCGAAAGCGTTCGAGGAGTTGGGCGATTTCAGCGGGAATTTCTCCGTCGTTGGCTTCTCGCAGCAAACGCAGCTTCTCGGCTTCCTCGATGCCGTCCCGCATCAATTCCCAGCGAATCGAGCTGCGCGGCCCGGGATAGATCATGAACTCATCGCCGGGAGGCAAATCCCGCCGCCAGGGATGACAGGAGTAAAGGGTCTCCACGAAGGGGTTTTCCGGCCACGTGGTGTAAGCCCAGCGCAACATGCCATCGAAGCCATTGGCCACCGTGTAGTAGCCCAGCCACACACTCTCCGCCGGTGGACTCGTCACAAAGGTGTTCGGCCGCTTGGGATCGAGGCAAACATAGAAGGTCGTGATGCGGCCCTCCGCCCGCCTCTGGGCAATGTCGCGCAACAGGTCGTCACTCGCGTGATCCAGAATGATCGTGAAGTCGGCGAGATCGAGTCCGGTGTAGTGCGAGGGCTCGCTATTGCCCGCCAGTGCCGCCTTGAGTTGTGGCGCATTGGTGCGCACGAGTTCCAGCATCGATCGCATCATTTCCGCCGGTGCCTCATCCACGCCCAGCCGCGTGATTTCCAGCCAGCCTTTGTTGATGAGGTGTTGCTCAAAGTCCTTGAGAAAGGGTCCCCAGTAATCCGCAAACTCGGCCGAACCCGGCTCGCACATGGCCACGCGCCGGTCACCCGTGGCCGCGTCCGTGTATTCCAGCCGCCCTGACCACGTGAGCATGGAGTAACAATTGATCTGCCGGGTGATGCCGCAGCTCATCGCAAATTCCACGTAGCGGTCGAAGACCGTGTAATCGAATTTCCAGGATCCATCTGTCTGCCGCAGATGATCGACCATGGTGTCGTAATCATGATAGTCGCGACTGCCCCAAGGCCGCGGTGTGATGGTGGTGGTGATCACCTTCTGTCCCGCATGCGCGAGTTCGATCATGTAAGGCCGCATGAGGCGGAAGTGTTCCTCACTCCACGGTTCGACATCATGCCAGCGCGCAATCGCCCAGGGATGCTGCCAGATATCGAGGTGAAATCTCCAGTCCGCCGGAGCTGGCAGCGTCGCGGGTAGAACCTCAAGTGACAGGGGAAATTCTTTCGGCTCCGTGCCATCGGCGCGCAGCGTGAGCGTGCCGGAGTAGTTCCCCGGCACGGCGTCCCGTGGTGTCTCCACGGTCAGCCAGACCGCCCGGTAGGATCCTGCTGGCATGTCGACCCGCCGGGCATCATCCAGCACATCGCCGGTCAGCTTCCCCTCGGCCAGCACATTGCGCACAAAGCGCATGTTCGCTTGTAGGGCGGGGATTCCGCTCCCCGCCTTTTCTTCATCGATTGGCGGGGTTCGGAGACCCCGCCCTACATTTTCAACGCAGTGCAAGCCCGACACCTCCGCCCGCAAACCCGTTCGCGCCCCAGAGGTCCAAATGACGAACTGGCCGTGCACCCGCTCGCCGCGCCAGGCGGTGGCGTGCCAGGATTGGGCGTGCCCGGCCAGCGGCACGTTGCTCCCATCGTAGCGGTGGTCGATATCACCCACTCCGCCCTCGAGGGCATTCGTGGTGGGTCGCGCAAAGGCGGAAATTTCCTGCACGTAGGGACCCTCGTTGGGCTTTGACCCACCGGTGATGGTCAGCCGTAGCGCACTGATCTTGATCGGTTCCGGCAGCACCACGCTCACCCTGCCTCCCGGGATGACGCCCGTTCCGGCCAGTCGATCATACAGCATGTTCCAATGGGTCCCGTCGTCTGATCCCTCGATGGCGAGATTGAACGATCGCGTGCCCGGCGCCCGGAGTTGCAAATCCACTTGCGCGATCTCCCGCGCTTCCGGCAACTCAAGTTTCACCCAGGCCGGAAAATCCTTCGAGGTCCAGAACATGACCGTGTCATCCCGGGTTCCGTCATGCACAAATTCCGGGCGCTGCTCCTCATCATGACCCGAAGCCGTGAGCGTGGCTCCGCGCAACACGTCAAGG
Source organism: Cephaloticoccus sp. (assembly GCA_021734075.1). GTDB lineage: Bacteria > Verrucomicrobiota > Verrucomicrobiia > Opitutales > Opitutaceae > Cephaloticoccus. The sequence continues at coordinate 5,158 of JAIPJW010000105.1, forward strand.
TGGTCGGCGTCGGTCAATAACGGCGGTAAGGGTTCATAGGCTTCATGCCGGGCGGCAAACGGGACCGTCGGCGCCTCCGATGGCGCGGCGGCAAACAAGGCCAACGGCAAACCCAGGGCGACCACAATGGACCATTTCATGCGCCGCCAGTGTGGCCCGGTCGGGCTGCGGCTCAATGGCTTTCGCACGGAATTATCAAACCCGGGGCATTTTGGGTTCATCAAGACTTGGCCCGGGGCCCGTCATCGTGTGTAACTCTTCTTGCCTGTCATGCGCCCCAATATTCTCCTCATCACTTCAGACCAGCACCGGGCCGATCATCTGGGTTGCATGGGCACGCCCGGGTTCATCACTCCCAACCTGGATCGCATGGCCCGTGAGGGCGTGCATTTCAACCGGGCCTACACGCCCTGTCCGGTGTGCACGCCGTGTCGGGTGTCATTGCTGACCGGGCAATATCCCTCCCGCCACGGGGCCTATTCCATCGGCGTCAGTCTCGATCCCTTTCCCACCCAAACCCTGCCCGCCCTGCTGAGCGCTGCCGGCTACCACACCGCGCTTTTCGGCAAGCATCATTTTGTCCGGCGTGATGATGAAATCACTCACATGGCGGGCACCCCCACGCCCCCGGCGGAATTCTGGCAAAACTGGCACGGCCCCTACGTGGGTTTTCAGGAATTTCAGGCCAATACCGGCCATACGGTTAACAATATTCCCGAAGCCCATTACCGTCTGTTTCTCGAAGCCAGCGGCGCGGATTATAAAAAGTGGTTTCACGTCCAGAATGCCGACTACTCGCGCTTTGAAACCGGCAAATGGGATATCCCCGCCGAACTCCACGACAGCTCCTGGGTCGCCCGGACCACCTGCGACTACCTCGAACGCCGCACCGGCCGGGACGAACCGTGGTTTTGCTGGGCGAGTTTCCAGGATCCGCACGAACCCTGCGTCTGCCCCGACCCCTGGTATACGGATGTCGATCCCGCCCAACTCAAACTCTACGAGGATTATCGCGAGGGCGAATTCGAGGACCGGCACGAGATCTACCAACGCATGCGCACCGGCGATTTCGGTCCCTTCGAGGATGGCAACGGCATGCCCTCATGTTTTGGTGATTTCGAACGTCACGGGATCGAGCGGGATTCGCTGCGGGCCACCGCCGGCATGGTGAATTTCCTCGACGACCGGATCGGGGCGATCCTCCGCAAGCTGGAGGAAACCGGCCAACTCAGGAACACCTTGATCGTTTACACCACGGATCATGGCGAGATGCACGGGCATCACGGACTTTGGGGGAAGGGCTTGGCCGCCTATGAGGATGTTCAACGGGTTCCCTTGCTGGCATGGGCTCCCGGTTTGCTGCCCGCCACGGGGCGCACTGAAGCGCTGGCCAATCTCGTCGATCTCCCGCGCACGTTCCTGAACTTCGCCGGCGCAAAGGTCCCGCTCGGCCTGCAGGGCGTGGACTTGGGTCCGGTGCTGCGGCAAGAAGTCGCGAGGGTGCAGGACGCCACCTGCATCGAACTCCGCGCCACCCGCGACACCATCTATCAGCAAACCCTGGTCACCGCCACGCACAAGCTGGTCGTCTATCGCGGCTCGGATGAGGGGGAACTCTACGACCTCGAAAAAGATCCCGACCAATATCACAATCTCTGGCGCGTGTCCGTGGCCCGTGACCTGCGCGAAAAGCTCCTGCTCCGCCTGATCCATCTCAATCTCGAACGCGAACCCGAGGTGCCACCCCGGGTAAGTTTTGCCTGATTGGGCTCAATCCGAACCAACCGCAGCTAATCCGTCGTTAATAATTAACGCCTTCCCATTGCATCCCGACGATCCCAAAGGCTCCTGCTGCTCCCCCGGACGCGACCCTGCGGCGGGCGAGCCCACCGCCGCGACACAACACGAATTTCAACGTGTGACCACGGGCAGCACCGAGGCGATGAAACTCATCCCCGGCGGAGAATTCCTGATGGGCAACGAGGGCGACTACGGTTTTCCCGCCGATGGCGAGGGGCCGGTGCATGCCGTGACCCTTGCCCCGTTTTACATGGACGCGACTTGCGTGACCAACGAGCAGTTCAACGCCTTTATCAACGCCACGCATTACAAGACCGAATCGGAGCGATTCGGATGGTCGTTTGTATTCCAAGGTCACTTGGCTCCCGCCCAGCAAGCCGCGGCGGTTCGCTCCCGGGTGCTGGGCAGCGAGTGGTGGTGCCGGATCGACGGCGCCACGTGGCGTCACCCGGAGGGCCCCGGCACCAACATCAAGAAACGTTGGGGTCATCCCGTGGTGCACGTCTCCTGGCATGACGCCATCGCCTACTGCGCCTGGGCGGGCAAACGCCTGCCCACGGAGGCCGAATGGGAATTCGCCGCCCGCGGGGGCCTGGTGCAAAAGCGCTTTCCTTGGGGCGACGAATTGGAGCCCAACAGCAAACACCGCATGAATGTCTGGCAGGGCACCTTCCCGACGCAAAACTCCGAGGCGGACGGTCATTACGGTCCCGCCCCCGCCAAATGTTTTCCCGCCAACGGCTACGGCCTCTACAACATGACCGGCAATGTTTGGGAATGGGTGTGGGACTGGTTTGATCCCGGTTACTACAAGGTTTCACCCGCAACCAATCCCACCGGACCCGCCGCCACCGATCGGCGCATGATGCGCGGCGGCAGTTACCTTTGCCATTCCAGTTACTGCAACCGTTACCGCACCGACGCCCGCAGCAGCAACACGCCCGACAGCGCCACCACCAACCTCGGGTTCCGTTGTGTGCGGGATGTGGACTCACTGCAAATTGTAGAGCGGGATCGCTGATCCCGTCTCGATTGATCAACCGACCCCATGGCGGGGTCAGCGACCCCGCCCTACAAACAAATCCCTGCGCTTCATTCCATGCCCCTGCCACACCGTATTTCAGCCGGAGCCCTTGTGATTCACGAGGACCGCGTCCTGCTCGTGCAGCACCGTATCCCGGGCCATGATGACTTCTGGGTGCCACCGGGTGGCGGTGCCGAAGGCGCCGAGTCACTCATGGACTGCGCCGTTCGTGAGTGTTTTGAAGAGACCGGACTGCGCGTTCAGGCGCACAATATTGTCTATGTCGAAGAGTTCTTCGACGCCGGTCGACGCATCTGCAAACACTGGATCCACTGCGAACTGGTCAGTGGCGAAATCAATTTTTCCCACGCGACCGAAGAGGAACGTGACGTCTTGCTTGAGGCTCGTTTTGTGTCCCGGAGCGAGATTGCCGCGCTCAATGTCTTCCCGCGCCTCATGCGCGATCAGTTCTGGGGAGATCATGCCGCCGGTTTCCCGGCAATCCGTTACATCGGCTTCGTATCCTGATACTATGTGCGCATAGGCAGTCATTCTGCGGTCATGCAGGCAGGCCTGGAGGCCGCTTAGAACGGGAAACCATCTGTCGGTGCGGTCACCGCGGGGGGAGTGTCGGTAATCTTGGCCGCCCGTTCGTGCCGACGGCGGCCCGTCACTGTGATCGCCTTCTCCGGTGTGACTGGGCAGGCAAACTCACAGGCTCCGCAACCAATGCAAAGGTCATTATTCATTTCGGGCAGTCGCAGGCCGTTCCGAAACGGCACGGTATGCACCGCCTTGGTCGGACAGTGCTCGGAACAAGCCGCGCAATCCGTGCCGTCCTTGTCCACCACGCACAGCTTCTGCACGAACGTCGCCCGGCCGATGCGAGTCAGCTGCTTGTCCGCGAGCGCCAACAATGTAATTGCCCCATCCGGGCAAACTTCGGCACAGCGCAGGCAGTCATAGTTACAGAAGGATTTGCTGTAATCCAAGTGCGGGCGCAACCAACCGGAGAAACCGTAATCGAGTCCGGCGGGTTGAAGCACATGCGTGGGGCAGGCGCTCACACAAAGGTGACAGGCGGTGCAACGGCTCAAATAACGGTCGATACTCTCCGCCCCCGGTGGACAAACCGCACTGCTGCGGTTGGCGTCTTCCATTTGCGCCGCTTCCTGGGCCAGAAGACGCGGGGCCATTCCGGTGGATGCAGCCGCCAGCACCGTGGCCCCGGCGATGAATCCCCGGCGATCCAGACTGACCGGAAACTCAACAATGGGTGCGGCCGCCGGATCCGCGGCCCCATAAACACCCCTCCGGATATTTGTTTTTGGCCAGGGCCATTGGCGTTGATAGCCGATACCGTGTTCCTGGCAGGACCCGATGCAGTTGTAACAGGCCACGCAGCGTGAGGCGTCGATTACCCCCGTGCGAAGATCGATGCACTGTGCCTTGCAGGCCTGCAGGCACTCGCCGCATTTGACACAGGCGTTCTCGTCAATCGCGAGCCGCCAAACTGAATGGCGTGAAACCATGCCAAGCAGCGTCCCCACCGGACAAACCGTGTTGCACCACAACCGACCACGCCATGCCGCCAGCCCGCTGACCACGAGCAAAACAACCAAGGGTAGCGCTACCACGCCGAAGCCCAACCAAGGCAGTTGCACCCGGTAGAGCAGATTGAATTCCAGTAATTGGGAAATGCCCGTCGCGGCATTGTTCAGCAGCACCAGGACCGGACGGAACAAGCCGGATGCGATCCGGCTGTAATTGCTGTAGGGATCAAGCAGGGCCAGCGTGGCCGCGCCCCACCCCATGGCGACTCCGGTCACCGTCAGTCCCAGCACACCGAACCTGAGGGTGTTTTGCGGCCGGGCATGGGGCAGGCGATGCTTTCCCCCGCGCACGCGAGTCGCCATTCGCGCCACCCCATCCTGCCAAATGCCGAGGGGGCAGATGACCGAGCAGTAGACCCGACCGAACAACAGGGTGAAGCCAAACAGGATCCCCACGATGATCACGGCCGAAAGTGTGGCCCCGGTGGTCGCGGCGATGACTGCCGGCACGAGCTGGATCGAGGCCAGCCAATGTCCGAGTGCCGCCGGCACCATCGCACGAAAATCAACCAGGGCCAGCGTCAACAATCCCCCGACCGTCAGCGCCCCGACCACGCGCATCGATTTGAGACGATGCCGCCACATAAGCTCAGGCCAATTGCAGGCGGCGGACATCCATGGCTTCGAAGTCCACGGTGCCGAGTCCCATTTCCGCGGCGAGCTGCACATGACGGACATCCTTCGGGGCATGCCCGAGCAGGCGGGCCGCCGCGGCGTCAATCGCCACGATGTCCGTCGAGGCCAGCAGGGTGCGCATGACCACCACATCATTGAGGTTCAAACCACGCGGACCGTTGCGCACCATCGGGTGATAGGCGTCGACAATGTTGAGGGTGGGACGCACCGCCGTTATGAAATCCGCGATGCACTGCGGCATGTCATTGCGGTGATAAAAACGCCGGTCCCAAACCACGCCCATCAGGTTTTTCATCGCCGCCGTCATGAGTGCCCCGCTGTGGTGCTTGAGCACGGGGACGTTGATAAACACATCGCTGTCGAGGACCAACTCGTGGACCATGGCCTGCTTCAGTTTGACGCCGCGAGGAATCTCGATCTCGCGATAAAGACTCTCGTCCTTGCCGTTGACCAAACGGGCACCCGCTGCCTCCGCGGCGGGACCGATGCCACTGTTGGCGTAGGCGCGCTGCCATTGGTCGCAGGGATTGTCGAATACGCTGACCGATTTGGCCCCGGCACCGAGACAAAGAGTGACCAATCGGCTGACCAATTCAGGATGCGTGTTGCCGGCCCGTTCCGGCGGCACATCCCACCCCATGTTGGGCTTGATCAGCACCGTCTGACCGGGCCGCACAAACGCACCGATGCCCCCAAGTTCTGCCAATGCCCGGTCCAGCATCGGCGTGCGTTCGCCGTCACGCACCGCCACCAATAGTGGACGTTGGCGGGGATCACTGGGTCGGGTTTGTGCAGGTGTGGTCTGGGCCAACAAGCCGGACAATCCCGGCGCGGAAAGCACGGCCCCGAAGGCAAGGCCGGTCTTGAGAAATTCACGGCGGCTTTTCATGGCGGAATGGAATGATGCAGGATGGCCCCACCAACGCGGCAAAGCCGCGTCCAAGCGGTTCCCTACCCCTGCACTCTAGCCCATGGCGACCAAAGGGGCTCCGCATGCCTTGCCCAAAGCGGCGCGAAATTTGGCCGGGACCGGCCCCGCTCCCATACCGACTTAGCTCAACTGCCAGCGAAACACGGTTTGGGGCGCCAAACGCGAGACCAGGATCTCCGTGCCAACCGTCCCTTCATGGGGATACGCCGCCACAAATGTCTCCGGTTGGATCCTCATTTGAGTGCCGATCTCGGGTTCAACTGTGAGCAATGCCCGGCAACCCGAACCGCGCAGGACCAACGCGCCGCCTTCGAGCGTCACTTGCGCATGGGTGTGCCAGTGCCAGGTGATCTCTTCGGGCGTGCCCAACTCGATGGCATCCTCGCCCCGCAAAGAGCCGTCAGCGCCCACCACCACGGTGCGGCGGTGCCTGAGCACCCTGAGATGCGGCAGGTAAGCCGGGGCCAGTTCACATTGAATACGCACGGCGCTCCCCTGACTTCGCACCAGGGGTTCCGGCGGGATGAACATTTCCTCCAGAAAATCCGGATACCACACACAACTGTCACCGATCTGCCCACGACCGGCGATCGTCACGAGATTGTGTAGTGCGGTGTCGCGCCGGTAGAGCGGGCCCGGTCCACTGCCGAGAAAGGTGCCGCCGCGCCAAACCAGCACCGCCCCGTTGCAGGGATCGGTATGGCCGTAACCGCCGACCTCGCCGGCGGCACGACGTTGCCGACCGAGCGGAGCACCGCTGCGCAACGTGACCAGCGTTTTCCCCCGGCGCACGAAAATCTGCCCGCCATCGGCAAAGCGCTCGACCCCATCGCCCAACTCTCGCGACCGGCCTCCGACCTTGTGCCAAAGCAGTTCATAAACCCGTCGCCGCGGTGGTGCGTGGCGGTGGTCCGTGCCTTCCGGTGCTTGGTTCAACAATTGTTCTCCGATGGCCTGGGCCGCCGGCTCACCCGTGCGCTGCGCCATAAGGAGGTGACACCAACCATCGCCGCACACACGATATTGCGGATCGCCGAACGTGACGCCATGACGCTCATCGGGTGAGGTAGCCGCGGCCCGGAAACGCGATGCCCCGGCAAAATACGGCGCATCTTTCCACAAATCCTCCCCGGTGCATTGACGAAACAATTCCAGCCACCGCAGCAAAAACCCGTGCTCATAAACCCACAGGTTGATGCCATGCGGGAAAAACCCGTCCGCCGGCAACATCGCGAGCACCCGGGTGAAGGCACCGCGCAATTCCGCCGCCCAACTCCCTGCCTCGGGATGCTCCTCCCAGAACAAAAAGGCAAAGGCCAGCAGGCCCATCCCGCAGCCCAGATAATGGGCCTGCGCGTAGTCCCGGCGCGCCGGATCAAGATGTCGCCGACATATTGCTGCGATGGCGAACAGCCGCGCCTTGGCGCGTGCTCGTTCCCCCTTGGTCATGCATGCGTGCAACCAGTCGTAAGCCAGACAGAGCACGTAAAGCACCTCGCCACTTTGGGTATCGATGCCCAACGGGCCAAAATCCGGGCGGGCCGTCTCGCGCAGGTAGGCAAAAAATGTTTTCCGCGCCCATGTAGTCGTTTTCGTATCGGATCGTAGCAACGCCACGCCAGCCGAGATGAGCGTGCGATCCGCCCCGGTCAGCCGCTCCGGTCCGGCCAGCACCTTGCC
>JAIPJW010000106.1 GCA_021734075.1 Cephaloticoccus sp.
ATTGGAATGCCGCGCAGAAAAAAGGCTACAGTGGCACGGCACTTTTCACCAAGCGGGAGCCCTTGGCGGTGACCCATGGCATCGGCTTGCCGGATCATGATGCCGAAGGTCGGGCGATCACGGCGGAGTTCGATGACTGCTATATCATCGGCGTCTATGTGCCCAACGCGCAACCCGGGCTCGCCCGGATTGAATTCCGGCAGGCGTGGGACCGGGCCCTGCTTAAATACGCCAGGATACTGGAAAAGAAGAAGCCGGTGATCTTTTGCGGTGATCTCAATGTGGCGCATGAGGAAATCGATCTCGCCCGACCCAAGGAAAACGTGGGCAACCCCGGATTCTCGGACGAGGAGCGGGCCGGATTTCGCGATTTTGTGGATGCGGGTTTCATCGATACGTTTCGCGAGTTTGAAAAGGGCCCCGGTCATTACAGCTGGTGGACCTATCGGATGGGCGCCCGCGGCCGCAACGTCGGCTGGCGCATCGATTACTGCATGGCCTCGGCGGCGTTAAGGCCGCGACTCAAGCGCGCCTGGATCGAGGCAAACGTGATGGGCAGCGATCATTGCCCGGTGGGTTTGGAACTTAAAGCATGAGCAAGAAAACTGGCAGCAAACCCCGGGCGGTAAGCTCGGAATGGGTCCGTCGCGGACGCTCGAAAATTCACGGGGGAGGGCTCTATGCCCGCAAGCTGATCCCGGCCGGCACCCGGGTCATAGAATATGTGGGCGAACGCATCACCAAGGCCGAGGCGGCGCGGCGCGAGGAGTATCGTCTGGCCCAGCGTGGTGCGGGCCACGACGGGTGTGTTTATGTTTTCGAACTCAATCGGCGCCACGACATCGATGGCGCGGTCAGTTGGAACACCGCCCGGTTGATCAACCACTCCTGTGAGGGCAACTGCGAACCGGAGATCATTCGCGGTCGCATCTGGATCATCGCCCTGTGCGATATTCCGGCCGGCGACGAAATCACCTACGATTACGGTTTTGATTTTTCCGAATGGCAAAAGCACCCGTGTCGTTGTGGTTCCCGCAAGTGCGTGGGCTACATCGTGATCCGCGGACAACGCTGGCGGGTGCGCAAGGCCCTCCGGACCAAGCGCTGATTTTCCCATCGCCGCCGCGGCTGCCCGGGCTCATGATTTTGGCCGGTTGGTTTTCCCTGCCCATCATGAGTGAACTCAAAGAGCTTTTGTTGCGTGAACCCCGGCTGACCCTTGCGGTGGCCGAGAGTCTGACTTGCGGCAACCTGCAGTCTCATATCGGACGGATTTCCGGGGCCTCAAACTTCTTTCTGGGTGGGATCACCGCCTACAGCCTGGAGCAGAAAGTGCGGCATCTGGGCGTGGATCGCGCCGGCGCGAGTGAGGTGAATTGCGTATCCGCGGCCGTGGCGGAGCAAATGGCCCGCGGGGTGGCGACCCTGTTTGGGGCAGATATTGCCCTGGCCACCACGGGCTATGCGGAACCACTGCCGGAGCAGGGGGTGAAGGTGCCGTTTGCCTGGTGGGCGTTGGCTCATCGTTCGTCGGATACCTGGCGGGTGCAGAGTGCCCGCATCGAATGCCACAACGCGACCCGGGTGCAGGTGCAGGCCCAGGTTACCGTGGCGGCGATCACCGGTTTACTGGAATACTTGCGCGCCAACCGCTGAGCGGGTGGCCCGATAATTCGCCGCTCAGGTCAGCTCGTTCTGCAACAGTTCAACACTTTCGCCGTTGGGGCCCTCGCAAAACGCGATGGTTGCCGGCACTTCGCCCCCGCCGTTGGTGGTCGCAATCCTGACCGGTTTTGGCTCGAGGGTGATTTTTACCCCCAGGTCGCGCAGATGCGCCACGACTTCGTTGATCCGCGTGGTGCGCAGGGCGAAATGGTAAATTGGTCCGAGTGGCGCCGGGGCCCATGCCAGATCCTCAAAAACCTCGATGTAGTTGCCATCACCGCAGTCGAGCATCGCGGCCCGTTGGGGCGCTGCCGCCCAGGTGATTTTGTCGGTGCAACCCAGGCCCGTGCGATAAAAGCGCATCGTGGCCTCCCAGTCGCGGGTTTTGACACAGACGTGGTGGAATCCGCCGCCACCGAGGATCGGGTTGGCCATGAGGCGATCAGTTCGTGATCGAGCTCACGTAGTTGATCAACGGCTTCACCTCGTCCGGCACCGTCACCCAGTTGCTGTAGAGAATTTCCGGCAGGGTGTAATTGGTGCTGTAGAGACTGCGATTGGCATCATCGTTGCGCGTCAGGTAGCCGGCCTTGACACTGGCACCGGCATACAACCCTTTGCTCCGATCATAGACCAGCACGGGTGTCGTGAGTATTTCGAGATTGGAGTGCTCGTTGCTGGCCGCCTTGGGACCGGCCACGGCCTTGGCATCCACGCCCACATGAAAACGCTGGTTGAACAGCAATCGCGGGGTGGCGTCGTCGGTCAGGATATAAATGGTCTCGTTGGCACTGACGCCGAGTTGGATGCCGAAGCTGCCTTCGCCGGCGGCCAGCAGTGCCGGCACGCTCCAGGTGTTGTCCGGCCGGCGCACCATGATGATGCCGAAACCGTCCTTGACGCCGAACATCAGGCCGGCGCGGATTTGACTCACGATAATGATTCCCCGAGCGCGCCGCAGCACATCGGCGGGAATGGCGGTTTCAGGGCTGGCCATGAATTGCTGGAGCACGGCCTCACAGGTTTCCACGCGTTCGACATATTCACTGCGGGGCAACGCGTTGGCGGCCACCGGGGCCATCAGGATGGCAGCGAGAAGGGAAAAGGAGAAAAACTTTTTCATGGGCATGAGACGGATAGATTGCCTCCCAGCTAAGCAGGGTGGTGCGGTCTTGGAAAGCGCGGATTGCAGCGGGTTCCCTCCTCAATCCAGGTCCCGTGCGGCCAGATCGTCCTCATCCCAGCCCAGATAGTGGCCCAATTCGTGCAAATAGGTGAGCCGCACCTCCTCGGCGAAGACGGCCGGGTCGCCCTCGGCCAAGTCCCACAAATTATCAAGATATAGCAGAATGTGGGGCGGGGCGGGATCGGAGTGACTGATTTCCGTGCCGAGAGGATTACCACTGAACAGGCCCAGAATGTCCGGTTCAAAACCTTCGGCGAGGACACCGGCATCAGGCTGGGGTTGATAATGCACGGGCACCGCGGCGGCCAAGGGCCGGATTTCCTCCGGCAATTGCCCTTGGATAGCGGCAACCACGTTGGAGGCGCGACGGGTGCGATCCGTGAATTTCATCGACGGGTTGTAACCCATAATGTCGACCGCCGTCTATACCCCTTGATATATGAATTCCATCTCAATCAGTTCCCGGAAAAGCCTCCTTCTGCGCGGAGGTTCAATCCTCCTGCTGGCCCTCGGCCTTGTCGTGTCCACCAATTCAATTCTGGCCGCCCCGGCGGATGACAAGCCGGACCCAAGGCCCAGCCCCGGTGACCGTATGAAGCACATGGTCGAGGAACTGGGTCTCACGGAAGCCCAAAAGGGCCAGATCAAGGGGATCATGGAGTCACAGCGCGCCAAAATGGAAGCCTTGCGGGAAGACGAAACCACGCCCCGAACCGAAAAACGGGCGAAAATGCAGGCCATGCGTGATGAAATTCAAAAGAGCATCCGTGCCGTCCTGACGCCCGAGCAGCAGGCCAAATTCGATGCAATGCCCCGGCCCGATCCCCGCCAAGGCCGGCCAGCAGGCGGCAAACGCGACAAGCAAGACTGAGCCAGCGCGCCAACCCCTCACCCATCACGCCACGAATTCGTTCGTGGCGTTTTTTTGTTTTCGACGGCGAGGCCTGAGCTTTCCACGCTGCGCGGATGAGTTCACCGCGTGTGGTTGTTGTCGGGGGCGGGGCCGCGGGATTTTTCGCGGCCATCACCTGCGCGGAAGCCAATCCGGAGGCCCGGGTAACCTTGTATGAAGCCACGGCGCATCCCCTGGCCAAGGTGCGGGTTTCGGGCGGGGGGCGTTGCAATGTGACCCATGCCTGCTTCGAACCGCGGGAGTTGGTCAAACGCTATCCCCGTGGCGGACGCGAACTGCTGGGCGCGTTTCATCGTTGGTCGCCGACGGATACGATCGCATGGTTTACCGCCCGGGGCGTGGAATTGAAAACCGAGGGAGACGGGCGGATGTTTCCGGTGACGGATGACGCGGTGACGATCATTGAATGTCTGCAACAGGCCGCGGTGGCTGCCGGGGTCGAAATCAAAACCAGTCTGGGGGTGCGCAAAGCCGAGGCGATGAGTGCGGCCGGCGAACCGGCGTTTTGGCTAACCCTGACCGACGACAGCGAGTTGCGCTGCGACCGGCTTTTGATCGCCACGGGGGGCAATCGCTCCTCGGTGGGACTGGTCATCGCGGAGAGACTGGGTCACGCCATCGAGCCGCCCGTGCCATCGTTGTTCACTTTCCACATCGACGACAAACGACTGGAAAAATTGTCCGGCATCGCGATGGAAAATGTGACGGCGAGTGTGCCGGGCACGAAGTTGTCCGCCGAAGGACCCTTGTTGATCACCCATTGGGGTCTGAGCGGACCGGCCGTGCTGAAGCTTTCAGCCTGGGGCGCCCGCGAGTTCGCCGCTTGTGATTATCAATTCAAGTTGCGGATCAACTTCAACCCGCCGCACACCCGCGAGACCCTCCTGCGGGCTTTCACCGCGTTGCGCACCCAGCACCCGCGCAAGCAATTGGGCACCTGGAATCCCTTCAACCTGCCGGCGCGTTTTTGGGAGCGACTTTTGCTGACCGGCAATATTGCCCCGACGACGCAATGGGCGGGCGTGGCCAATGCCACACTGGGCCTGCTGGCGGATGCCTTGGTGGCGGCGGAATTTTCCGTCGTGGGCAAGAGCATGAACAAGGAGGAGTTTGTCACCTGCGGCGGCGTGCGTTTGCGCGAGGTCGACTTCAAAACCATGGAGAGCCGTCTTTGTCCGGGGCTGCATTTTGCCGGGGAAGTGCTCGACGTCGACGGCATCACCGGCGGGTTCAATTTTCAGGCGGCCTGGACCACCGGCCGGCTTGCCGGGTTGGCGATGGCGGGTTGAGCTCCTTGCGGCATGCCTTCCTACCTGCAACTTCTGCTGCTGATATTACCTGTCTTTGGGGTGATGGGGGTCGGCGTGGTATTACGGCGCATCAACTGGCTGACCGAGGCGGCCGACGAGAGTTTGCTGCGGCTGGTGGTCAATGTGCTCTATCCCTGCATCATCTTTGAAAATGTTTATGCCAACCCCGCATTGCGTGAGCCGGGCAATCTCGGTTGGGCGCCCTTGGTGGGGTTTGGCACAATGGCGGCCGGCATCGGGGTGGGTTATTATGCCGCCCGGGCCCTTGGGTTCACGGTGGGCACGGGCCTGCGCACCTTCGCGTTTTCGGCCGGCATCTACAACTACGCCTACATCACCGTGCCGGTGGTCGAGGCCCTCTTTGGCCGCGAGACCCTGGGAGTGCTCTTTGTGCACAATGTCGGCTGCGAAGTGGCCATCTGGGTGGTCGGTGTGCTCGTGCTTTCGGGTCAGAATTTGCGCACGGGTTGGCGCAAGGCGCTCAGTCCTCCGGTCTGGGCCCTGATGATATCCGTGGGCGTGAATCTGAGCGGATTGGGCCCCCTGGTCCCGACGGTGGTCATGACGGTCGTGCATGCGCTGGCAGTCTGTGCAATTCCCTTCGGTTTGATGCTCAGCGGGGCCACGTTGGCGGAGCACTTGTTTCGCAAACCCGCCGACTTGGTCGACCTGCGCACGACGCTTGGGTCGGTGGGCCTGCGTCTGGGCGTCATGACCTTGCTGCTGTTGTTGTTGGCGCGTTATGGTCCCTTTTCCGCCGACCTGCGGCACGTGATCCTCGTCCAATCCGTGATGCCCGCCGGATTTTTGCCCCTTGTTCTGGTCAAGCATTACGGGGGCCACCCGTTGGTCGCGGTGCAAGTGGTCCTCGCCACGGTGGTGGTCGGCCTCCTGGCGATTCCCTTCTGGCTGCGCTTCGGCTTGGCCTGGGTGGGGTGATTGCCAATCAAAACGTCAAGACGCGAAGGAACCAAGGGGAGACAATGAAGGTTTCAATTCGGCCGCGGAACAGCGGTGAAGGACCATGATCGGCTCCGTGCCTAGGTGTCTCCGTGGCTTTGCGGGTTAGTGGTGGGTGGGGTCTTGTGCGGATTGACCGGGGTCGAATAACGTGCTGCATGTTCTGCCATGGAATGGCTTACCGAACCGCAGGCTTGGATCAGCCTGCTCACCTTGACCGGGCTCGAGATCGTGCTCGGCATCGACAACATCATATTCATTTCGATTCTGGCGGGCAAGTTGCCGCAGAACCAGCAGGGCAAGGCCCGGCAGCTGGGTCTCGGCCTTGCCTTGATCACCCGACTGCTCCTCCTCGCCAGCATTGCCTGGATGGCCAAGCTGACCACGCCACTGTTCACGCTGGTCGGTCACGGGGTATCCGGTCGCGACCTGATCCTGATCATCGGCGGTTTGTTCCTGCTCGTGAAAAGCACGATGGAAATTCACGAGAAACTGGAAGGCGAGGACGGGCACGACAGCCCGGTGAAAGGCGCGGCCAAATTCGGCCAGGTGCTCGTGCAGATCATGCTGCTCGACATCGTGTTCTCCCTCGACTCGGTCATCACCGCGGTCGGCATGGCCCAGCATCTGGCGATCATGATGATTGCCGTGATCCTGGCCATGGGCGTGATGCTGCTGGCGGCCGGATCCATCAGCGAATTCGTGAACCGCCATCCGACGCTCAAGATGCTGGCCCTGTCGTTCCTGTTGTTGATCGGCGTGACCCTGGTGGCCGAGGGCACGGGCATGCACATCCCCAAGGGCTACGTTTACTTTGCCATGGCCTTCTCTTTCGGCGTCGAGATGCTCAACCTGCGCCTGCGCGGGACGGGCAAACCCAAACCGGTTGAATTGCACCAACCCTACCGCTGAGCTTCACTCCCTGCTTGGCCGTCGGGGGTAAAACTGGACGGGGCAGTTTGTAACATATATTATGTTACAAACCGCCTTGGCTTCAGGTCTTGGGCAGATTGGCGTCGAGTTCGACGTCGTGCGGGTGATTGCGCTTATCCTTCATCTCGCGGTGTTTGCGGCGCAGCAGGCGATCCAATTTGTCGACCAGTAGGTCGAGCGACTTGTAGGCGTCCTCGCTGGTGACACTTGCAATCAAGTCGGGACCACGGACTTCGATTTGCCCTTTGGCGATGAAAAGGTGGCCGTCGCCCTTGGTTTTGTCATGATCGATATCAATGCGGATACGCACGATATGGTCATTGTGCCGCAGCAGCCGGGCTGCCCGGGTTTGCGCGCCCTCCTTGAGGGCTTTGGTCAGATCAAGATGAATGCCGCTGACGATGATCTTGGCGGCGAGGACTTCGGGGGGGATTTCTTTAGTCATGCGATAAGTTAGACTCTCCAGCGTGCAAACCGTTGCATGGAAAGCACGCGAAATATTCCAAATGAGGCCGATTGGCTTTTGCATCGGTTGCCCCGGGGCCGTGGCGATGGGCCGAAACAGCACCGCCCGGTTCAGGGTTTTTTCCTAAGGGCGGCGGTGAACCAATCGTTGGTCAGTGAGGGGACGGGTCGGGTCGTTGGCGCACCGGGGGCACGGTTGGGCTGCCGGGGGCCGCCCGGCGGTCGTGGTCCGTTGGAACCGCCCGCATTGCGGGGACCGATCTCGGGCTGGCTGCGCATGCTCAGGGCGATGCGGTTGCGGGCGAGATCCACTTCGGTGATGGTGACCTGGACTTTCTGGCCGGGCTTCACGACCTGTGACGGGTCCTTGACAAAATTGTCGGCCAGTTGGCTGACGTGGACCAGGCCGTCCTGATGCACGCCCACATCCACAAACGCGCCGAAGGCGGTCACGTTGGTCACGATACCCGGGAGGCGCATGCCCGGTTTGAGATCCTCGGGCTTGTTGACGCCGGCCTGAAAGCTGAAGGCTTCAAATTGCTCCCGGGGATCGCGACCGGGCTTGGCGAGCTCGGCCATGATGTCCGTGAGGGTGGGGAGGCCGACCTCGGCGGTGACGTAGTTGGCCAGATTGATTTTTGCCCGCAGGTTGGTGTCACGCATCAGGTCGGGCACGGTCGCCCCGAGATCCGAGGCCATTTTTTCCACGAGGGTATAGCGCTCGGGATGCACGGCACTTGCATCGAGGGGATTGCTGCTGTCACGAATGCGCAGAAAGCCGGCGGCTTGTTCAAAGGCCTTGGGGCCCAAGCGGGGAACATCGAGCAGATCGCGGCGGGATTTGAAAGGACCGGATTCGTTGCGGCGGGTGACAATGGCGGCGGCAGTGGTGCTGCTCAGGCCGGAGACGTAGCCGAGCAATTGCTTTGAGGCGGTGTTGAGCTCGACGCCCACGCCATTGACCGAGCTGATGACGGTATCATCGAGGGAACGCTTGAGGGCGCCTTGGTCCACGTCGTGTTGATACTGACCGACCCCGATGCTCTTGGGATCGAGCTTCACCAGTTCGGCCAGCGGATCCATCAGCCGGCGACCGATCGAAACGGCGCCCCGCACGGTGATGTCTTGGTCGGGAAATTCCTCCCGGGCCACCTCACTGGCCGAATAGATAGAGGCGCCGGATTCGTTGACCATCACGATTTGAACGGCGGGCGGCAGTTTCAGTCCGCGCACAAAGGTTTCGGTCTCGCGACCACCGGTGCCGTTGCCGATGGCAATGGCCTCGATCTTGAAGTGCGACACGAAGGCGCGCACCTTGTCGGCGGCCTCCGCTTCCATCCGGTCCGGATATATGACGTCGTTGTGCAGCAGTTTGCCCTGCTGATCGAGCAGCACGACCTTGCACCCGGTGCGAAAGCCCGGGTCAATGGCCAGGACGGCTTTTTGGCCGAGCGGCGCGGCCAGCAGGAGCTCGCGCAGGTTGTCGGTGAAGACCTTGATGCCCGCGGTATCGGCGCGCTTTTTCGATTCGAGGCGCATCTCGGTCTCGAGCGCGGGAAAGAGCAGCCGTTTGCACGACTCCTGCACCGCCAGGCGGACTTGATCCGACGCGGGGGATACCGATCTGACAAAGAGCGGTTCGACCTCGGCGAGTCCGAGGTTCTCATCGGGCAAGGTCACACGCATCATGAGGCAGAGTTCCTTTTCGCCGCGCCTCATGGCAAGGATGCGGTGCGAGGGAGCCTTGGCCAGCGGCTCACTCCATTCGAAATAATCCTTGAACTTTGCGCCCTCGGTTTCCTTGCCGAGCAGGACCTTCGAGGAAAGCACGGCTTGATCGCGGTAAATCTTGCGCAGCTTTTCCCGGGCTTGGGCATCATCGCTGATCCGTTCGGCCAGAATGTCGCGGGCGCCGGCCAGGGCCAGTTCGACCGAATCGATGTTTCCCGCAGTGTTTTTGCCGTCATCGAGGATGAAGGCATGGCCCACCAGGGCCGCGGCGGCCGCGGCGACATCCGTGTTGGGGTCTTGTGCCCAGAGAAGATCGGCAAGCGGCTCGAGCCCCTTTTCCTTGGCGATGGTGGCGCGGGTGCGCTTCTTGGGTCGAAAGGGCAGGTAAATGTCCTCCAGTTTGGTCAGGGTTTCAGCCTGGGTGATGGCCTGCGCCAGCTCGGGAGTGAGCAGGTTCCGCTCCTGCAACGATGCAAGAATGGTCGCACGGCGATCATCGATTTGCGCCATCTGCTCCAAGCGGTCGCGGATCGCCATGATTTGCACCTCGTCGAGTTCGCCGGTGACTTCCTTGCGATAGCGGGCGATGAAGGGGACCGTGGCGCCCTCGGCAAAAAGTTGCGCCGTGGCGGCGACTTGGTGGATCTTGATTTGCAGTTCCCCGGCGATGCGCAGCACATGCTCGGGGTTGGGGGAGGTCGTGGCGGACATGGAAAAGAGGTGCGAGTGCAACGGGTGCAAGGCGGCGCGCAATCTTGAAATATAGCAGGTATGCAAATTGCGCAGCTGGGACAGTTTGCTTGCGCGTGTTTTGGCGGTTGCACAATGGAAAATAACTCGCGCCGCCGGTGGGGTCCGATTGACTCACCGGGCATGGACGCCCCGACCATGACCCCGCTGGAATTTAGTTCCCTTTCGCCTGAACAGATGCAGGTCCGGGCGAACGCGTTTTACAGGGAGATGCGCCGACGCCGCACCGTGCGCGAGTTTTCCGACCGCGCCGTGCCGCGGGAGTTGATCGAGACCTGTTTGCTCACCGCCGGCACCGCACCGAATGGCGCCAATCTGCAACCCTGGCATTTTGTCGCCGTGTCGGATCCTGCCTGTAAGCGCCGCATCCGCAGCGCGGCGGAAAGCGAGGAACGGGAGTTTTACGACCAGCGGGCGACCCCCGAATGGAAGGAGGCCATCGCTCCGTTGGGGACGGATGCGGCGAAGCCGTTTCTTGAAACCGCCCCGTGGCTCATTGCGATCTTTGCCGTCAACCATCGCGACCTGCCGGATGGTCGGCGCCAACAGATGTATTATCCCAAGGAATCGACCGGCATCGCGACGGGTATCCTGGTCACGGCCCTGCATCAGGCCGGATTGGCGACACTCACCCACACCCCGAGCCCCATGGCTTTTCTCAATGAAATCCTTGGGCGACCACCGGTGGAGAAACCGTTTCTCCTGCTCGTGGTGGGATATCCCGCCGTCGGAGCGCAAGTGCCGGAGGCAGCCTTGCATAAGAAAAGCCTGGCCGAGATAGCGACGTTTCTCTGAGACCCGTTACCTGCTAACGGCCTCCACTCAAAACCGGTCCGGCGTCTTGGTAAAAGGATGCGGCCCGTTAAGCAAAATGTCGGTGCCGCCGGTCGGAACCGGTCGCAGCGAGATAATGTAGCCGATGCGTTCACCCGGGGTTGGCAATTGGAGCACCCACACTTCCCGGCCATCCGGCAACAACCTTACTTCCTCCACTTCCAAGGCGGGGCGGCCCAAGCTCGCCTCGGCCTTTTGCAGCAGGGCCAGAATGTCGGCTTTCAACACGGCATTCGCTCGGGTGGGGCCGCTGTGCAGATCGACCATGGTGCGCACGAGAATGTTGCCGCCATGGTATGCCTTGGCTTCCCAACGGAAGGGCAAACCCTGGGCGGCGGCATCCCGGTTGGCCAAGGCGGCGGCTCGCTTTGCAGGGGAACTGGCGCAACCGGTCGTCAGAACAAACAGCATCAGGGAGATGAGAAATGAAATGGATTTCATGCGCACGATATGACGAAAGGTCATGAGCTTAAATTGATGAAGGGGGTTATCACAACCCGCTTTGTCAAACCTGACGGGTATGAGGATAGATAAACGTCGTGATTGGAGCACAGGCTCCTGCCATCGGTCGGGCCATCCGCTTGTTTCCAACAAATGGCCGGCGGGTCGAATCTATCCGGCCGGACTGCTTTTTCCCACCACCCACTCAAGCCCGAGCGTCCGGGCTAGGATGTCATGCAGTTCGGCTTCGTGAAAGGGTTTGGGAAGAAAGGCATCACAGCCGACATGGGAAAGGTTTTCGCGGGTTACCGGATCGATACTGGTGGAGTGGGCGATAATTTTCAGCTCGTTGGAGGAGTAATCCAGGCGCAATCGGCGGATGGCTTCCATCCCGCCCATGCCGGGCATGCGCAGATCAGTGATCACACAGTCGGGTTGGTGTATCGTGAAACGGGCGAAGAGTTCGGCCGCTGAGGAGGCCAGATCGATTTCGAAGCCGAGCGGGATGAGCAGATCGCGCAGCAGGTGGCGGTTGAATTCCTTGTCATCCACGATTAGCAGGCGTTTGCGTGGTCCGGCATAGCCGGATATGCGTCCAACCGTGGTTCCCTGCCCGGTGACGGGGTTCGCATGGTCCGCCAAGGCCAATTCGAAGTCAAAGGTGGTGCCTGCACCCACTTCGCTCCGCACCGATAATTGCCCACCCATCATTTCCACCATCCGGCGGGCAAGAGCCAGTCCGAGGCCGGTGCCGCGCCCCTCCGCAGCGCCGGTCTCGGTCTGTTGGAAAGGCTCAAAAATTCGTTCCAAATCCTCGGGCGCGATGCCGGGTCCGGTGTCGCTTACTTGAATTTTCAAGCGGTGATAGTGATTTTCCGCCGGCGTGGTCGCGGCAGGTGTATCGGTGGTTATCGTGACGACAATATGGCCGCTGCGGGTGAATTTCACCGCATTGCCAATCAGATTGTCGAGCACCTGGCGAAGGCGCAGCGAATCGACAATAACCTGAGGGGGAGTGTGGGGCGCAATCTCGAGTTTAAGTGCGAGTCCCTTTTGCTGGGCGGCGATTTGGTGGGCCACGACAATTTCCTCCGTGTAGGGCCTTAGATTGATCGACTCGGGTTTGCCAAATGTGATGCCGGATTCAAGTTTGGCGAGGTTCAGCACCTGGTTGATCAAGCGCAGCAGATGTTCGCCGCTTTGCCGGATCGTGGTCACCGGTTTGCGGTTGTTGTCCGGCAGGTGGGCGTTTTTTTCGAGCAAGTGCGCATAACCAAGGATGGCGTTGAGGGGGGTGCGGAGTTCATGACTGGCGTTGGCTAGAAAAACCGTCTTGGCCTGACTGGCAGCCTCGGCTCGGTCGGCGGCTTCGCGCCACGCGATCGTGC
>JAIPJW010000107.1 GCA_021734075.1 Cephaloticoccus sp.
GATGAAATGGAGGGGATATCCCCCCGCAGCAGACTCAGGAAGTCCGCCACCAGTCGCAAATCACCGCCACCGTGATTGCCCGTGGAACCGGAGGTGTCACCGACTTCATTGAGGTTTACCTGTTGTTCGCTGAATTCGTGTCCCGGCCGCAGATCCATGTGGCGGATGGTGAAGGCTGAATCCTCAAAACGGCCTTGGATTTCCCCCTTGGTCCCGACCAGATGTATACTGCGCATCAGCCGGGCGCTCCCTCCGATCATGTTGAGGGTGGCGGTGGCCCCATCGGCAAATTCGATGGCGACAGATTGATGGTCGACTACGTCGTTGTCGCATTTCCAGGCACAGCGACCGTAACGGTTGTCCCCTTTGAGCGAGGCAATCTTGTCCTCGATCGTCGGGCTTTCGATGTGCTCCAGTGAATCCCAGACGTATTGTCCCCAACGTTCGGGATGATCGATGTAATGCTTCCGAGCGGAATAATCGCACTCCGCCTCGATGGGACAATCCACCAGGCAGCGCGTCCCAGCGCCCGCTGGCGCCATTTCGGGCCGGAAATAGAAATTACTGCCCACACTGGACACCTTCACCGGGGCCACTCCGCTTTTCATCCAAGTGATCAAGTCGAGGTCGTGACATGATTTGGCCATCAACATGGTGGAATGACTTTCATCCCGCCGGCTCCATTTGCCGCGGACGAAGCCCATGGCCATATGATGGTAAGACACGTGTTCGACCGCCTGCACGTTGAGGATTTCGCCGATGGTGCCCTTGATCACCTCATTCCGAATGGCCGAATAAAACGGGGTGTAGCGCAACACATGGCATATACTGACCTTGCGGCCGAAACGCCGGGCTGTGCGCACCAGTTCGATCAGTTCCACCTCGTGGGTGGCGAAGGGTTTCTCCAGCAGAATATCGTAACCTGCGGCGAGAAGCGGCAGGGAAGTCGGCACGTGATGCCGATCCATGGTGCCGTTGATCACGAAATCCGCCCGTTTGGGTCTGGTGGCAAGGTCCGCGGCACTGGCGAAACACTGTTCGGCGGTCAGGTTGAAAATTTTTCTGGCGCGGGCGCGCCGCGAAGGCGAGGGGTCCGCGACCCCCACGATTTGCAGCTCCTCCGGATGCGTCAGGGCGTAGGATGCATACGCCATGGATCGATGACCCGCTCCGACTATGATCGCAGTAAGTTTGGATTTCATGCTGTCGCAACGCCGGAAGCTGGGACAATGTTTGCCCATTGGCAATGGGTTAGCGAATTGGATTTGCGACTTTGGGTGCGTTGGGTTCTGCTGGACCCTCCATGCACGAAGTCCGTCAACCTAACACAGATTGGGGCCAGGAATTGGCGGAGTTTCTTCGCCGGCAGCCCGGGGTTGGCGCTGTCCGCTTGCAGCCGTCTTCACGCAAAATTGAAGTGGCGACCATCGGGGAGGTGGATCTGTCCGCCTTGCAACACAAGTTGCATGAAACCATGTCGGGCATCGACGAACAGTTGCGGCAGCAAAAGAAGACCAAGGTGCCCCTTGGCTTCAACGTGCGCCAAAGTGACGGCTCGACCCAAATTTCCCGTGATACGTGCTCGACCGTGGAGAAGATGTGGCTCTGGCGTGAGTTTGAGTGGCCGGAAATTGATCAGGTGGTCGAGGCGCATGAATCCGAATGGAAGGAACTTGCCACCTTTGCGGTCATCTGCGGCGTATGCGGATTGGCGGGATTCACGGCCGAGCAACTTTGGCCCCAGTCCGATTGGATTGCGCATGGCATCTATCTGGTTGGGGTGCTGGCCGGTGGTTGGGATGCCGCCAAGGATTCATGGGCGAATCTCAAGTCCATGCGACTGGATATACACTTTTTGATGGTGGCAGTGGCTTTGGGTGCGATCGCGATCGGGGCGTGGGGCGAGGCGGTTCTCCTGCTCTTCCTGTTTTCCGCTGCGGGCGCAATGGAGGAATACGCCTTGGATCGAACCCACCGGGCCGTGAGTTCCTTGTTGGATTCCGCGCCAAAATACGCCACCCGGCTCGATGCCGATGGGCACGAGGTAGAAGTGGGCGTGGAGGCCCTGGTCATTGCCGACCAAGTGCGGGTGAAACCCGGCGAAGCGTTTCCGGCGGATGGGGAAGTGATCAGCGGCCGCAGCGCGAGCGATGAATCAACCCTGACCGGTGAGGCCGTCCCGGTGGAAAAAAATGTGGGCGATCAGGTATTCAGCGGCACTTTGAATCTTTGGGGCTCGGTGGACTTTGCCGTGCGCAAGCTTCCGTCGGAAAGCACGCTGCAAAAAATCATCCGGTTGATTCAAACCGCGCAAAAACTACGCGCCCCGAGCGAGCGGTTCACCGACAAATTCGGTCCTGGTTACACCTATCTGGTCATCGGGGCCTCGGCCCTCATGTTTTTCGTGCTGTGGCTTGGCTTCCAGCTGCCGGCCTTCACCAATACCGAGGAGACCAGATCCGCCTTTTATCGGGCCATGACCTTGATGGTGGTGGCGAGCCCCTGCGCCCTGGTGCTTTCGATTCCCTCGGCCATTCTGGCCGCGATTGCTTGGGGGGCCGGCCATGGGGTGCTGTTTCGCGGCGGTGCCGCAATTGAGAAATTGGCGCAGATCACGGCCGTGGCCCTCGACAAGACCGGCACATTGACCACGGGTGAATTGGCGGTTGTGGGTTGTGAAAGTTTCCCTCCGGGCCACGAGCAGGCCGTGATGGAACTGGCCTATGCCCTGGAGGCGAAATCACAGCACCCGATTGCCCGGGCGATCATCCGCCATGCCAAAGCGGAAAAGGTGCAACTCCGGAACATGACGGAATTTGAATCCCTCACCGGCAAGGGCCTGCGCGGCACCATGGATGGAGCCAGTGTCCTGCTCGGCCGCCGGGAATTGCTGGAAAGTGGACCGTTGTCGGAATGGGCGAAAAAATTACCCCAGGCTCCGGCGGAATTGAGCGAAGTCTGGATATTGGGGCGCGAGCTGGTTGGCCGCATTTTGCTCAAGGATCAGATCCGGGAAGAATCGAAAGCGGTGCTGACCGCCCTGCGGGGAATGGGCATCAGGACAATCATGTTGACCGGTGATCGGCGTCATACCGCGGAAAATGTCGCGAAGGAACTGGGGGTCGATGAAGTGCGGGCGGGATTGTCCCCCGAGGACAAGGTGGCGGCGGTGCAGGAAATTCGCGAACGTGGTCACCGTATTGCCATGGTGGGAGACGGGGTGAATGACGCACCGAGCCTGGCGGCCGCAGATGTCAGCGTCGCCATGGGAGCCCGGGGAAGCGACGCGGCCTTGGAACAGGCGGAAATCATTCTCATGCATGACCGGATCGAGAACTTCCTGGCGGCCCAGCGCCTGAGTCGACGTTCCGCCCGGGTGATCAAGCAGAATCTGACCATCTCGCTTGGCGTGGTGGTGATCATGGTGGTGGCGACGGTGTTTGGCACCGTGCCGTTGGCCGTGGGTGTCGCGGCCCATGAAGGCAGCACATTGATTGTCTGCCTGAATTCCCTGCGACTGCTCTTTGGGAAGAATGCCTGATCGCAGCGCCGGAGGTTTATCGGTCGCGTTTTTGAACGGGCGTGGTCCGGCCACGTCCCCTGTAATAGACCACTTGGCGATTTTATCGCCAGTTACCGCCACCGCTCAATCGACAATCAGCACCAAATCACCGGTGCGCACTTGCTCGAAGAGTTCCATGACATCCAGATTCCGCATGAGCACACAACCCGCGCTGAGCGACTCGCCGATCCGGTCCTCATGGTTGGTGCCGTGAATGTAAACATAGCGGTCGTGGGTGTCGACGTCGCCGCCCTGATTGACCCCCGGCTCCATGCCGGTGAGCCAAAGGATGCGGGTCGTGATCAGATTGGTGTCGGATTTGTTTTCCGGCATTTCACTGAAATGCTGTCCGGTGGAGACCCGCCCTTTGAAAACCATGCCAACCGGTTGTCCGGCGCCGATTCGCTCCCCAATGGCATGGAGGCCGCGGGGGGTGCCGAGTGACCCCTTGAGATTGGAGGGGGGGCGTCGCGAGGTGGAGACGGCGTAACTTTTTATGACACGGCCCTGTTCAAGGAACTGCAGGGTGCAGTGCCCGATGCTTACGAGTAAAAACCTTCGCGTGGGCTTGATCCCCAAGGTATCACAAGCTTTAGTGACCAGTTCCCAAGCTTTACTCATGGCTAAGAATTCATCCTTCACAGTAGGTATCGTCGGCGCAACCGGCGCGGTCGGTCAAGAATTGCTCCGGCTTTTACTTGAACGAAACTTCCCCTATGCCCAATTGCGGCTCTTCGCTTCCGCCCGTTCAGCGGGCAAGACAATCGAGCGGGGGGGCAATACTTTCATCGTGGAAGAGGCCAAACCGGGGGTGTTTGGCGATCTGGACGTGGCCTTTTTTGCCGCCGGTGGCTCCGTGACCCGGGCTCTGGCTCCGGACGCGGTCAAGGCGGGCTGCCTGGTGATCGACAAGAGTTCCGCGTTGCGAATGGAGGCCAACGTGCCCCTCGTGATTCCAGAGATCAATCCGGAGGCGCTGCGCACCCATCAGGGCATCATCGCCAATCCCAACTGTTCGACTGCAGTCATGTTGATGGGGCTGTGGCCCCTGCACCAAAAGTTCGGATTGAAGCGGGCAGTTGTCTCCACCTACCAGTCGGTGTCAGGCACCGGCGCGGAAGCCGTGCGGGAATTGGAATCGCAGGTGCAGGCCCATGTTGCCGGACATCCCCTGACGCACAAAGTTTATCCTCACCAAATCGCCTTCAATTGCCTGCCGCATATCGACAGTTTCGGCAGCGACGGTTACACCGGCGAGGAAACCAAGATGGCGCAGGAAACCCGCAAGATTCTGGGGCTGCCCAATCTCAAGATTTCCGCCACCACCGTGCGTGTGCCGGTCGTGCGCGCCCATTCGGTGTCGGTGTGTGCGGAATTTGAGCGACCGGTGAACCTCGCCGAGGCCCGGGCCGCGGTGGCGGGATTTTCCGGGGCGGAGTTGGTGGATGACACGGCCAAGGCACTCTATCCGACTCCTTTGCACTATGCCGAAAAGGTGAAGTGCGGAGTGGGGCGCCTCCGCCTGGACACGGCTTTTGACAACGGTCTCTCCTTTTGGGTGACCGGTGACAACCTCTGGCGCGGCGCGGCGCTCAATGCGCTGATGAACGTCGAATTGATGGTGCGAACAGGTTGGTTGCAGCCCAAGATCCGTTCTGTTATGACATAAGCCCGGCCCTTGGGCGGGAATAAGTTCTTGTCAGTCCCACGGGGGAAAGGCTTATTTTCACCCTTCGTCATGGACGCTTAGCTCAGTTGGTTAGAGCATCTCGTTTACACCGAGGGGGTCGGGGGTTCGAGTCCCTCAGCGTCCACCAGCCTTCATTCGCTTTGCAGCGTGGAAAGAAGGCTGTCCGCGATCGCTCCCCCCGGGGAGTGAAGACGGCCGGCGATTTACGCTGCAAGCTCCGACTGGCATGCCAGTCTTTCACCTCCCATCCAAATCCAAACACCATGCGACATACGATATCCGTCCTCGTTGAGAACAAGTTCGGCGTGTTGGCCCGTGTGGCCGGAATGTTTTCCGGTCGCGGCTTCAACATCGACTCGCTCAACGTCGGTCCCACCCATGATGCCTCACTGTCGCGCATCACCGCCGTCCTAAAGGGCGATGATCATGCCCTCGACCTCTGCATCAAACAACTGCGCAAGCTGATTAATGTCGTGGAAGTCATTGATTTCATCGAGGGCGTTGCCGTTGCGCGCGAATTGGTGCTGGTCAAGGTCAGGGCCGATTCCCGCAGCCGGCCGGAAATCCTGCAGATCAAGGACATCTTTCGCGCCAAGATTGTGCATCTTTCCTCCGACAACATGGTGATCGAGTGCACCGGTGACGACGAAAAGATCGAAGCCTTCCTCGGTTTGCTGGAGCCATTCGGCATCCTTGAGCTGGCCCGCACGGGTCGGCTTGCCCTCAAGCGCTGAACCCCCACATCATCCAATCCCAACCCATTTCATATCATGCCCGCTAAAGTCTACACCGACAAGGATGCCGATCTCGGCACATTCAAAAACAAAACCCTGGCCATCATTGGTTACGGTTCCCAAGGCCACGCTCACGCGCTGAACCTCAAGGAGAGCGGCTGCAAGGTCATCATTGGCCTTTATGCCGGCAGCAAATCCCGTGACGTCGCGCAACAGCATGGGCTGGAGGTTTACGACACGGCCGAAGCCGTGCGCCTCGCCGATGTCATCATGGTTGCCTTGCCCGACATGGTGCAGGCCGATGTCTTCAAAAAGGACATCGAACCCAACCTGAGCAAGGGCAAGTGCCTTGTTTTCTCGCATGGTCTGGCCATTCACTTCGGGCTGATCAAGGCCCCCAAGAACATCGATATCGTCATGGTGGCCCCCAAGGGTCCCGGACACATGGTGCGCCGCCTCTACGTGGAAGGCAAAGGGATGCCGGCGCTCATTGCGGTTGAACAGAACAAGAGCAAGCAGGCCAAGAAAATCGCCCTCGCATGGGCCAAGGGCATCGGCTCAACCCGGGCCGGGGTGCTGCAGACAACCTTCAAGGAAGAATGCGAAACCGATCTCTTCGGCGAGCAGGCCGTGCTTTGCGGCGGGGCTTCAGCCCTGGTGCTGGCGGGCTTTGAGACCTTGGTCGAGGCCGGCTACCAGCCCGAAATGGCCTACTTTGAGTGCCTGCACGAATTGAAGCTGATCTGCGACCTGATGTATGAATCAGGCATCGCCGGCATGCGTTTCTCCATCTCTGAAACCGCCAAATATGGCGATATCACCCGCGGGCCACGCGTGGTGAACAAGAAGACCAAGGTCGAGATGAAGAAGATCCTGAAGGAGATCCAGTCCGGCAAGTTCACCAAGGAATGGGTCAAGGAGCACAAGGGTGGTCTCAAGAATTACAAGAAACTGCTGGCCAAGGGTGAAAAGCACCAGATCGAGAAGACCGGGGCTTATCTGCGCGGCATGATGCCATGGATGACCAAGAAGAACATCAAGGGGGTCCAGGCCTCTTACGCTTGATCTCCCGCAGCCTTTGACTGATTGCGATCGGCACCGATGGCCCCGCCGTTGGTGCCGATTCTTGTTTTTGGCCCCAAACTCCCTACTGTTTACATCGTGATCTCCCGCAAGCTCATCCTCGCCACCCGCAAAAGTCCGCTCGCCCTGGCCCAAAGTGAAATGGTGGCGGCGCATTTGCGCACCACCTTGGGTGTGGAGGTGGAACTGAAGAAGTATGTCACCACGGGTGACCGGCAAACCGAGTGGTCCCTGGAGAAAAAGGGCGGCAAGGGTTTGTTCACGAGCGAACTTGAGGCCGCATTGAATTCCGGCGAGGCTGACCTTGCGGTGCACAGCACCAAGGATTTGCCGGGTGATTTGCCCCCCGGGCTCATGATTGCCGGTTACATGCCCCGGGCTGATGCCCGGGATGTGCTGGTGCTGCGCGCGGGTATCGCGCAACCCCGCAAGCTGGCCACGGGCAGCCCACGCCGTCGCACCCAACTGGCCATGCTGTTCCCCGACCTTGATTTCACGGAAATCCGCGGAAACGTGGATACGCGTTTGAACAAAATATCCGAGCTGGCCATGGCCGACGGCACTGTGCTGGCCGCCGCCGGCATGAAGCGACTGGGGATCGCCGGTTGGCCGGGACTGACTTTTCAGGCCTTGGAATTCGGGCAGATGGTGCCGGCCGTGGGGCAGGGGGCCATTGCCATCCAGACGCGATTGGCGGACGCCCCCACCATGGCCGAGGTCCTGGATGCAAATACGGCGCGCAGTGTCCGGGTGGAGCGGGCCTTTCAGTCGGCCCTGGGCAGTGGTTGCCATACCGCCTTTGCCGCCCACGCCGCGGCGGACACGCTCTATCTTTTTCATGAGAATGTCGGGTTGCACAGCTTGCCGCTGACGGAGGAGGACTTCAACGCCCCCGCCGACACCGCGGAACGCGTGCTTAAAAAATTGGGATTAAAATGACTGCTGTAAAATCACTCGCCGGCCGCCGAATCGTTATCACGCGGGCACGCGAGCAAGCATCGGAACTGGCCGCCAAGCTGAATTCCCTGGGTGCCGAGGTGGTCGAGCTGCCCTTGATCAAGATCAGCCGGGAAATCGACAAGCAGAATCTGGCCGATACCATGCTCGAACTCGGCAACTACGACTGGATCATCTTCACCAGTGCGAACGGGGTCCGCTTTTTCTTCGAGCAATTTTTCAAGCTGTTTGATGACATCCGGGCCTTTGGCCTGCTGCGTTTTGCCTGCGTGGGGGCGGGCACCGCCCGGGAAATCGAGGCCTTTCACCTGAAGGTGGAATGCCAACCGGAGCACGCGACCGCAGCCGATCTGGCCGATGCATTGATCAAGACCGGCAGCCTCGACAACGCCAAGGTGCTGGTGATCACCGGCAACCTGAATCGCGACGAGCTGGTGCAGAAACTCGAGGAGGCACAGGCGATTGTGGACCGGTTGCAGGTCTACAAGACGGAGCCGACCGATTTGACCGGCGATCCGGTGGCGGAGAATTTCAGGGAAAACGGGGCGGATGCGGTGTTGTTCACCAGCGCCTCCACGGTGAATTCGTTCGTGGATCAAGCCCGGGCGCTGCTCCTGGCCAAAACGGCCAGAATACCCCTGGCCGGCAGCATCGGTCCCTTGACCAGTGAAGCAATGAAAACCCGCGGCCTGCCGATCGCCTTTATTGCCAAGCAACCCAATCTTGACAGTTTGGTGGACGCGTTGGTGAAGAAACTAAACTCATGAAAGTTCCTTTTCTCGATTTGGGTCAGCAACATCAGGGGATTCGGGCCGAGGTTCTCGCAGCCATTGCCGCCACATATGATGCGACGCGATTCTGCTTGGGCAGGGATGTGGAGGATTTCGAAAGGAATTTTTGTGCCACCCTGGGTTATCCCCGTGCCCTGGGCATGAACAGTGGCACCGCGCCCCTGCATGTGGCGTGCATGATCGCCGGATTCGGTCCGGGCGACGAAGTCATCACCACCCCGTTCACTTTCATATCCTCGGCCTGGGGCATCAGCTATGTCGGCGCCAAACCGGTGTTCGTGGATATCGAGCCCGACACCTATAATTTGGATCCGGCGCAGATCGAGGCCGCCATCACGCCCCGCACCAAGGGCATCATTGTGGTGCACTTGTTCGGCCAACCTGCCCGCATGGATGAAATCATGGCGATCGCCCGCCGTCACAATTTGTTTGTGATCGAGGACTGTGCCCAAGCCATCGGGGCCACCTACAATGACCGGCCGGTCGGCACCATGGGCGATGCGGGCACCTTCAGTTTTTATCCAACCAAGAATCTCGGTGGATGTGGCGAGGGAGGCATGTTTGTCGCCCGGGATGAAGCCGTGCTAACCAAAGCCCGGCATGTGCGGGTGCATGGGTCGGACCGGCGATACTACCATGACATCATCGGGGGCAACTTTCGGATGGATGGTTTCCAAGCGGCCGTGCTCAACGTGAAACTTCCGCACCTGACGAAATGGACCGCCCGTCGCCAGGCGATCGCGGCCTTTTACCGGGCGGGCATAACGCTGGCGGAATTGAAAATGCCCGCGGAACCGGATTACGGCCGCAGCGTGCTGCATCAATTCACGGTTTTGCATCCCAAGCGTGATGCCCTGCGGGCACACCTGGCCAAGGCGGAGGTCGGGACCGACCTGATTTACCCGGTGCCCCTGCACCTCCAAAAGTGCTACGCGGATCTGGGCCATGCCCGTGGGTCCTTTCCCGTGGCGGAAAAGACCAGTGATGCCTGCATCAGTCTGCCAATTTTCCCGGAACTGACCGACGCCCAAGTCGAATATGTCATTGCCAGCATCAATTCCTTTGCGGCTTGAGCCCAGCGCGGTAACGGCGTTGTCACAAAGTCAGGCTCGGCAAGGCGAGAGATTTGATCCACGCTGCATCCATGGCACGTAAAGCAAGCGGCACCATCGGCATCCTGACAGCGGGGGGAGATTGTCCGGGGCTGAATGCCGTCATCCGTGGCGTGGCCAAGGCGGCCATGCATCACGGGATCAAAGTGATTGGCATTCATGATGGTTTTCGCGGCTTGGTGGAGAACCGGTATATGCCCGTCGACAATCCGCTGGTGAGCGGGATTCTCGCGCAGGGAGGGACCTTTCTCGGTAGCAGTCGCGACAAGCCGCACAAAATGCCGATGGGCGGCAAGGTGCTCGACATGACGGAAGTGGCGGTGGCCAATTACCACAAATTGAACCTCGATTGTCTGGTTTGCCTGGGCGGTAACGGCACCCAAAAAAATGCGCTGAAATTGCTTCAAAAAGGCGGCATCAATGTGCTGACGTTGCCCAAGACCATCGACAATGACGTGGCGGAGACCGACATTACCTTTGGCTTTGATTCCGCCATGTCGATTGCGACCGAGGCGATTGATCGCCTGCACACCACGGCCACCAGTCACCACCGCATCATTGTTTGCGAAATCATGGGGCATTCGGCCGGTTGGCTTTGCCTGGGGGCCGGCATCGCCGGCGGGGCCGATGTCATCCTGATCCCGGAATTGCCCTACAATATGGAGGTGGTGGCCAACAGCCTGTTGCGCCGTCAACGCTCGGGGAAACGCTTTTCCATCATCGCCGCCGCCGAGGGCATCCTGAGTGTTCAGGAGGCACAGGAGCAACGCTCAGCCAAAGGCAAGAAGCGCAAACTGCAGGACGAAATTGCCCACACCATCAAATCAGGTGGAGAGGAAGGGGATATTCATCTCGTGCAGGAACCCGTGGCCAGTCGGTTGGCGCGCCGCTTGCAGCAGTTGACCGGGGTCGAGGCCCGGGTCACTTCTTTGGGTCATGTGCAACGCGGTGGTCCGCCCACGGGCTTCGACCGGCTGCTTTGCACGCGCTTGGGCACCAAGGCCGGCGAACTGCTGGCCCAGCATCACTACAATGTCATGGTGGGAGTGAAGGGCACCTTGTGTGTCCCGGTGCCGCTGGCCAAAGCCGCCGCGACCAAACGGATCGTGCCGCTGGATCATCCCTGGCTGGGCACCGCCCGATTGGTGGGAACCTGCCTCGGGGATATTGAAGTTTAAATCGACTCCAACATGATCAATGGCATTCGATTGAAAGTCTGTGGCTTGACCTCCCTGGTGGATGCGGAGTTCGCCGACCAATGTGGCGCGGACTATTTGGGCTTTATCTTGTTTCCGGCCTCGCCCCGCTACGTTTCCTTAATCCAGTTCCAGTGCATGTTTGACCATCTGCCCGCACGCAAAAAGGTCGCGGTCTCGGTTGAACCCGCGCCGAGTGAATTGGTGGAGATGAAAGCGGCCGGTTTTGATTTTTTTCAAATCCACTTTCGGCCGGCCACACCGATGGGGGAAATCAAGGAGTGGAGCAGGATAGTGGGGGCCGAGCACCTTTGGCTGGCACCCAAGTTGCCCCCGGAATGCGACATTCAGCAAAATTGGTTGGAACTCGCGGATTATTGCATGCTCGACACCTATGCCGCCGATAAGTTTGGCGGCACGGGGGAAACCGGTGATTGGGCTAAATTCGCCCGACATCTGGCCACCTACCCGCGCACCCACTGGATCTTGGCGGGTGGTTTGGATCCGGATAATATTGCCCAAGCCGTGCAAGCTTCAGGCGCCAAATTTGTGGATGTGGCCAGCGGCGTGGAGTTCGCGCCCGGACTGAAGGACGAGGCGAAAATCAAGCAGTTCGCGGCCGAATTGGGCAAAGCCAGGATTGCCTAGCCCCGGACCGGGTCATTTGCCGGGCTTTATGCGCCCCGGGGAGTGTGTTTTGATCGAGGAAGCGCTCCCTCATGCTTGAGTAAGTCCAGTTTGGTTTTTTCGCCAAAGGCAAAACCGGTCAGGGCGCCATCGGCCCCGATCACGCGGTGGCAAGGCACGATCAGGCAAATCGGGTTGGTGCCGTTGGCCCGACCGACCGCCCGGGCGGCGGAGGGGCGTTTGATCGTTTTGGCCAAGTCCCCATAGGAAACCGTCCTGCCAAAGGGAATGCGCTGCAAGGCAGACCAGACGGCATGTTGAAATGGCGTGCCCGTTGGGGCAAGGAGCAGGTCGAACTGTCGGAGCTTGCCCTTGAAATAGTCACGAACCTGCCGACGCACTTCTGCCGTCCGCCGGGAATTTTCCACCAGGGTGGCGTTTGCTTTGATGCGTGTGCGCAAAATGGACATGTCGCCAAATGCCGTGGCCACTAACGCGCCGCCGTCGTTGACGGCCACTGAAAATAGTCCCGTCGGGGTGGAAAAGGTGTGGGTGTAAATGGTCATGAGGGCTCGGGTTGGTTGAGTTGCCAGAGGTGGGCCGTGGCCAGACTGCGCCACGGTGAAAATACGGCCATGAGCCGACGGGTGGCATCCACATCCGGTCGGGTTTCGAGTTTAAGCAGCGCTTGCAAGC
>JAIPJW010000004.1 GCA_021734075.1 Cephaloticoccus sp.
CGACCCCAAACACCTGACGTTTGGCCTCACAGACGTAGGCATTGCCCGGACCGAAAATCTTGTCCACCGCCGGGATGCTTTCAGTTCCGTAGGCCATGGCTGCGATCGCCTGCACACCACCTATGCGATAGACCTCATCAACCCCGACAAAATGCAGGGCTGCCAGCAAACCGTCCGCAACCCGGCCCCGCGAATCAGAGGGCGTGAAGACCGCGATTTCAGGACAGCCGGCAATCTTGGCCAGCGTGGCGGTCATTAAAACCGACGAAACCAAGGGAACCTGGCCGCCCGGCACGTAAAGCCCCACGCGGCGAATGGGATCAAACTTTTCGCCAATCTCCGCCCCGTGACGATTGTTTCCCCGCCAGGCCTCCGGCAACCCGCGGCGATTGTATGCCACAATGTTGGCATGTGCCTCGCGCACGGCGCGTTTTTCGCCGGGTGTCATCCGTTGGACGGCAGCCTGCATGTCAGCCGGGCTGACCCGAAACTCACGTGAGCGCAGTTTGACCCCGTCGAAACGAGCAGCGTAGTTGGCGACCGCCATGTCACCACGCAGCCGGACGTCAGCCAGCATGGCCGTGACCGTGTCTACGACATCGGAAGAAACCTCGGCTCCCCGGCAAAAGGCGGAGAGTTCGGCGTCGAAATTCTTGGACTTGGTGTTGAGCAGGCGCACAGGAAAACCCTAGCGCAGAAAATCGCCGGTAAGCAATCCCCCGGGTTATTTCGAAATCAACAAGGGCATGTCATATGTGCCCTCTTCCACCGGTTCATTGACGGTCACCCGGTCGAAATTGATAACAATGGACTGTTCGGTGCCATCCGGTCGGGTCGTGATGGTGGTCAGGGTCTTGGGAAATTTCACGCCGGCCACCACCATGGTCCCATCCTCGCGGATACGTTCACCCCGCAGGGTTTCCGTCATCACCAAGCGCCCTGTTGCCTCATTGAAGAAACGATAAAAGATAATTTCAGGCGAATGAATGAAGGCCAGTTTGCGACAAGCCTGGCCGTCAAGGGTTACCGCCCCGAGGTCCTGCACCTCACCGCCGGCATCTTCCAGCCCTCGGAAAAAAGACAGGTTTTCCCACACGTTGGCCCGCAGATTCTTGATTTGCTCGGATTGCAACAGGGACAGATTCCAGCGTGAATCGTCGTCCGATGCAGCGACCCGCTGCCAGGCATCATAGCCATTCAGCACCGTGATCTCAGTGCCCTTCTCAGAGGAAATGATGCTGCGTTGGCGAAACGGTCGCTCGAACTGGATTTCCACCTTGATGGGAGACTTTTGCACTTCCTCCGTGGCCTGGCTCAAGTCCAGGGTGCCGTAGAAATGCAGGGTGTTGACCGCATTGAGCGCGGCTTCACTGCCCAAATAGGAACGAGCCTTGGCAATGATGGCGGGTTCGGCGGCGTGTGTGCCGGTAAGCGCAAAAGCAGTGGCTAACAGGGCAAGTGACAGGCGGCGCAATGATACGGTTTTCATTTCTAGGGTGTTTGGTGGAATTCGGACGATATAGGTTTACTCCCATTCAATGGTCGCCGGCGGCTTTGAGCTGATGTCGTAAACCACCCGGCTGACATTGTGCACCTCGTTGGTGATGCGACTGGAGATATGTTGCAACAAGTCATAGGGCAGGCGGGTCCAGTCGGCCGTCATGGCATCCTTGGATTCCACGATGCGCAGGGCGATGACATCGGCATAATTGCGTTCGTCGCCGATGACGCCGACCGACTTGACCGGCAGGTAGACACAAAAGGACTGCCAGACTTTCCAATACCAGCCGTTCTTCTTCATCTCCTCCTGCAAGATTGCATCCGCCGCCCGCAGCACCACCAGACGGTCACGGGTCACCTCACCGGCCACCCGCACACCTAACCCGGGGCCCGGAAAAGGTTGACGCCAAACCACTTCGCGCGGAAGGCCCAAAGCCGTGCCCACGGCACGCACCTCGTCCTTGAACAGTTCCCGCAACGGCTCGACCAGTTCGAGCTTCATCTTGGCGGGAAGACCGCCGACATTGTGGTGGCTTTTGATCAGGGATGCCGGGTTGTCGCCAATGGTCACGCTCTCAATCACATCGGGATACAGGGTGCCCTGGGCTAGGAATTTGGCCTTGCCGATGGATTTGAGGGATTTTTCAAAAACTTCCACAAAAGTGCGGCCGATGATCTTACGTTTTTGTTCGGGTTCCGAGACACCTTTCAAGCGCCGCAGAAACAGGGTGGAAGCATCCACGACACGGAGGTCGATCTTGAAGTTCCGTGCGTAAAGGGAAACCACCGTTTCACGCTCATCCTGGCGGAGCAGCCCGTTGTCCACGAAAACACAGGTCAATTGACGGCCGATGGCCGTGTGCAACAGCGCCGCGGCCACGGAAGAATCCACACCGCCGGACAGACCCAGGATGACTCGTGATTTGCCCACCTTGGCCCGGATATCAGCCACGGCGTGAGCAATGAAATCCTTGGTCGTCCAATCCTGGGCGGCCGCACAAACCCTGACCAGAAAATTGCGCACCACATCAACACCATGCTCCGTGTGAAACACCTCGGGGTGAAACTGGATGCCGTAGAAATTGCGTTTGCGATCCTCGATGGCGGCAAAGGGTGAATTGTCCGTGGTGCCAATCGACGAGAAGCCCGGCGGCAACTTCGTCACCTTGTCCCCGTGGGAATTCCAAACTCGCAGCTTGCGCGGCAATTTTGCGAACAAACGGCCCGGCTTTCTGATCACCAAGGTCCCGTGGCCATACTCCCTTTGTTTACTCGGGACGGTCTGCCCGCCCAGCAAATGCCCCATCAGCTGGATGCCATAGCAAATACCCAGCACCGGCACACCCAGTTCAAATATCGCCGGATCCGGCAGCGGGGCATTTTTCGCCAAAACCGAACTGGGTCCACCAGACAGGATTATGCCGATGACACCTTCTTCACGCAGTTGGGCGGCCGTCGTGCGGTAATGGAAGATTTTGGAATAGACCTGGCACTCGCGAATACGACGCGCAATCACTTGCGTGTATTGGGAGCCAAAATCAAGAACGGCGATGGTCTGAGGCATACGGAGTAAAAGGAAAGTTGAAGACTTAGGAGCAAGAAAACCGATACCGCAAGAAAGAGCCTAAAATCTTAGCCGGCTGTTTTCATGCCCGCAACGCGGGCAGGCACACAATTCCGCCCGGGACGGCGCGGCGTAGATGCAGTCGCAACGAATGCAGTGAAATGCCGACCGTCGGCGTTGTTGCTCAAAACGGGCATGATCGCGGTGATCATAATACAGCCAAAGCACCAGAAACAGCAGTCCCACCAGAATGCTGTAGATGACGACAGTCGCGGTCATGGCTCGGGTGGATTGGATTAAAGCAAAACGCGCCGAAGGCTACTTCGACGCGTTGAGTAAGACCTAATTTAATACCGATTTCAGCTCTTGGTTTCACCTTCGGTGGGTGCAACCTCGGCGGCGGGAGCCGCTGCATCCGTCGACTCATCCGCAGCGGCATCGCTTTTCTCGGACTTGGCGGCTTTCTTGGCCTTAGCCGGCTTGCGACCCTTCGATTTCTTGTAGCCCGTTTCCTCGGCCTTCACCAATTCAATGAAAGCCATTTCGCTGGAATCGCTGTCGCGCGGCCCCAGCTTGTAGATGCGGGTATAACCCCCGTTGCGGTCGGCGAATTGCTTGCACTTCTCATTAAAGAGAAGGGTGAGCGCATTTTCATCCCGCAAATCAGCGTGGGCGAGTCGGCGCAAATGCAGGGCATCCTTGGGATCGGTCTTCACCGCCGCATTTTTGGCTTTGGTGATGAGTTTTTCGACAAAGGGACGCAGGGCCTTGGCCTTGGTCAGGGTGGTCTTGATGCGATCGTGCGTGATCAGCGATGCCGCCATATTGGACAGCATTGCCGCACGGTGTTCACGAGTCACGCCAAGGGAAGCGCGGTGTTTTTTGTGACGCATTGGTAGTAGTGTTGGTCAGTTCCCGATCGGCAATCCGGTCGCAGCGTAGGGCGGCACGGACGGCGCGAGAACCGAATAAATTTTAGATTTCCTTCTTATTATCAAGCAGACGTTCGTCGAACTTCATGCCCAGTGAAAGGCCCAGGGCCTCGAGCTTGTCCTTGATTTCGTTGAGCGACTTTTTGCCGAAGTTGCGGTATTTGAGCATCTCCTGCTCGGACTTCATCGCCAGCTCACCCACGGTCGTAATGTTGGCATTGTTGAGACAGTTGGCGGCACGGACGGAGAGTTCGATTTCGTTGACCGACATATTGAGCAGCTTGCGGAGCTTGTTCTGCTCCTCACTGACCTCGCTCTGTTGGTTTTCGAATTCATACGACTCCTCGGAAACGCGATCAAACACATCGAGGTGGTGCTTCAAGATGGATGCCGTCTGCTTCAGACTCTCATCCGGCGTAACCCGACCATCGGTCCAGATTTCGAGGATCAGCTTGTCGTAGTCGGTGATTTGGCCCACGCGGGTGTTTTCCACCGTGTATTTCACCAATTTGACCGGCGAAAAGAGCGAGTCGATCGGGATGACCCCGATGGATTGTTCCTCCTTCTTGTTTTGTTCCCCGGGGCAATAACCACGCCCGGTCTTGATTTCAATTTCAGCATCAAAGGCACGTTTGCTGTCGAGCGTGCAGATGACCTGATCGGGATTCACAATGGTGATATTGGCGTCGGCCTGGATGTCGGCCGCGGTGACCGGACCCGACTTGTTGACGCTGATCTGCAGGATCACCGGCTCACGTTTGTGCGAGACGATGAGCACCTTCTTGAGGTTGAGGACGATGTCCGTGACATCCTCCACCACCCCGTCGATGCTCTGAAATTCGTGACTGACCCCCTCGATTTTGATCGAGGAAATGGCCGCGCCTTCAATGGAGCTGAGCAAGACCCGGCGAAGGGAGTTGCCAATGGTGTGACCATAACCGGCCTCGAAAGGCTCGGCGATGAACTTGGTGTAGGTCTCCGTGGAGCCTTCTTCGACCTTGGTGAGTTTGTTCGGGAGTTCGAACTTTCCGAGACGTTTGGGCATGGCGATGAACTCTATGGTTGAGCTTTGATGGTTGAGAATAAAAGGGCGAAACGGTTAGAAGCGGGAGTAGAATTCAACGATGATCTGCTCGTTGATTCCCTGTTCCATTTCATCGCGGTTGGGCAGGCGGTTGACCTTGGCCTTCAGGGCCTCGTTGTCCATGCTGAGCCAACCCGGAACATTGCGGATGCGGTTTTCCTCAAGATTGCGCGTGGCCATCTGGCGGGAAGCCGGGGAGCCCTTGACTTCAATCTCGTCACCGGACTGCACACTGTAGCTGGCGATGTCGACCTTGTGGCCATTGACGCGAATATGCCCGTGGTTGACGAATTGACGCGCCGCGGCGCGGGATTTGGCCATGCCAAGCAGATAGACGACACTGTCCAAACGGGTTTCCAGGAGTTGCAGGAAACGCTCACCGGTGATGCCACGCTCGCGCTTGGCCTTTTCGAACAGGCGACGGAATTGGCGCTCCAGCAAGCCGTAGATATAACGGAGCTTTTGCTTTTCATTGAGGCCGACCGCGTATTCGGAAAGCTTGTTGCGCCGCATGCGCGGGCCATGCTGTCCGGGCGGATAGGCGCGGCGCTCAAGGGCCTTGCCGGAACCAAGGATGTGTTGGTTGAAACGGCGGCTAAGACGTGTGGTTGGTCCAGTATAACGAGCCATGGGATGAAATTTGGTTTACAGGTGAATTGTCGAATTAGACGCGACGGCGTTTGGGGGGACGACAGCCGTTGTGCGGCACGGGAGTGACGTCGATGATGGAAGTGATTTCGAGGCCGATCGCTTGGAGACCACGAATTGCACTGTCGCGGCCCATACCGGGCCCGGAGATGCGGATGACTATGTCCTTCAAACCATGCGACATGGCGTTGCGGGCCGCGTCCTGCGCCACGACTTGGGCGGCATAAGCGGTGGATTTGCGGGAACCACGGAAGTTGCACTTACCGGCACTGGACCAGGCAATGACCTGACCCTTTTGGTCGGTGATGGAAACGATAGTGTTGTTGAAAGAGGCGAGGACATTCGCGATGCCGGAAACCACATTCTTGGAGCCCTTGGCTTTGCGAATCTTGATGGTGCCCAGCTCCTCCTTGAGCAGGTCCTCAGCCGTGGGCTGTTTGGCCACACCGCCGACCAGTTCAACCGGCTTTTGCTCGGTTGGGGCAACGGTCTCTTCAGCCGCCGGCTTGGCAGCCTTGGACTTGGCAGGTTTGCTTGCCGGGGCAGTAGCCTCGGCGGGTTTCTCAGACTTGGGATCAGACTTTTCTTCGGCCATGACGGGTAATGATTATTTGGTGGTTTTGGTCACGCCCACAGTTTTGCGGGAACCTTTGCGGGTGCGGGCGTTGGTGCTGGTGCGTTGACCACGCACTGGCAAACCGCGGCGATGACGAATGCCCCGGTAGCAATTGATGGCCTGAAGACGCTTCAGGTTGGCCGCGAGATCACGGCGGAGATCACCTTCGAGGAGCCACTTGTGCTCGGCTATCACGTGGAGCACCTTGTTCAGTTGCTCTTCGTCCAGGTCATTGGCCCGCATGTCCGGGTCAAGTCCGGCTTCTTTGACAATGAGATCAGCCCGGGCGGGACCGATGCCATTGATATAGCGGAGGGAATACGCGACTTTTTTGTTCGCAGGAATATCTACACCGAGGAGACGTGGCATTGTGGATTAGGTTGAGAGTTGAATTTTAAAAGGAAAAGAGTGTGTATCAGGCGGAAGGTGACGGGGAGACTGTGAGGATTTCAGGGCCGTGGTCGGTAGTGAGCACGGTATGTTCAAAATGAGCAGAGGCGGAATTGTCAGCGGTGACCACCGTCCAACCATCGGACATGGTCTTGGTGCGATATCCGCCGATGTTTACCATGGGTTCGATGGCCAAAGTCATGCCTGCTTTGATTTTTGGCCCGGTGCCACGGCGGCCGAAATTGGGAATTTCCGGAGGTTCATGCATTTGCTCCCCCACCCCATGGCCGACCAAATCACGCACTACACTGAAGCCATTCGATTCAACATATTTTTGA
This sequence comes from Cephaloticoccus sp., assembly GCA_021734075.1. Taxonomy (GTDB): domain Bacteria; phylum Verrucomicrobiota; class Verrucomicrobiia; order Opitutales; family Opitutaceae; genus Cephaloticoccus. The sequence goes on from JAIPJW010000004.1 coordinate 7,073, forward strand.
ATCGCATGGGAAATGTCGCCAATTTGGTTTCCCACCGTCGCATGCCGAATGCCCACTGCCAATGACTCCTCGGTCACACGAATCAATTTTTCCATTTGGGGGTGAATGACCCCAACCGGAATTGTGATCGCATTGTCACCAATGTAACCCTTGTAAACAACGGTGACATCAAGTGACACGATGTCGCCATCGTGAAGGATCCGGCGTAGGGAAGGAACGCCATGAACGACTTCCTCATTAACCGATATGCAGGTGTGAGCGGGATAGCGCCGGGAACCGATTTGATAACCAAAATCGGCACTGCGGGCTCCAAATTCGGCCATAATGTCACGGCCAGCTTCATCCAAGTCTTGGGTAGTTATTCCAGGCCGCACCAGTGACTTGAGTTTATCAAGCACTGCAGCGGCGATGGCGCACGATTCGCGCATCCGGACGATTTGATCGTTGGATTTGATCAAACTCATACGGCGGCGGCAAAGTTCGGCTCTTCGATGAAGAGACCGAGGGTGCGATAATGCTCGATTAGGTCGGCTGAAACCGTTTCCGCAGCGAAGACGCCTTGCAGCGTTTCACCACGAACTTCCAGCCATTCGTCGAGCATTTTTGCTTGGAGCAGCGTAGCCGGGAAGCCTGTAAGGACAAAACCCGCATCAGGTTTACGCGCAAAAAACCAACGTCGCATGCAAGCCAACGTGATTTCTGCCGCGGTCGGGAGACCGCGGCGACGCGAAATCTCCAGCCGCATCAATTCGGCAGGAGAGACGTGCTCAAGATTCAAAGAACGAACCCAAGACAGCAGAGATGAATCTGGCGTGCCTAGGAGTATAAACTTGGTTTTGGCGGTGACGCCGCAACTAGAGAAAGGGTCGAAATTGCCTGTCATCACGACCGGAGTAAAGAACTAAAGTGCAAAGGTTCGAATACCCCAAGCCGCGATACCGATGAAGAAGATGACCAACATGGGCAGAGCCAATTTCATTAGTGCCTCGGTGCTCAATGCATCGCCGGTCATGCCCTGTTTGGTGCTGCGGGCCCGCACCCGGCCTTTTTTAAGAAACCCGTCGTAATGGCGTTGCAACAGGAAGGTCTCAACCTGGCGCATCGTGTCCAAAATGACACCCACGGTAATCAGCATACCCGTGCCACCGAAGAAGATGGCAATACGTTGGGGGACATTAAGTTCAAAAAGCAGAAAGTCAGGCATTACCGCAATGACGGTCAGGAACACTGCACCCGCCAAGGTGAGTCTGGTCATGATGAAATCAAGAAACTGTGCGGTGGGTTCACCCGGACGCACGCCCGGGATATAACCGCCATATTTCTTCAGATCGTCGGCAATCTGAATGGGTTTGAACATGACCGATACCCAAAAATAGCTGAAGAACAGGATCAGCGAGGTATAAATCGCGTAGTAGGTCCAGTGTCCGCGCAGCAGGTTTTGGGAAAACTCCACCAAAAACTTGATGTTAAAGGCGGCGCCGATCTGGGAAAATATCTGCTGGGGGAAAAGCAGAATGGCGCTGGCGAAGATCACCGGCATCACCCCGGAATAATTGACCTTGAGAGGCAGAAATGAACTTTGCCCGCCCATGACTTTGTTGCCCACCACCCGCTTGGCGTATTGGACCGGAATCTTCCGCTGCCCTTGCACCACCATGATGATACCCATGGTAACCAGGAAAAACATCAGAACCATGATTATCCCCTCGGGCAGGCCGAGGCGGGTCACGCCGATGGGCGCAAAGAACAATTGGTAGGTGGTCGCGGCGGCACCGGGCACATCCGCAAGAATACCCACCGTGATCAACAATGACACACCGTTGCCAATGCCCCGTTGCGTAATCTGTTCGCCCAACCACATCAGCAGCATGGTGCCTGCGGTCATGTAGATGACCGAGGTGATCAGAAAGCCCATTTTTCCCACCATCACGATGGGGCCGTAGGTAGCCAGGTCATAACCCGGGAAAAGCCGGCTGGGATTTTCCAGCGCCAAAATCAAGAGAGCACCCTGCACCAAACAGATTACCACCGTCGCATAACGGGTGTATTGGGTGAGTTTTTGACGACCAACATCACCTTCCTGCTGCAAGCGGCTCAGTGCCGGCACCACGGCGGTCATCAACTGAAAGATGATGGAGGCACTGATGTAAGGCATGATGCCCAGGGCCGCGATGGCTCCCTTGATCAACGCCCCACCCGTGAACATGTTGTAGAGACCCACGAGGGAACCACCGGCGCCGGCATTGGCAGTCTGATCGGCGAAGAACAGCTGCAACGGGTGCGGATCAATGCCCGGCAGGGGAATGTGCGCAGCCACCCGGGCCACGAACAGCAACGCCAGTGTATAGAAGATACGCGAGCGCAGCTCAGGAATCTTCAGGGAATTCGTAAAGGCGGAGAACATTAATTTGGTGAAGCTTGAATCCTGGAGTAATTAGCCACGAGGAGTCGTTGACCATGTTAAGCCACGATGGCCTGACCGCCCGCCTTCTCAATCTTAGCCTTGGCCGATTCCGAAAATCTTGTGGCCGTGATTTTGAGGGGACGGGAGATTTCGCCGTTGCCCAGAATTTTCACCTGGGTCTCGTCCTTTCGGATCAGACCATTGACGAAAAGGATGCCCGCATCCACTTCAGTGACGGCGGCGTCAATTCGTGCCAGATCGCCCAGATTGACGATCGCAATCTCCGTGCGGAAATTGAATTGGTTGAAACCGCGCTGGGGCAGTTTGCGATAGAGCGGCATTTGGCCACCTTCAAAACCGGGACGGATACTGCTGCCGGAGCGTGCGCTCTGGCCTTTGCCACCCCGGCCGGAAGTTTTACCGTGACCGCCGCCTTCGCCACAGCCCACCCGCTTCTTGCGGTGGATGGCGCCCTTAACGTTCTTAAGTTCGTGTAGTTTCATTTGTTTTCCTCGATTTGGTTCGCCCCGAACTGGTCGTAACCAGTGGAACTCGGATAATGGTTAAATAGACTCAGGATTTGAGCGCGGCTTGAAAATCTTCCGCCAAACGCAATTTACGCAGGCCCTGCAAGGTGGCATTGACCACCGCGATGTGGTTTTTGGAGCCGAGGGACTTGGTCAGGACATTTTTGACCCCGGCGGCCTCAAGCACCGCACGGACGCCACCACCAGCGATCAAGCCGGTGCCAGTCGTGGCGGGACGCAGCAACACCTTGCCACCGTCGTATTCGCCAAACACCTCATGGGGGATGGTATCACCCTTGAGTTTGACGGAGACCATGTGCTTGTTGGCGTGGGCTGTGCTCTTGCGGATGGCGTCGGGCACCTCGTTGGCCTTGCCGTAACCGATGCCAAGCTTGCCTTTGCCATCACCCACCACGGAGAGGGCGGAGAAACTGAAGCGACGGCCACCCTTCACGACTTTGGCACAACGATTGATGAAAACGATCTTTTCAATCATGGTCGGACCATCGGAAGGGGCCGCATCACGGTTACGATTGTCCCGACGGGGACCGCGACCGCCGTCACGGCGTTGCGGTCGAGCGGCCGGAGCATTTGCCGGGGCTGCGGTCGGAGTTACAGGACTGGAGGTATTGGAATCGGTGCTCATGAGCGAGGCTCTTAGAATTTGAGACCACCCTCACGGGCAGCGTCGGCGAATTGTTTTACTTTGCCATGATAACGGGCACCACTGCGGTCGAACACGACCGAACCGATACCTGCCGCCACGGCCTTGACGGCGAAAGCGGTGCCAAGTTCCTTGGCGCTCACGACATTGGCCGAGAGTTTCTTCTGCCGGAGGTCGGCATCGAGACTGGAAAGGAAGGCGAGGGTCGCACCTTTCTCATCATCGACGGCCTGGGCATAAATGTGCTTGCCGCTGAATTTGACACAAAGACGTGGGCGCACGGCCGTGCCAGTGACTTTTTTGCGAATTCTCCAGCGACGTTTCTGCAGGAGTTTGGATTTGCGAATGGTATTCATGGGAGGGACCCGGAAATAATTTGTTACAGGTGATGTTAAGCGACGGTCTTGCCTTCCTTACGGCGGACACGCTCGCCCACAATACGGACACCCTTGCCCTTGTAGGGCTCAGGCGGGTAATAGCTGCGAATCTCAGCCGTGACAGCCCCGACCAGTTGCTTGTCGGGTCCTTCGACCTTGACCTTGGTTTGGTCGGTGACGGTAACCTTGATGCCTGCGGGGATTTCCATCGAAATCGGATGGGAATAGCCCAGAGCCAGATCGATGTTTTTGCCCTTGAGGGTGGCTTTGAAACCGACGCCTTGGATTTCGAGATCCTTGGAATAGCCTTCGCTGACCCCCTTGACCATTCCGGCAATGATGGAACGAGCCGTGCCATACATCGACCGCGAAAAGCGGGAATCATCGACCGGAGCAACCAAGACTTGCTGGTCGGCGCTCGTGATCGTGACGACCGGAGCAAAGGTTTTGGAGATTTTCCCCTTGGGACCATCGACATGGACAGTATGTCCCTGAATGTCGACCTTGACCTTGGCGGGAATGATAACGGGTTTTTTGCCGATGCGACTCATGGTGCTTTGTTCCTTACCAGATTTTGCAGATGAGCTCGCCACCTGCTTTGTTGCGGCGGCAATCCCGGTCTTTCATGAGACCCTTGGAAGTGGAAAGTATGGATATGCCGAGACCGTTGAGGACGCGGGGGATTTCGGTATAGCTGTAATACAGTCGGCGGCCGGGTTTGGAAACCCGCTGCAGATCGGTGATGACCGGTGCGCCATCAACGTATTTCATTTTGACGACGATGACCTTGTGCCCCCGGTCGTCGGCCGCCACGGTGTAATCGACAATATAGCCATCACCCTTGAGGATGCCGGCAATGCTTTCCTTGAGTTTGGAATGCGGCGCGGAGCATTCGTCGAGGCGGGCCCGTGACGCATTGCGCAAACGGGTTAGAAAATCACTGATTGGGTCTGTCATGTTGGATGTTTGTTTGATGCGGCTGAGGGGTCATATCCGACTCCCCTCGGCCAAAAATTAATTACCAGGAGGACTTTGTGACTCCGGGGATTTTACCGGCGAGGGCGAGTTCACGGAACTGAATACGGGACACGCCAAACTTGCGGATGTAGGCCCGGGGACGACCACTCATGGCGCAACGGTTCTTGATGCGCACAGCCGCGGAATTGCGGGGCAATTTGGCCAGTTTCTTCTGGGCGGCAAAAAACTCCTCATCGGAGGTCTCGGTATTGGCGAGGATGGCCTTGAGCTCAGCCCGCTTGACCTTGTGTTGGGCCACAAGGCGAATGCGCTTCTTGTTACGTTCGATGGCAGATGTTTTCGGCATGGCGGATAAATTTATCAGGCGGCTTGAGTCTTGGCGGGTTCCGTGCGGCGGAAGGGCATACCCAAAAGGGACAGCAACTCGCGGCCTTCCTCGTCGGTCATCGCGGTGGTCACAATGGTGATATCGAGCCCCATGGTCTTTTTGACGTTTTCCACGGTAATTTCCGGGAAAATGGTGAAATCGGTGATTCCGATGTTGTAATTGCCGTTGCCGTCGAGCTTGGGGGAAACTCCGCGAAAGTCACGAATGGTGGGCAATGCGACCGCGATCATCCGATAGAGAAACTCCCACATGCTGTTGCCCCGGAGAGTCACACAGCAACCCACGATCTGGCCCTGGCGGAGCTTGAAATTGGAGATGGCCTTCTTCGACTTGGTCAGCACCGGCTTTTGCCCGGCAATGATGGCCATGTCGCGCTGCACATCGGCGATCTGGTTCTTGTCGGCATCGGCGTGGATACCCGAGTTGAGCACCACCTTGGTGATCTTGGGCACATCGTGCTTATTCTTGTAGCCACGGCTGGCAATGAGGGCAGCGACAGCCTGCTCGGTGTAAATGGACTTGAGTGTAGGAATGGAGCTCATGATGAGGGCCTTCGGATTTCCGACCCGACGGCAAAAGGATGAGGAGTGTGAGGAAAAGGGTTCAGTAACGCAGGCGGTTGCCGGGTTTGGCAAGCGTGCAGTTGCGATTAGGCAGTGGCGGCGGCGGTCTTGCTGCGTTTGCCCGCCTCGTGCACCGACTTGAGCATGAGATTCGAGATGTGAATGGATCCTTCCCGCTCGGCAATTGTGCCCTGGGGATGCTCCTGGGATTTCTTGAGATGGCGCTTCATCATGGCCACGCCTTCAACCCGGGCACGTGACTTGGGGGCAAGGATTTCGAGGATTTTACCCTCTTTGCCCTTGTGGGAACCTGCGATGACAACGACTTGATCGCCGCGTTTGATGTGACTTTTAGGCATGTTAAAGGACCTCCGGCGCCAGCGAAATAATCTTCATGAAGTTCTTCGCCCGCAATTCGCGGGCGACGGGACCAAAAATGCGGGTGCCCTTGGGATTGTTGGTGGCATCAATGATGACAACGGCATTGCTGTCGAAACGCAGATAACTGCCATCCGCCCGACGCACGGGAGCCTTGGTCCGGACGATCACGGCCTTGGCGACTTCCCCCTTTTTCACCGTGGCGTCGGTCGCACTTTCGCGAACATGCACGGTGATGATGTCACCGATACCGGCGGTATCGGTTAACTGACCCATCTTGCGGATCATGGAGACTTTGCGGGCGCCGGTGTTATCGGCAACGGTAAGGGTGGAACGAAGTTGAATCATGTTAGACCTCCGAATTGATTGTGGTTAAGTGAGGGAGCCAACGCTCAGGACTTGGTGGTCTTGGTCGGCACGCTGGCCGCCACGTCATTTTCCGTAATGGCTACATCCGTTGTGCTCAATGCCTGCTCCAATACCGAAGTGATGCGCCAGCGCTTGAGACGGCTCATGGGACGGGTCTCCATGATTTCAACCCGATCCCCGATCCGGGCTTCATTCTTTTCGTCATGCACGTGCACGACCGTCTGCCGGTTCACGATCTTGTGATAAAGCGGATGGGGAGTCTTGTAAGGAATGGTTACCTTGATGGATTTGTCACCGGAGCGGCTGGTGACAAAACCGATGAGGGTCTTGCGACTATTATGACGGGCGTGTTGGGACATGGCAGGATGCGCCTCAGGCGGCTTGGCGGTTCTTTTCGTTAAGGATGGTCTCGAGGCGGGCGATATCCTTGCGGAGGGTGCGCAACTCGTGGGTTTTCTCGACCTGGCCGGTCTGCTTGCGCAGACGCAACTGGAGGAGTTGCTCGCTGGTTTCGCGGAGCTTGGTGGTGATCTCGACAAGCGAGAGTTCGCGTATTTCTTTCGAAGTCATGGCAGGAGGCGTTTGTATTCTCTTGGGAAGGCAGATCAGCGGGTGATGAAGCGGCAGTGAAACGGCAGCTTGGCATCGGCCAGACAGAAGGCCTCTTTGGCAATGGTTGCGGAAACGCCGGAGAGCTCGAAGAGCATGGCCCCGGGCTTGATCACGGCGACGTAGTATTCGACCGAGCCCTTGCCCTTACCCATACGGGTTTCGGCCGGCTTCTTGGTCACGGGTTTGTGCGGGAAAACCCGAATCCAGAGTTTACCCTTGCGCTTCAGGTGCCGGGTGATCGTGACACGGGCCGCCTCGATCTGACGACCGGTCATTGGACCACGGGTGAGGGATTGAAGGCCGTATTCACCAAATGCGAGGGTGTTGCCACGCTTGGCATTGCCAGCGCGGGACCCTTTTTGGGATTTACGGTATTTGGTGCGGGAAGGTGCGAGAGCCATGATTGGTTACTCCTAAATCAATGCGATCCGACGAGGGATCAGTTGTTGTCGGACTCCTTTTTGCAGATCCAGCACTTGATGCCGATCTTGCCATAGACGGTGTTGGCTTCGGTGAAGCCGTAATCGATATTTTCGCGGAGCGTGTGCAATGGCACCCGGCCCTTGCGCTGCCATTCCCGACGGGCGATGTCGCCACCACCAAGTCGGCCGGAACACTGGATACGAATGCCTTCGGCGCCAAGGGTCATCGCGATTTCAACGGCCTTTTTCATGGCCCGACGGAAAGCAATACGGCGCTCCAGCTGCAAAGCCACGTTCTCGGCGACCAATTGGGCCTCGATTTCGGGTTTCTTGACCTCCTGGATGTCGAGCAGGATTTCCTTGCCGGTCAATTTGGCCAGTTCCTCTTTGATTTTCTCAATTTCCTGACCCTTGCGACCGATGACAATGCCGGGACGGGCGGTGTAGATCTTGACGCGCACCCGGTTGGAGGCGCGTTCAATGAAAATACGCGGCACCGAGGCCTGCTTCAATTTCTCCATGAGTTTCTCACGGATGATTTGGTCCTCGAGCAGCAGCTTGGGGAAGTCCTTCTTGGTGGCATACCAGCGGGACTGCCAGTTACGACGAACGGCTAGACGGAAACCGATAGGATTGGTTTTTTGGCCCATGGATAAAATTAGTTGGAGTTGCCGTCGGAAAGGATGATGCGGATGTGTGCCATTTTCTTGCGACGCGGCTTGGCGGTGCCACGGGCTCCGGCCTTGAACCGCTTGAGCACCGGACCATTTTCAATCACCGCGGACTTAACCGTGAGGGTGTCGGCCGAGAGATTGTTGTTGTTTTCGGCGTTGGCGATCGCGCTCTTGAGCGTCTTGACAATCAGACGGGCGGATTTGCGGGGAATGAGGGTCAGATAATCGACCGCTTCCGTGGCCTTGCGGCCTTGAATGATACGCGCGACCTCATGCATCTTTTTGGGAGACATGCGGGCGTTGCGAGTGAGGGACTGGACTTCCATGTGTTTGATTCCTTAGGGAGGCGACAGTAGCGCCGCGTGCGGCACCCTGCCCTTTTGTGATTGGTTTGGTAGGTAAATATTAAACGGTCTTCTTGGTCGTGGCACCGTGCGCCTTGAAACTGCGCGTCAGGGCGAACTCGCCGAGTTTGTGGCCCACCATGTTTTCGGTGACATAGACGGCAATGAAGGCCTTGCCATTGTGGACATTGAAGGTGTGACCGACGAAGTCGGGCGTGATGGTCGAACGACGCGACCAGGTCTGGATGGGTTTGCGAGCACCCGCCTTGGCCGCCTTCTCGATTTTCTCGAGCAGGTGGTAATCAACGAAGAACCCTTTTTTGATGGAACGTGCCATGGTGCGAAAGCGCTAGGTGTTATTTACGACCGCGGGGTTTGCGGCCATTGTGGTGGACAATAATCATGCTGTTCGAAGTCTTGGAGCGACGACGGGTCGGGAAGCCCTTTGCCAGTTGACCCCAAGGAGAGACCAATTGCTGACGACCGCCACCACCCTTGGACTTGCCGTTGCCACCGCCATTGGGGTGATCAACCGGGTTCATCACCATACCGCGGACCCGGGGGCGCTTGCCCAACCAGCGGTTGCGGCCGGCCTTGCCGAGTTTCTGGTTGCCGTGGTCAACATTGCCCACTTCACCGATCGTCGCCCGGCATTTGGGATGCACGAGGCGGATTTCACCGGAAGGCATCTTGAGCTGGGCCAAACCATTCTCGACGGCGACCAGTTCGACTGAAGCACCGGCAGCACGAGCCAGCTGCGCACCGCGACCGGGCACCAGTTCCACCGCGTGAACCCGGGTGGAAGGAGGAATGATCTCGAGCGGGTAATTGTTGCCCACAATGAAATCATTCCGGTTCGCCTTGTTGGAAGTGATAATGGAGGCACCCACGGCGAGATCATTCGGAGCGATGATGTAACGCTTCTCCCCACTCGCATAGGCCACCAGAGCAATGTTGGCTGAGCGGTTGGGATCATATTCGATCGCCTGCACACGGGCCGGCATGTCGAGAATGTCGCGCTTGTAATCGATGATCCGATAAAGCTGCTTGTGACCACCGCCACGGCGGCGGGAGGTGATGCGGCCATAGACATTGCGGCCACCGGTTTTGGGTTTGGCTTCCGTCAGGAGGCGCTCCGGCCGTTTTTTGGACAGGGAGGGCTGACGGTTGAGCGTGGTGAAGCGCTGCGTGGGAGTCAGCGGTCGTGAGGCTTTAAGTGGCATGATGGATTTTCTCCGGTTGGTGACGGCGGCGCTTAGACGAGCTCGATTTTGTCGCCCGCCTTCAGGGTGACGATGGCCTTTTTGTAGCTGGACCCGATGGTGGGCTGGCCCGTGCGGCTCTTTTTGTTTTTGCCCTGATAATTTTGGATGTTCACCCGTTTGACGGTGACCTTGAAGGTTTGCTCAACCGCGACCGAAACCGTGTGTTTGGTGGCAGAAGGGAATACCTCAAAAGTGTATTGGCCCAGCTCGGCGGATTGCTTGCTGGATTTTTCCGTGAGACGGACGAGTTTGAGCACTTGGTTGGCGTTCATTAGTTCTTATCTCCATTGAGACGGCCGATGATGATTTCGAGGGCTGAAGTGCTGATGATGATCTTGCCATATTGGGCCAGATCCAAGGTGTTCAGTTCAGCCGCTTCCTGGAGGGAAACCCGGTCGATGTTACGGGCCGCACGAGCGCTTTCCGCCGAGAAGGGTGCATCAACCAACAGGATTTTGCCCTTGGGAGCGATCCGGTTGACCACTTCGTTCATCAATTTGGTTTTGGGCTGGGCAACGAGAAATTGCTCGATGACGGCGATTTCACCGGCGGAAGCCCGGTCAAAGAGGGCCCGGCTGAAGGCCAGAGCCTTGACCTTGGAATTGATCTTTTTGGAATAGTCGCGCGGCTTGGGACCGAAAACGACACCACCACCAACCCAGAGGGGCGAACGGATGGATCCAGCGCGGGCACGTCCGGTGCCCTTTTGCCGCCAGGGTTTTTTACCACCGCCACTCACCTCACCACGAGTTTTGGTCGAGTGGGTGCCTTGCCGGTTGTTCGCGTTGATGGCAACGATGACTTCCTTCACGGCTTGGAGACCCTTGTCGCCTTCAAACGTGGGCAGGTTGGCGAATTCTTTTTCGCTGCTGGTTTTACCGTCAGCGCTAAATACTGTAAGTTTCATGGCTGTAAATTCTCCGGTTTAGGCTGATTTCGGCTGACCTTTGATGGCCAAACGGACAAGCACGTCGTCACCGTTTGCGCCGGGAATGGCGCCCTTGACCAGAATGAGATTCTTGTCACCGATCACCTGAACCACCTGCAAGTTTTGCACCGTGCGGCGCTCGCTGCCCATGTGGCCGGGCATGACTTGATTCTTCCACACGCGGCCCGGCGTTTGGCGCATGCCGATCGAACCCACGCGGCGATGGAACATGGAACCGTGCGAAGCCGGACCACCATTGACCCGAAAGCGCTTTACCACGCCGGCGAAGCCCTTGCCCTTGCTGATGCCGATGACATCAACCAACTGGCCTGCGGTGAAAATCTCCACGGTAACGACATCCCCGGCCTTGGCCGTCGAGGCCTCAGTGAGACGAACCTCACTCAGCACCCGAGGGGCGACCTCGAGCCCGGCCTTCTTGGCATGGTTCAACTCCGCCCGGGACGAGTTTTTGAGTTTTTGCTGGGCAAAGCCCAATTGAACAGCGTGGTAGCCATCCGTATCGGTCGTCTTGACTTGGACGACGGCACAGGGACCGGCTTCAACCACAGTGACGGGGATCAGGACGTTGTTGGCGTCGTAGACCTGCGTCATGCCGAGTTTTTTACCTAAAAGCGATGTGATCATAATGCTAAGTGGTAGGTGGAAAATTTCCGTTTAACGACCTACATTAGACAGCTCCAGCGGTGCGCGAGCGCACTTGGGCAACTGCTAACTATGGAGTTAATTAATTATACGTTGATGGTGATATCTACGCCCGAGGGGAGATTGAGTTTCTTGAGTTCATCAACCGTCTGAGCGGTGGGCTCGATGATGTCGATGAGGCGCTTGTGCGTGCGTGACTCGAACTGCTCCATGGATTTTTTATCCACGTGCGGTGAACGATTGACGGTCAGCTTTTCGATGCGGGTGGGCAGCGGAATTGGACCGGAGACCCGGGCGCCGGAGCGCTTGGCGGTCTCGACGATCTCGAGGGCGGACTGATCGATGACCCGATAGTCGTAGCCCTGGAGTTTGATGCGAATGCGTTGGCCTTTCATGGAGGAAGAGATGGGTTAGGTGCGGGCCGGAGCCTTGCTGGAGGACTCGACGATCTTGGGCAGAAGTGAATTGGGGACCTGCTCAAAATGTGAGGGTGTAATGGAGGCGCTGGCGCGACCCTTGGAGAGCGAACGGATGTCAGTCACATAGCCAAACAGCATCTCGAGCGGAACATGCGAGGTAACAATACCGGCACCATTCTTGTTTTCGATTCCCTGAATTTGACCGCGACGGCGATTGATATCGCCCATCAAATCGCCCTGGTATTCTTCCGGCGTGGTGATTTCAACGGTCATGATCGGCTCCAGCAAAATCGGGTTCGCCGCCTTCATGGCTTCCTTGAAGGCAAAGATGCCGGCCATCTTGAACGCGAGTTCCGACGAATCCACATCGTGGAAGGATCCGTCGACAATGCGCAGCTTTACGTCGACCACCGGATAACCCGCCACCACACCATTGTTACAACCTTCCAACAGGCCATCCGTGGAGGGTTTGATGAATTCCTTGGGAATGGACCCACCAACGATTTCATTGATGACTTCGATTCCTTTGCCCTTTTCGTTGGGCTCAATCTTGATGACCACGTGGCCATATTGACCCTTGCCACCGGATTGCCGGATAAATTTACCTTCGCCATCGGCGGCGGTGAGAATGGTTTCACGGTAGGCGATCTGGGGTTTACCCGAGGTCGCTTCGACCTTGAACTCACGTTTCATGCGGTCGCGGATGATATCCAGGTGCAATTCACCCATGCCGGCCAAAATCGTCTGACCTGTGTCCGGGTCGGTCGAAACCCGCAGGGTTGGGTCCTCGGCCACTAAACGCTGAAGCGCTGTGCCCATTTTTTCCTGGTCGGCCTTTGAATTGGGCTCAATCGACATCGCAATGACCGGCTCCGGGAAGGATGGCGGCTCAAGGCGGATATCAAAATCCTCATCGCAAAGGGTATCGCCTGTGATGACATCCTTGACGCCCACGAGCGCACAGATGTCACCGGAATAAGCCATGTCGATTTCATCGCGATCCATTGCGCGCATCAAAACCAAACGGGAAACCCGCTCGGTGCGACGGGTCCGAGGATTGTATAGCGGCATGCCCTTGGGCAGCTTGCCGGTGTAAACCCGGAAGAAGACCAATTTGCCGACGAAAGGATCACTCCAAAGTTTAAACGCCAATCCAGCCAACTTGCCGGCATCGGTAACAACAGCCTCCACTTCCTTGCCGTCGGTGTCCTGCCCTTTCATGGCAGGGACATCCAATGGCCCCGGCAGGTAGTTGACCACACAGTCGAGCAAACGTTGGACGCCTTTGTTCTTGAAGGCAGAACCCGGAATCGCGCCGACAAACTTCATCGAGACCGTGGCCTTGCGCACACCAATCTGCAATTCCTGCACGCTGATCTCCTCGCCATTCAGGAATTTTTCCGCGATTACATCGTCAAAATCCGAAATCGCCTCGGTCAGCTTCTCGCGATACTCCTGCGCCTGGTCCACATACTCGGCCGGAATTTCGCTGGTGACGGGCTTCAATCCCAAAGCATCCTCTTCCGTGCCGAAAATGTAGGCGACGTTTTGGACCAAATCGATCAGGCCGGTAAAGTTCTCTTCCTTGCCAATGGGCAGAAACAAGGGATGGGCATTGGCCTTAAGTTTTTCCCGCATCTCTGAAACCGCGCGGAAAAAATCGGCACCGGTGCGGTCCATCTTGTTGACGAAAGCAATCCGGGGAACGCCGTATTTATTGGCCTGACGCCATACGGTTTCGGACTGGGGTTGCACACCCGCCACCGCACAAAAAACTGCGACGGCACCGTCCAGCACGCGCATCGAGCGTTCTACCTCAGCCGTGAAATCCACGTGTCCTGGGGTATCGATGATGTTGATCCGTTGGTTGATGCCCATCCAGGGACCATTGGAAGCATTCCATGCACAGGAGATTGCCGCCGCTGTGATCGTGATGCCACGCTCCCGTTCCTGTTCCATCCAGTCAGTTACGGCTGTGCCTTCATGCACTTCACCGATTTTATGGACGGCACCGGAATAAAAAAGTATCCGCTCGGTGGTGGTCGTCTTGCCGGCATCAATATGCGCAGCAATGCCGATGTTTCGCGTCCACTCCAATGGGAAAGGACGTTCCTTGGCGTTGACCGGCGAGATTTTACTCTTGTCGGTAACGATGGATATCTTGGTCGCGGCTTCAGACATGGCGTGAATTACCAGCGAAGGTGTGCAAATGCACGGTTGGCCTGTGCCATCTTGTGGGTGTCTTCCTTCTTTTTCACCACGCCACCCGTGTTGTTGTAGGCATCAACGATTTCGGCCGCGAGCGCGTCATGCATTGGCATACCTTTGCGGCTGTTCGCCGCGGCCACCAACCAGCGCAAAGCAACCGATTCCTGACGCTCAAACGAAATCTCAACCGGCACCTGATAAGTCGCACCACCCACGCGGCGGCTCTTGACCTCCAAGCGGGGACGGGCGTTTTCCATGGCACCAAGCAACAGGTCGACAGGGTTGCCCTTGTCGAGCTTCTCGGAAACTTTTTCGAAGGCACCGTAGACGATGCGTTGGGCAATATTCTTTTTGCCGCTTTTCATTACGACATTGACCAAATGAGCCACCAACGGGCTGTTGTAGCGGATATCTGGCTCAACCTTGCGTTTGGTTGCTCTGTGACGGCGTGACATGGCTTAGTTAGTTGAAGGTAGATTGATTACTTGGCGGCCTTGGGTCGTTTGACTCCATATTTGGAGCGACTGCGACGGCGTTTCTCGACTCCGGTGGCGTCCAATGCTCCACGGACGATGTGATAGCGCACACCCGGCAGATCCTTCACACGACCACCACGAACCAAAACGATGGAGTGCTCTTGCAGGGAATGTCCCTCGTCAGGGATGTAGGAAATCACCTCATTGCCATTGGTGAGTCGGACCTTGGCGACCTTGCGAATAGCGGAGTTCGGCTTCTTGGGTGTGCGGGTCATGACCTGAACACAGACCCCACGGCGAAACGGGTTACTGTCCAAAGCCGGTGACTTCGACTTGGCGACTACCTTGCGGCGGCCTTTGCGAACGAGCTGATTGATGGTCGGCATACGAAATTAAGTGTGAGAATTAGAGAAAAGAGGAAGAAGCTAGCACCCGTTAAAAGCTCGGCAAGAACTTTTTGGCGAAAAGTATGAAGGTTCGCGAAAATCCGAGATTTGGCCTCGTTCCGCGAGTTTGTAGTGCGTCCATCCTGGGCAATGAAACGCGTCTGAGAAAGTGGGAGCCAGCCAGACTTGGTCGTTTGCCTGGACGCTACAAGCTCGATTTTTGCTTTCTGTCATTATTCCTCAAAAAAAACGCCCGGCCGTTAAGGCCGGGCGTTAAACCACACGGAGCTAGGCTCAACATGTGATTTTGGCGGGAGGAGTGAAAATCTCGGCAAATGCCGTCCTGTTTACAAGCAGAATTTGTCTGCCCTAAACAACAAGGACGCGGATGCATGCATCCGCGGCCTGATAAGTCAGTCTGGACCGGGCTTAGCTTGCCTCGGTCGCGGCTGTTTCGGCGGCAACCTCCTCCACCGGCAATGCCTCCCCAAACGGCAACGTTATCTTGAGCGCCTTGTATTTCGGCAGGCCTGTGCCGGCCGGAATCAAGTGCCCCATGATAACGTTCTCCTTGAAGCCCTTGAGCAAATCGACCTTGCCCAAGGTGGATGCATCCGTGAGCACCCGAGTGGTCTCTTGGAACGAAGCGGCTGAGATGAAACTCTCGGTTTCCAAGGATGCCTTTGTGATACCAAGCAGAATCGGCTCCGCTTCAGCGGGCTTGCCGCCCGCGTTCTCAATTCGTTTGTTGTCGGCGAGGAAGGAAGATCGATCCACCTGTTCACCCCAGAAGAATTCACTGTCACCGGGGTCGGTGATGCGAACCTTGCGGAGCATTTGACGGATGATGATTTCGATATGCTTGTCGTTAATCGTTACTCCCTGGAGACGATAGACTTCCTGAACCTGGGAGATGAGGAAATCGTAGAGCGCGCTCGGCCCGAGAATTTCCAGAATTTCGTGCGGATCGGCAGAGCCTTCCGTGAGATGTTGGCCCTTATGGACCACGTCACCTGGCTGCACGATGATATGTTTGCCCGTGGCAATGAGATGCTCTTCCTCTTGACCGGTCTCATCATTGCGAACAACCAATTTGCGTTTCGCACGCACGGTGCCTTCAAAGGAAACCACGCCGTCAATGCGGGACATTTCCGTGGCATCCTTGGGTCGGCGAGCCTCAAAGAGTTCAGCCACACGAGGCAAACCACCGGTGATATCCTTGGTCTTGGAGGCTTGACGCGGGGTCTTGGCCAACAGCGCTCCGGGCGCGATGGTGTCACCTTCGTTCACGGCAATCTGCGCTCCAACCGGAATCGAATAGGCGGCCAGAGGATGATTTTTGGAATCACGAATCTCAACCTGTGGATTGAGATCCTCCTTGTGCTCAATGACTACGGTCGCGATACGACCGGACGATTCGTCCAGCTCGCGTTTGACGGTAACACCGGGGATCATGTCCTTGAAGACCAAGGTGCCGCCCTTTTCCGAGAGAACCGGGATATTATACGGATCCCACTGGGCGAGGACTGAACCCTTGGTGATTTTCTCACCATCACCCACGTGGAGGAAGGATCCCACCACAATGTTGTAGGTCTCGAGCTCGCGATCTTCGGCATCCAGGATCTGGATTGTGCCAGTTTTGTTCAGCACGATGGAGGCTCCATCAGCCGTTTGCACCAAGCGGAGGCCGCGGTATTTTACAATACCACCGGACCGCACCCGGATTTCAGGGGTTTTGAAGCCGCCGGAAGCCACCCCACCGATATGGAAGGTGCGCATCGTAAGCTGGGTGCCAGGTTCGCCGATGGATTGGGCGGCGATGATGCCGACCGAGTCACCGGTCTTGGCCACCTTGTTGGTAGCGGGATTGATCCCGTAACTCTTGGCGTCGATCCCATAGGGACTGTTGGACGTCAGCGGAGACAGAATTTTGACCCGCTCAATGCCGACATCATCTATCTTGGTGGCCGCTTCCTCCGTAATGAGGTCGCCGGAAGCCAGGATGAGCTCGGTTGGGTTGAGTGGATTGTAGACGTCATCGCTGGAGCAACGCCCAATGATGCGCTCGCGCAGGCCAACGATTTCATCGTCACCCTCGTAAATGGCCTTCTTCCAAACACCATCGCGGCTGCCGCAATCTTCCTCGGCAATAATCACATCCATGGCGACATCACAGAGCTTGCGGGTCAGGTAACCGGCATCAGCAGTCTTTAGCGCGGTATCGGCCAGACCCTTGCGGGCGCCGTGAGTGGAGATGAAGTATTCCAGAACGGTCAAACCCTCGCGGAACGAGGACAGAATCGGGCGTTCAATGATTTCGCCGGAAGGCTTGGCCATAAGACCGCGGGTTCCGCACAGCTGGCGAACCTGCTGTTTGTTACCACGGGCACCGGAATCCATCATGATATAGACGGGGTTAACCTCGTCGCGGCCTTCGTTGTGCTCGAGCTTGCTGAACACTTCCTTGGCAATGCGGTCGGTCGTGCCGGTCCACAAGTCGATGACCTTGTTCTTCCGTTCACCCTCGGTGATGATGCCCTTGTTGAATTGCGCTTCAACTTCGGCGATCTTCTTGCGGGTCTCGTTTACAATATCCTTTTTCGACTCGGGGATGATCATGTCATCGATACCGATCGAAATGCCGGCCTGGAACGCCGCTTGGAAGCCAAGTTCCTTGAGCTTGTCGAGGGTCTCAACGGTCATGGCCTCAGCCGCGACTTTGTAGGTGTTGAGAATCAAGTCACCCAGCTTTGACTTTGGCACCGGGAAGTTCACAAACCCGACCCCGGCGGGCCAGATTTCGTTGAAGATCGCCCGGCCCACGGTCGTGCGGATGACCCGCTTTTCCTTGTTGCCGTAAACGGTATCGCGACCGTAGTCGGGATTGGGAATATCGACCCAATTGTGCACGCGGAGGGCGCCGTCCGCTTTGGCAAACTGCACCTCTTGCACGCCACTCAACAAGGGCACCCGCTCGTTCTTGGTGGGCTTCTTGCGGGGTTCGATGGTCAGATAATAGGCACCCAGGACGATGTCCTGTGAAGGCGTCAAGATCGGCTTGCCCGAAGAAGGCGAGAAGATGTTGTTCGTCGCCATCATGAGGAGTTTGCACTCCATGATTGCTTCCAGGGAAAGCGGCACGTGCACCGCCATCTGGTCACCATCAAAGTCGGCATTGTAAGCCGTGCAGACCAGTGGGTGAACGCGGATGGCTTCACCCTCGATCAATACGGGCTCAAAGGCCTGAATGGAAAGACGGTGCAGGGTCGGTGCGCGATTGAGCAGCACCGGATGACCCTTGGTCACTTCCTCAAGAATGTCCCAGACTTCCGGGGACTTCTTCTCGATCATCTTGCGGGCACCGCGCACGGTGTGCACGAAGCCAAGTTCCTTGAGCCGGCGGATAATGAAAGGTTCGAACAGCACCAACGCCATCTTCTTGGGCAAACCACATTGATGGAGTTTCAGTTCGGGTCCGATGACGATCACGGAACGGCCGGAGTAGTCCACGCGCTTGCCCAGCAAGTTCTGCCGGAAGCGGCCCTGCTTGCCCTTGAGCATGTCGGACAAGGACTTCAACGGACGGTTACCCGCACCCGTCACTGGCCGACCATGGCGACCGTTGTCGAAAAGTGCGTCCACTGCTTCCTGCAGCATGCGCTTTTCGTTGTGAATGATGACATCGGGCGTTTTCAACTGCATCAAGTTCCGCAAACGATTGTTGCGGTTGATGACGCGGCGATAGAGATCGTTAAGATCGGAAGTGGCGAAACGCCCCCCTTCGAGCGGGACGAGGGGACGCAGGTCGGGCGGCACCACGGGCAGCACTTCCAACACCATCCACTCCGGACGGGAATGAGAATGGATGAAGCCTTGGATGACTTTGAGTCGCTTGGAGAGCTTCTTCTTGATCTGTTTCGACTTGGTGGCGCGCATCTGCTCCTGCAGTTCAGCCACCGTAGCCTGGAGGTCGGTGCGGGACAGGCCATCACGGACGGCTTCAGCGCCCATCTTGGCCACGAAGGAATCCTCGCCGTATTCATCAAGCGCCTGGCGATACTCGGTATCAGTCAACAGTTGATGCGGTTCGAGCGGGGTCTTGCCCGGATCGATGACCATGTAGTTCTCGTAATAGATGACGCGCTCCAGGGCGCGGGCCGTCATATCCAGCAACAGGCCAAGGCGGCTCGGCATGCTCTTGAGGAACCAGATATGGGTGACCGGGACGGCGAGTTCAATGTGGCCCATGCGCTCGCGACGGACGCGGGCAATGGTCACTTCAACTCCGCAACGATCACAGACTACGTCCTTGTATTTGATGCGCTTGTATTTGCCGCAGGCACACTCGTAGTCGCGCACCGGGCCGAAGATCTTTTGACAGAAAAGACCACCCGGCTCGGGCTTGAAGGTGCGGTAATTGATCGTCTCGGGATTCTTCACTTCGCCCTTGGACCATTTGCGAATGGTTTCGGGGGAGGCGACCGTGATGGACACGCAGTCGAATGGACTGACGACGTCACCTAAGGCGTTGCGAACTTCCTCACGGGCTGCGGAACCGGCGGTTTCTGAAGGTTGAATGCTCATGTATGCTTTCCCAGATGTTGTTAAATGATGCGATGTGACTTCAGGTGCCGAAGCCCAGTGAGTCGCGCTTGTTGAGCTTGATGTCCAACCCGAGGGATTGGATTTCCTTGATCAAAACATTGAAGGATTCGGGTGTGCCGGCCTGCAACGTGTTGTCGCCCTTGACGAGCGATTCGTAAATCTTGGTGCGACCCTGCACGTCGTCCGACTTGACCGTGAGGAGTTCCTGCAAGGTATGCGCCGCGCCGTAGGCCTCCAAGGCCCAGACTTCCATTTCGCCGAAGCGTTGGCCGCCGTATTGAGCTTTGCCGCCCAAAGGTTGCTGGGTGACCAAGGAGTAAGGACCAACAGCCCGGGCGTGGATCTTGTGGGAAACAAGGTGATTGAGCTTCATCATGTAGATGTAGCCGACCACGACCTGTTGGTCGATTTGCTCACCGGTGCGTCCGTCGAAGAGCACACTCTTGCCCGAAGTCGGGAGACCCGCTTCAGCCAAGTATTCGCGGACCCGTTTTTCCGGGATACCGTCGAACACCGGGGTCGCGACTTTGATCCCAAGGATTTTGCAGGCCCAACCCAAGTGAGTTTCCAACACCTGCCCCACGTTCATGCGGGAAGGCACACCGAGGGGATTGAGGCAGATTTCCACCGGGGTCCCATCAGGGAGAAACGGCATGTCTTCCTCAGGCACGATCTTGGCGACCACACCCTTGTTACCGTGACGACCGGCCATCTTGTCGCCCACTTCAAGCTTGTGCTTGGTGGCGATGTAAACCTTGACCTGCTTGATGGCACCGCTGCCGTCACCTTCGCCGGCCTCCACGGCACCGATCTTGCGTTCGCGGTCACTCTCGAGCTCGTCGAACTTGGTCTGGTAGCCGCCGATGATCTCCATGATCTTGATGCGAACCGGGGAAGGGTCGATCTGCACGTGTTTGGAAACCGCGGCGAGTTTGCGCAGGAGGGTCTTGGTGATCTTGCGATTGGCCGGAATGATGATTTCACCGGATTCACCGTTGATCACATCAAGCGGGATTTTTTCACCCAACAGGATATTCGAAAGAGCCTCGGTCAGTCCTTCACGCAGCTTGTCCATCTGCGTTTTGTATTCTTCCTGGATTTGCTTGATTTGGCGACGGCGGTCGGAGGGCGACAAACGCTCCACCTCATTGTCGATCCGGGAGGAAACTTTGACATCCATGACGATGCCGGCCGCGCCGGAAGGCACGACCAGCGAAGTATCCTTAACGTCTGCGGCTTTTTCGCCGAAGATCGCACGAAGTAGTTTTTCCTCGGGCGCCAGTTCGGTTTCGGATTTCGGGGTGATCTTTCCGACCAGAATGTCGCCGGGCTTCACCTCGGCACCGATGCGAATCACACCGTTGTGATCCAGATTTTTCAGCGCTTCCTCGCCAACGTTGGGAATATCCCGGGTGATTTCCTCGGGCCCAAGTTTGGTGTCTCGGGCGGTGACTTCGAATTCCTGGATATGAATCGAGGTGAAGATGTCTTCCTTCAGAACTTTCTCGGAGATCAGGATCGCATCTTCGAAGTTGTAACCGTTCCACGGCATGAAGCCCACCAGCACGTTGCGACCCAGCGCCATTTCACCCTTCTCGGTCGAAGGACCGTCGGCGATGATCTGCTGCGCCTTGATTTTCTGACCCAGCTTGACGAGGGGTTTTTGATTGAAGCAGGTGCCGGCGTTGGAGCGCATGAATTTGCGCAGTTCGTATACCTGCACACCATTCTTGGGATCGTTCTTGAGTGAACGGGGCAACTCACCGTCCTTGGTGATAACGATGCGTTTGGCATCCACCGAAGCGACCACCCCACCCTCTTCGGCCACGACAACGATCTTGGAGTCACGGGCGACGCGTTCTTCAATGCCGGTGCCCACAAACGGTGATTCGGCCTGCAACAATGGCACGCCTTGACGTTGCATGTTTGCGCCCATGAGCGCGCGATTCGCATCATCGTGCTCGAGGAAGGGAATCATCCCGGCAGCGATCGAAATGACCTGCTTCGGTGATACGTCCATGTAATCCACCTCGTCGGCGGCCACTTCAAGGAATTCGCCATCCTTACGCACGGTGACCTTGCCAACGAAATGACCCTTGTCATCAATTTCAGCGTTGGCTTGGGCGATCACCTTGGCTTCCTCCTGGTCGGCGGTGAGATACTCGATCTTGTCACTGACCTTGCCGGATTTCACCAAACGGTAGGGTGTTTCAATGAAACCAAATTCATTGACGCGGGCATAGGTGGAGAGGGAATTGATCAGACCGATGTTCGGACCTTCAGGCGTCTCGATCGGACAGATGCGGCCGTAGTGCGAAGGATGAACGTCGCGCACTTCAAAACCGGCGCGCTCGCGATTGAGACCGCCAGGCCCGAGGGCGGAAAGACGACGCTTGTGCGTGACCTCGGCCAAGGGGTTGATTTGATCCATGAACTGCGAGAGCTGGGACCGGGCAAAGAAATCACGGATGACCGTGGTGAGTGCCTTCGGGTTGATCAGCTTCTGCGGCGTGATCGAATCCACGCTTTGATCATACATCGTCATGCGTTCACGGACGAGACGCTCCGTGCGGCTCAGACCCAGACGGCATTGATTGGCGAGTAATTCGCCCACGGTGCGGACGCGGCGGGAACCCAGATGATCGATGTCATCAACGACACCCTCGCCCCGCTTGAGGCGGACGAGATACTTGGTCGCGGCGACCACGTCACCGGATTCCAAAATGCGCTGTTCCAAGGCCACCTTCAGGCCGAGCTTTTGGTTGACCTTGTAACGACCCACGCGACCGAGGTCGTAACGTTTTGGATCGAAGAAGAGCCGCTTGAGCAGGGCCTTGGCGTTGGCCGTGGTCGGTGGTTCACCGGGACGCAGGCGCTTGTAAATTTCCTTGAGGGCCTCCTCCTCGTTGCGAGTCGGATCCTTCTTGAGCGCCCGGATGATGGCACCTTCGTCACCGGAGGTGTCGATCACACGAATCGTGTTGATATCGTGTTTTTCAAAAGTGCGCACGATTTGTTTGGTCAACGGCTCAAAGGCACGGGCCAGCACGACACCCTTCTGGGCATCAATCGCATCCTCAACCAGCACGAGCGTGGACACATTTTCCAGATCGAGGGCCTTGGATACCTTCAAATCCTTGATCTCATAGAACAGGTTGAGGATATCGATGTCGCTCGAATACCCGACGGCGCGCAGCATCGTCGTGATGAGAAATTTGCGACGGCGGCGGCGGCGGTCGAGATAGACGTATAGCAGGTCGTTATTGTCGAACTGCACTTCAAGCCAGGTGCCGCGATCGGGAATAATCCGGAAGGAATGCAGCAGCTTGCCGTTCGGATGCGGCGTCACCTCAAAGGCAATGCCCGGGGAACGGTGAAGTTGGGAGACGACGACGCGTTCAGCGCCGTTGATGATGAACGAGCCGCGCTCGGTCACCATGGGGATTTCACCCATGTAAATTTCTTCATCCTTGATGAAGTCTTCTTCCCGCAAGCGCAGCTTCACATAGAGCGGCACGGAATAGGTGACGCCCTCACGGATGCACTCGATCTCGGAATTCTTGGGCTCGCCCAAGGTGTAGGAAACGTATTCGAGCGTCAGACGGGCATCATAGGACTCAATCGGGAAGACCTCACGAAACACGGCCTCAAGGCCCTGGGGCTTGCGTTGCTTGTCGGGCAGGCCCTTCTGCAGAAAGTCCAGATAGGAGGTGATCTGAATCTCGATCAGATTCGGCGGCTGGATCACTTCGCGGAGGTTGCCGAAGTTAATGCGTTCGGATTGTGTGCGGTCGGCCATGTAATTACCCGGTTTGATGAAAAAAAGGACGGAAGTTCGCGCTCAAGAATTGGCGCGGCTGACTAACGAAAGAACAGAATGGGAAAAGGCAAAGGACAGGCCGCGTGAAAACACGGCCTGCCCCGAAGAATTCGGAAGTTGTGAAACTAAGTCGGCCAAGTGAAATTACTTGAGCTCGACCTTGGCGCCAGCGGCCTCGAGTTTCTTTTTGATCTCCTCGGCGTCGGCCTTGGAAGCGGCTTCCTTGACCGGCTTCGGGGCGGCTTCGACGAGGTCCTTGGCTTCCTTGAGGCCCAAGCCGGTGATGGCGCGGACTTCCTTGATGACGCCAATTTTGTTGGCCCCGGCTTCAAGAAGCACGACGTCAAACTCGGTCTTTTCCTCTGCAGGAGCGGCAGCAGCCGCAGCGGGAGCGGCGGCGACGGCGACTGGAGCGGCGGCGGAAACGCCCCACTTCTCTTCGAGGGCCTTGACTAGATCGGCGATTTCGAGAACCGACTGGCCGGAAAGCCACTCGATAACTTGGTCTTTGGTGATGTTGCTCATGATATTATCTTTTGTTCGAGACTAGCGACTTGAACTGAAGTGCGTTTAAGAGACGTATCCCCTAGTTTTGAACTTTGCTTTGTTTTCGGTTGCGGCGCGGAAAAATGCCCCGCTTGGAAATTGGTTGGGGTGGATGGGTTGAAATTACTCGGCGGCGCGAATCTTGGCCTGGAGGACGTTGACCACGCTTTGCGGAATGGCATTGAGCACGCGAACGAGCATCGTGCCGGGTTGATTGAGGAGACCCAGCAACTGGGCGCGCAGGGCATCAAGTGATGGCAGGGCCGCCAGGGCTTTGACATCATCAGCCGTCAGCAATTTCTGGCTGAGAATGGCGGCTTTGACCTCAACCTTCTGCTTGGCTTTGAAGTAGTCGGTCACGATCTTGGCCACGCCGGGAGAGTTGGCACCACCCACGACGATCGCGGTGGGACCAGCCAGTGAATCCTCGAACTCAGGCAAGCCCATCGCCTTGGCGGCGACGCGCAGCGAACTGTTTTTCACCACGTGAAATTCGGCGTTCTCTTTCTTGAGCTCGGCCCGAAGATCCGCGACATCGGCAACGGTGACGCCGGTGAAGTTGGTTAGAATGACGTAGTCAGACTTCTTGAGGTGGGTCTCGACCTCGGCGACTAAATATTGTTTTTCAGCTCTCATGGTCGTGGCTCCTTAGAATTTGCTGAACTCTCCGGAGGCGATGCGCACTCCGGGGCTCATACTGGATGACAGGGAAATGCTTTTGATGTAGCCGCTGCCCTTGAACGTAGCCGGGCGGGCCTTGCCAATGGCATCGATGACCGCCTGGGCGTTCTCGATGATCTGAGCGTCGGTAAAGGAACGCTTGCCAATGCCGACACCAATGTTGGCCGACTTGTCCATTTTGAATTCCACGCGACCCGCCTTCACGGATTTGATCGCAGCGGGAATATCATCGGTGACGGTTCCGCTCTTGGGATTGGGCATCAGGCCCTTGGGACCGAGCACCCGGGCCAAAGTGCGCACCTGCTTCATCGCCTCGGTGGTTGAAATCGCGACATCGAAGTCGAGCCAACCTTCGGTGACCTTCTGCATGATTTCCTGCAGACCGGCGTGGTCAGCGCCCGCCGCCAAGGCGGCCTCGGCGTTGTCGGTGAAGACCAAAACGCGCACCTTCTTGCCGGAGCCATTGGGCAATGGCGTGGTGCCACGCACCATTTGCTCGCCCGCCGTTGGGTCAACACCCAGACGCAGGGCCAGTTCGACGGTCTCGTCAAACTTGGCCTTGGGGAACTTGGCGAGGACGCTCACTGCATCCTGCAGGGAGTAGTCTTTGGTCAGGTCAGCGGACTTGATAGCGCTGACGTATCTTTTACTGTGTTTTTCCATGTATGACTCCTAGCGGTGCAAACGTCCGGAGACTCCCGCGTTGAGTTGCGGTTTAGGGTGAAATTAGTCGATTACCTCGATGCCCATGTTGCGGGCGGTCCCGGCGATCGTCTTGATCCCGGCAGCCTCATCGTTGGCGTTGAGATCCTTGGCCTTGAGCTTGTAGATTTCCGCCAGTTGCTTGCGGGTAACCTTGCCGACCTTGTCCTTGTTGGGGGTGGCGGAGCCGGATGCAATATTGGCGGCCTTCTTGAGGAGCACTGCGGCCGGTGGCGACTTCAGGATGAAAGTGAAGCTCTTGTCCGTGAATACCGTGATGACCACGGGCAGGATCATGCCATTTTGGTCCTTGGTCTTGGCATTGAATTCTTTGCAAAACGCCATGATGTTGACGCCTTGGGCACCCAGTGCGGGACCCACGGGCGGTGCAGGATTTGCAGCCCCGGCGGGTAGTTGTAAACGGATGTATCCTTGAATCTTCTTAGCCATGGGAGTGAAAGTGGCGGGTGTTCAGTTTATGAAATGGAATGCAGGTGGTGGGTTGGCTTGGGCAACGGGTCATTCCGTGATGCGGTGCACTTGCCAATATTCGAGCTCGACCGGTGTGAACCGACCGAAAATGGAGACCGAAATCTTAAGTTTGCCGCGATCAGGATCAATTTCGTCAATCCGGCCGGTGAGGTTGGTGAAGGCACCGTCCGTGATCTTAACTTCTTCTCCGACAGCGTATTGAATCTTGGGCACTTCCTTGCCGTTGGCGGCCTCAATTCGAGCGCGGATCTCGTCGATTTCCGACTGGCGCAAGGGAGCAGGACGCTCACCGCCGACAAAACCAATGACTCCGTTCACTTCCTTGATGAAATACCACGGCTTGTTGATCACTTTGCCGTCCTCCCCATACAGATTCATCTGGATGAAGACATAACCCGGATAAAGCTTGCGGCTCTTGGTTGATTTTTTGCCGTTTTTAACCTCGGAGACGACTTCGGTCGGCAACAAGACTTCGAAGACACTATCCTCAAGCTCCTCGACGACCTTGAATTTCTCAATGTAGGCCTTCACTTTGTTCTCCTGACCGGAGAGCGTGTGCAGGGCAAACCATTGGGCGGTGGCGGGGGCTGAAATTTCGGAGGACATGGATGGGCGGCGTTTAGCTGACCAGTTTCGTGAAAAGGTCCACGAATGAGACGAGAGAAAAATCGCTGATGCTGGTGAAGATACCGAGCAGCGCTGAAGCGAAGACCACGACAATCGTGGAATCACGCAATTCGGTCTTCGTGGGCCAGGCGGCCTTTTGAAGTTCGCCGACCATTTCACCGAGGAAAATACGTGTGCTGCGGAATGGATTCTTCATTTAATTTGTTGCGGATGGCAGGGGCGGAGGGAATCGAACCCCCAACCAACGGTTTTGGAGACCGCTACTCTACCAATTGAGCTACACCCCTGTGCGATAGATTTTAAGACGACACCGCCGAGGCCCCGGGAATGAGGTCTCGGCGAAGTAGTTTAAGTTTTTGATTACGAGATCTTACTCAATGATCTCGGTGATACGACCAGCGCCAATCGTGCGGCCACCTTCACGGATGGCGAACTTCTGGGTCTTTTCCATTGCGATGGCGGAAATCAGGTCGATCTCCACGGCAATGTTGTCACCAGGCATGACCATCTCCACGCCAGTGGGGAGATTGACCACACCGGTTACATCGGTCGTGCGGAAGTAGAACTGGGGACGGTAGCCATTGAAGAACGGCGTGTGACGGCCTCCCTCGTCCTTGGAAAGGACGTAGATTTCGGCTTTGCCCTTCTTGTGCGGCGTAATCGACTTCGGGGCGGCGAGCACTTGGCCGCGCTCAATGCCTTCCTTGTCGATACCACGAAGGAGAATACCCACGTTGTCACCGGCTTGACCGCTGTCCAGCAACTTGCGGAACATTTCAATGCCGGTCACGACCGTGCTCACGGTGTCCCGCAAACCAACGATTTCGACGGTGTCATTGACCTTGATGACGCCACGTTCGATACGACCGGTGGCGACCGTGCCACGACCCGTGATCGAGAAAACGTCCTCGACCGACATCAGGAATGGTTTGTCCATCTCACGAGCAGGCTCGGGGATGTCCTTGTCGATCGCTTCCATGAGGGCCGTGATGGCGGCATCGCCCTCGGGCTTGCCTTCGAGGGCAGCGGTGGCGGAGCCACGGATGATCGTGGCGTTGTCGCCGTCAAATTGATACTTGCTGAGCAGTTCGCGGATTTCCATCTCGACGAGCTCGAGGAGCTCTTCGTCATCAATAAGGTCAACCTTGTTGAGGAACACCACGAGCTGGGGCACGCCAACCTGACGGGCAAGCAGGATGTGCTCACGGGTCTGAGGCATCGGGCCATCGGCCGCCGACACCACCAGAATCGCGCCGTCCATCTGGGCGGCACCGGTGATCATGTTTTTGACGAAGTCGGCGTGGCCGGGGCAGTCGACGTGCGCATAGTGACGCTTGTCCGACTGATATTCCACGTGGGCGACCGAAATCGTGACGATCTTCGATGCATCACGAACGGTTCCACCTTTTGCGATATCCGCATAGGTCTTGACCTCGGCGAGCCCTTTACGCGCTTGTGAAGCGAGAATTGCGGTCGTCAGAGTAGTTTTACCGTGATCGACGTGGCCGATTGTGCCCACGTTTACGTGCGGTTTTGTGCGTTCGAATGTGCCTTTAGCCATTGGGTTGAGACTTGATTTGTTTGGACTGATTTTTTGACCTCAAAACTTTTACGTCGTTGAAGTTGTGCGACGTTGACCTGGAGCCCAGAATCGGATTTGAACCGACGACCTCGTCCTTACCAAGGACGTGCTCTGCCAACTGAGCTATCTGGGCAGACCAAAGGAGGGTCAAAAAACGAAAAGAGCGATGAACGTGCAGGGCGGAATTTGGCCCGTCAACTGCAAACTTAAGCTTTCGTTAAAAATCTACGGCCCAACCAAAATACGATAGAATCCGGGGGTCAATCGTTCGCCCAAATGCAAGGTTTGGGCGAGGTATTTGCGAAAAATCGCGTCCACTTCATCCACCCCCGAGCTTTCCACCAGTGACAATTGACCTACCATGCCTGCTCGGTTGATCACGCCGATGAGTTCCAAGGGGTGCCAATTGTCGGTTGGCAGGATCATTGGAGGCAGAATTTCGGTTAATACCCTCTTCCCGCCATTAACATCGGTGATTTCCATGAAACCACTGCGTTCCTTCAAAACCGCCGGCAGGGCATCCCCTCTCCCGATGCCTGCGAATGCGATCTTTGAATCCAATATTTGGATCGTATCAATAGATTTATCAGGAATTTGCGTATTATTAGGAAACTCTAACCCTAGTCCCTCGGACACAAAGACCAAGCGCGACGGGAAATCTTGAAACATCTGGCCAGGGTCCCTTAAGATGTTGGATGGCAACACATTTTGCCCTGTATTCCATTTAGTTGGCAGAAACAAGGGGGTCGGATCGAAAAATTCCGCTTCGGCTGCCACCAGGTTGCTTTCCGAGGTTTGAACCAATCTCGTCAGCCCAATTTCTGTGTTTTGGCTAGTTTTGACCAACTGTGGCGGAGCTCCCTCAATGGGAGATCGATAACTTAACAAAAGTGTCAATGAGATCGACCCAACTACAGCCGCCAGTCCCGCGATCCACCACACACGCCGCTCAAACCCAGGTTGCCTTGTCATGGCGTAACAGGATCAATTTTCGGGTCTAAGGCCGCGATCTGAACCCGAAAACCGGCATGGCGAGCTGCGCTGATGATGTCCGTCAGCTCGGAAATTGGAATGGCGCCATTCGCCCTCACCAGCAAGGCTGCCTCGCTTGTCTTGCTCCCTTGCACGGTCAGCCATCCCTTCAATTGATCCATGTCGAGGGCCCCATCATCCGTGAAGATCAGGCCCGGTTTTGCTACACTGATTACATGGGTGGTCCGGGCTGCGGCCCCCACGGCTCCCTGGATGATGGGCACGTCGAAATCCACCCCCAAACCGGGCGCGAGCACGAAACGGGAACCAAACAGTAGAAAAAACAAGACTAACGCGGCCCCATTGACCCAAAACAAGGCGTCAAAATTACGCGGCGCAGGCCTCAATTTGGCGGCTAGATCCAAGGGTCGGGTGATCATGCTTCCGTTTCCTCCTTGATGGCATTCTTGACGGCATCAAAATCCCGATACTCGGTCAAAAGATACTTCATGATCTCATTCCCGGCCCACTCTATGTCCCGCACAATCGCCCGAACCCGACCGGTCAAAAAATGGTGCGCCAAATTTGCGGGTATGGC
Organism: Cephaloticoccus sp.; assembly: GCA_021734075.1. GTDB lineage: Bacteria > Verrucomicrobiota > Verrucomicrobiia > Opitutales > Opitutaceae > Cephaloticoccus. The sequence goes on from JAIPJW010000004.1 coordinate 36,743, forward strand.
CAGAAGCAGCCCGCCCGCTGCACATAGCAGGGCCTGCCACATGCCGGTCGCCAGGGCACTGGCGGTCGCATAGTCCCTCTCGAATGCGATAAAAGTGGAGACCATGCCAAGGATTGTGCCCAACAGCCCCACCATCGGCGCTACTTGGGCGACGGCGGCGATCGAACCAAGCCGGCGCTCCAAAGCCGGCAGTTCAATGACGGCGGCCTCCTGCACGTGGAACCGCATCTTGTCCGCCGAATCATCCGCATGCAACAAAGCCGCCTTGACCACGGCAGCCACTGGTCCGGGGGTTTCCTCACAAACCGTCAGAGCCTCCACAATCCGCCGCTTGCCGAGGATGTTCTTGATGCCATTGATGAATTCCGTCGATTTGATCTGACCACGGTGCAGGTAGAGCACCCGTTCAACAAACAGCATCAGGCATAGAAACCCCAGCACAAGTAGCACCCACATCATGGGACCACCCTTGGCGAAAAGGCTGAAATCAAATACGGACATGTTGAGGTAGGGAGTTAGAGTGTGCGGTGTCTCAAGGGCAAACAGACAAGTGGGCAACCCATGGGAAATTTAAGGTGTGGCAGCCGTAGCGGTGAATCGGGCCAGTCGGTCCTTCGCCAGAGTCGCACCCGGCAATCCCGTGGTGACGATGAGTGACCAGGCATCGCGTGCCTGCTCCAACTTGGCTTGCTGTTCATAAAGCGAACCCAATTCGAGCAAACTGCGGGTCATCCAATATCGTCCCTTGGGTCCAAGGTTCGCGGCCATCTTCTCATCCAACAGAAATGCAGTTACCACGTCACGCCACCAGATGGCTTCAGCCCGATTGGGCTGGCCGCGCCGCACCATCAGATAGCCAAGGTTGAAACCCGCTTCCACCCGCACATCCACGGGTGCATCCACCCGGTCGCGCAGCTGTTCAAACAGGGTGATCGCCCGGTCCGCATGGTTGAGGTCATTCAACGACTGGGCATTGTGACATTCCGCCAAGGCCAATTGTGCAAGAATCACGTCACCGCGGTTCTGGTAGTTGTTGACCAGGGCTTCATACACCTGTTGGGCTTGGGCAAATTGGTTCAATTTGCGCAACAGATCCCCCTGTTTGAGCCGCGCAAAAAACACGAGAGGACTGTCCGGGTATCGTGTCACCAAACCCTCGATCAGCTTGTTCGCCTCGACCAAGTTGGCATCCTGGCCCCGGCGCTCAGCCTGCAGCGCTGCCTGATAAAGGGCATAGGGCGCATAAGTCGCATTGTTGGGGAAATCATCTGCCAGTTTGGTATAGAGCCGTTGTGCTTCCACCGTCTGATCCAAATCAGCGAAGTAATCGGCTTCCACGATGATGGAATAAATCGCCGCGTCCGAGCGCGGAAAATCCGCCCGCAGTTTTTGCAGCAATTCGACCGCGGCTTCCTTGTTGCCCAGTTTAAAATTTGCCTCCGCTTTCAACAAGGCTCCTGAACTGGCCACCTCACGAATCAGTGCCTGGGGTATATCAGCCGGCAGGGCATCGGCCAGCGCATCAACCAGCTTGATGGTCTGATCCGGTTGGCCTGCCTGAAGGGATAGTCGGGCCTGGAGCCAAACCATGCGGGCCCGTAGTTCCGGGGGCAGACTGTCCGGCTTGCTGGGGCTCATCCCCAGCAGGCGGTTCACCCGCTCATAGGCCTTTGCGGTTTGCCCGCTCTTTTGCAGTGCACGGGTAAGATTCCACTCCGCCTGCCATCGATTGACGGAATCAAGGCGCGGATCGCCTGTCATGGCATCCAATTGCTGCAATGCCACCTCCAACCGTCCTGCCTCGATGTCCGATAGCACGCGCTGAAACATCAAGTCCCCGGCTGCAACGCCGTCCGGCACTTCCCGCAATACCGCCGTGTAGGCATCCGCTGCATTCGGAAAATCCCGGGCCCGAAACCACGCCTCCGCCACCAACACCCCCAGTTCTGCCCGGATTTGGGCCGATTGCGGGTTGGTCAACTCGTCCCGGGCCTTCGTGGCCAGATCTGCGGCCGTGCGAAAGCGGAATTGCTCCCACGCGCAACTCGTCAACACCCCGTAGGCTTCCGCCTTGAGTTGGGAACCGGGAAATTTGTCCAGCAGGGAGCGGGCATCTGCCTCCGCCTGTTTATAATCCTTCGCGGTCAGCGCCAGTTGGGCCCGCACCAACAACAAGTCCTCCTGAATCGGGTGTGCGGGAGTTGCGTCCAGCAGGCGATCCAACTCCCGGCGAAATTGAATCAAACCTGCCGTATCGACGGGATCCCGGGCGAGAATCTGCAGGGCCGCCCGCTGCTTCATCGGATCCGAGCCCTTGCTCAGCAGATTCATCAGGGCAATCCGACCCGGTCCCGGCATCGGGCCGGCGATCAAGCCGAGCAACAATTGAAAATCATCCCGTTCGGCTCTTTCTTCGGCCGGCAGGTTCAATAACTGGCCTTGAATCACCCCCACTGCCTCAGCCTTGCGTCCGAGCGTATCCAGCATGGTGGCGTAGGTTCGGGCAAAACCGTAGCCCGCCTTGCGGCCTTGGAGTCGTTCCATGTTCTTGCGCGCCTCTGCGGCGAGCGCCTCGTCCACCGTGCCGGAGCGCAATCGCGCTTGTTCCCGGGCCAGGACGAATCGCGCCCGTGCCATCATTGACGTCGCCGTGGTTTCAGCCTGCTCATAAAAACCCCGCGCTTTACCGGGATCATTCTCAGCATCGGCCAGCACACCTTGCAGGAAGTAGAACCAACCGCGGTCTGCAACCGGTAGATCGTCGTCCGCCAAATCTGCGATAAACTGGCGTGCCTTGATATAATCACCCTTCTGCGCGGATACCAAGCCTGCCCGAAGTTGCCAGCCGGCTCCCTTGAGACCGACGAAACTGTCCAAGGCCTCCTGCGCTTCATCCCCGCGCCCTTCATCCAGCAATGCCGTGACCAAAGCCAAAGTTAACTGGGCCCGGTCCCCACCGGTCTGGGCCAACAAACTGCGGTAAAGACCGATCGCCACCGAGGGGAATCCCATGGCTTGCGCTCGCTGCGCGGCCAGCAGTGTCAGCGCGTCTCCCCCGGGTGAAGCCACGTCCAGACCCGGCACATTCAACAGGGGCGTGGGTGCATGCAGGGGCTCCTGCGCCCAAAGGGTCGCCACGGTCATACTCAGGGAAAAGATCAAAATATAGCGCATGCGCACGGAGGGAAAGTTGCGGCGACATATGGAAACAATCAACCGCGTTATAATCACTTCCGTCTCGCTCCGACCCCATCGCTTATTCTACGGTTCCCGGCGAATCATCCAATCCCACCCACTATGAGCGCACTAATTATTCTCGGTATTTTGGCTGCCATCATTGTCGTCCTCGCCCTCTGGGTCGTCGGCATTTACAACTCCCTGGTCACCCTGCGGAACCGTTTCAAAAACGCCTTCGCCCAGATCGATGTGCAATTGAAACGGCGTTACGATCTTATCCCCAACCTCGTCGAAGTCGCCAAGGGCTACCTCAAACATGAGCGCGAAACCCTCGAGGCCGTCATCAAGGCCCGCAATATCGCCGCCTCCGCCGCCCAGGCGGTCGCCGCCAATCCCGCCGATGGCAATGCCGTCAAAAACCTGATGGGGGCCGAGGCCGGACTCGGCGGCGCCCTCTCCCGCTTGATGGTCGTGGCCGAACAATATCCCGATCTCAAGGCCAACCAGAACATGGCCCAACTGACGGAGGAGCTCACCTCGACTGAAAACAAGGTCGCATTTGCCCGGCAGGGTTTCAATGACAGCGTCATGGTCTACAACACCGCGCGGGAAACATTCCCCAATGTGATCTTTGCCGGCATGTTTGGCTTCCTCCCCGCCGAGCTCTTCCAAATCGAGGATCCCACGGAGCGCAGCGCCCCGCAGGTCAAGTTCACCTGAGTTGGCCGCGCTCAGCTTGCGGCCTTCAGCCCGATCAGGTTGCCGGCTGCTGAACGCTGGGAACTGATTGCTTCCTATGGATTTTTTCGAGGCTCAAGCCCGCGCCAAAAAACGCACCTCCCGGCTCGTCGTGCTGTTTGTTGTCGCCGTGCTCGGCACCATGGCCGCGGGTTATGTTGCGGCCTGGATCGCGGTCGGCCAGGTGCAGAATTCCAGGGCTCAAGCTTACGACGGCTATGGCCAGGTTTACGCCAGCGCGTTGGATCGACCGCTGTTTGATCCCAAGCTGCTGCTAACCGTCGGCCTCGGCACCCTCCTCGTCGTCGGCCTTTCCTCCTGGTTCAAGTGGCTCTCTTTCCGCACCGGCGGCGCAGCAGTGGCTGAAAGTGTCGGCGGCCGGCGCATTGATCCCGGACAGGCCACCCCGGCGGAACGCCGCCTGCTCAACGTGGTGGAGGAAATGTCCATCGCCTCCGGGGTGCCGATGCCTGCTGTTTACGTGCTGGATCAGGAAGTGGGCATCAACGCCTTTGCCGCCGGACTCACCACCAATGATGCCGTGGTCGCCGTCACCCGCGGCACCCTGGAGAAACTCAACCGCGACGAATTGCAGGGCGTCATCGGCCACGAATTCAGTCACATTCTCAATGGCGACATGGGGCTCAATGTGAAGCTCACCGCCCTGCTCTTCGGCATTCTGGTGATTGGTCTGATGGGCCGCGGTGTCCTCTGGTCGATGCGGGGCATGCGGGTCCGGTCCGGGGGGAACCGCAATTCCGGTGGAGCCGTGATCGCCATCTTTGGCATCGGTATCGCGATGATGATCATCGGCTATATCGGTTATTTTTTTGGCCGTCTGATCCAGGCCGCCGTGTCGCGGCAACGTGAATTTCTCGCCGACGCCTCGGCCGTGCAGTTCACGCGCAACCCCGAGGGCATTTCCGGGGCGCTCAGCAAAATCGGAGGTTTCGCCCTGGGATCGGGCATCAATTCCAACAAGGCCACCGCCATCGGACACTTCTTTTTTGCCCAGGGCTTTCGTTCCAATTTCGGCGGGCTTTGGGCCACACATCCACCGCTTGACGAGCGCATTCGCGCCATCAATCCGCGATGGGACGGCAGATTCTTTGATCCGCCGGAAGTCGTCGACGTCACCAAGGAAAGCTTCCAGACCAAGGGCTTTGCGCAGGCCCCGGGGACGTCGTATGCCGTGCCGCCCATTATTGATCCCCTCCGGCGCATCGCCTTTATGCCTGCCGCCGCCGTGGCTGATGTCGGTCAGCTGACTGACAATTATTACCGGCACGCCCAGGACTTGCTCGCCAACATACCCGCGACGCTGAGAGAGGCTGCGCGGCAGGTGGCCACCGCTCCCGCACTGACCTATGGGCTGTTGATCAGTGGAGACGCGAAGGAATCCGCCACCCAGCAGGACATCGTCAAGACCGCGGACAGCGTCGCCACGGCGGAACAGCTGGCCGGTCTGCTCCCCATCCTTCGCTTGCTCGATCCCTCCGCCCGACTGCCCCTGCTCCTGTTGGCCACCCTCGCCCTGCGCCAGCTGGATCATGCGGCCATGGAACGCTTCCTCGGCACGCTCGATGAACTGGTTTATGCCGACGCCAAGGTCAGCACGTTTGAATTCGTGCTTCAGAAGCTGTTGACCCGCCATCTGGAACTGGCCCGGACCCCGGATCAGCGCGTTGACTATGTTTCCTTCAATGCCGTCAGTCACGAAATCGCCGTGGTGCTTTCCGTCATGGCCCGAATCGGCGATGCCAATCCCCAGGCCGAGGGCATCGCTTTTGCCACCGGTGCCGCCCAGCTCAAGTTGATTGAATCCTCGCTCGTCTTGCTCAGTCCGGAGGCTGCTGATTTTGAAGCCTTGGACCATGCCTTGGAGAAACTGGCGGTCTCATCCTTCCCCATCAGGAAACGTCTGTTGAACGCCGCCGCCCACGTCATAGGCAGCGACGGCACCATCACCGTGGAGGAAGGTGAACTTTATCGCGCCATTGCCGTGACCCTGGACTGCCCGTTGCCCCCCTTGGGTGCCAAGGCCGGCACAGCGTGAAGGCGATCATGGTCATCCATGCTGAAATTTGTCTGCGGGTGCCACGATTGAGGGATTCCGCGCCAGCCGCAGGTCGATGACCCCTGTCGACCGGGCGCATCCGGCGATTGCCCAAAAACAACATTGCCTGGGACCCCGCCCCCACTCCTGCTGGCATGGCAACCTGCATCATTCGCTCACCTGTCATGGACCCATCGACTCCCAAGCAAGCCAAGAAGATTTCCCCTGCGGCCAGCGCCGCCCTCGCCCGTTGGCGCGAGGCCCGCTTTGGCCTTTTCATCCATTGGGGTCTTTACGCGATTCCCGCCGGTGTCTGGCAAGGCAAACGCGTGCCCTACATCGGTGAATGGATGATGTTTCGCGAAAAAATCCCGCTCGCCACCTACGCGAAATTCGCCGCGCAATTCAACCCCAGGAATTTCGATGCCGCCGGCATCGTCCGTTTGGCCCGTGAAGCGGGACAACGCTATCTGGTGATCACCGCGAAACACCATGACGGCTTCGCAATGTATGATTCCGCCTCCAATCCCTACAATGTTGTCCAGGCCACTCCCTGGCATCACGACCCGATGAAAGACCTGGCCCGCGAATGCAAAAAACAGGGCGTTACCCTTTGCTTCTACTACTCGCAGGATATCGACTGGCATCATCCTGATGGCGCATGGAACACCTGGGACTTCGACGAGAAGAAAAAGGACACCAACCGTTACCTGCGGGAGAAAGTCTACCCGCAATTACGCGAACTGCTCACCCACTATGGTCCGGTTGGCTTGATCTGGTTCGACACACCGGTGACCATCAGTCCCCGGCAGTCCGCCGCCATCCGGCGTTTCGTCAAAAAAATCCAACCGGGCTGCCTGGTGTCCGGGCGCATCGGTCATGGGCTGGGCGATTACGGCATTCCCCGCGACAATCAAATGCCCCCCGGGCGCTTGGCGGGTGATTGGGAGGTCTGCGCCACGCTGAACCACACTTGGGGCTACAAAAAGCACGACCAGGACTGGAAGTCCGCCCCGGACTTGACCCGCACCTTGGTCGAATCCGCCAGCAAAAACGCGAATTACCTGCTCAACATTGGTCCCGATGCCACGGGTCGTATTCCGGCCGCCAGCGTCTCCCGCCTGCGCGCCATCGGCGCGTGGTTGCAGAAAAATGGCACCAGCATCTACGGCACTGCACCTTCGCCGTTCACCCACGATTTCCCGTGGGGTCGCATCACCACCAAAGGCAGGATTCTCTACCTGCATCTGTTCAAGAAACCGACCCGGCTTTTCGAGCTGCGCGGCCTGCAAACCCGCGTCGTCTCCGCGACACCGCTGCTCGCACCCGATCGCAAACTCGGCGTCCGCCAGACCATTGACCCCACCACGGGCACCCCGGTCCTCAAGCTCGATCTTCAGGGACTTCGTTTCGCCAACCCTGTCACTGTGCTCAAACTGCGTCTCGCGGACAGCCCGACTGTCACCCCCGGTCCGATCCAGGAACCCGATGGCATCCTGTCCCTGCTCACCGCCGAGGCCCAGGCCTGTTCCGCCAAAGGTCGCCCCAACCTGAAGATCAGTCCCCTTGGTTTCACCGGCGGCTGGAAGCAAACCTCCGACTGGCTGGAGTGGAGGGGCACCGTCCTCAATCCCGGCAAATTCACCGTCGAGGTGATCACCACCCACCAACACCTCGAGTCCTGGAGCGGCGGTCACACCGCCCGGATTGAAACCACCGGCCGGTCACTGCGCAAAAAGCTCACCCGCGATGCTGAAATCGACTACATTCAGGCCGCTTATTTTCCCCGCATCGCCACTCGCATGGGTCGGATTGAGCTCAAGGAACCCGGCCCGTTCACGCTGAGCCTGCACCTCGACAAAATCCTGCCGCCGCCCAAGGACACGCCCCTCTGGGATGACATGAGCCCCTTGGTGGTCGCGGTGCGACTCCTGCCGGTTTGAATCCGCCTGCAGCCCAACATGACTGACCGTCAGCGCGAGTTCATCGACGATCTCAACATCATTGAGGATCCGCAGGAGCGTCTCACCATCGTGGTGGACCGCGCGCGTCGCCACCCGGCCCTCCTCGATACCCTCCGCACCGATGCGCATCGCGTGCCCGGTTGCATTTCGCAAGTCTGGCTCGTCAGTGAATTCCGCGACGGACACTGCCATTTCCGCTGCGACGCGGACGGCCCGCTGGTCAAGGGCCTCGTTGCCCTGCTCTGCGATTTTTACAGTGCCGCAACTCCCGCCGAAATTCGCGCGGCTGACTCCGATCCGCTGACCGAACTCGGTCTCTTGCGCAACCTCTCCCCCACCCGGCAAAACGGGCTCGCGGCGGTCCGCGCCGCCATCAGGACCTTCGCGCAGGACCATGCTGCCACATGAAACTCTACGACGCACATCTTCATCTGCAGGATGAGTGGCTGCTGCCGCACCTGGACCGTATTGCCGCGGACCTTGCCGCCATCGGGATCGCCGGAGCCGTCGTCAATGGCACCACGCCGGATGACTGGCCGCAGGTCTCGGCCCTGGCTGGGCGCTTTCCCTGGGTGGTGCCGAGCTACGGGGTGCACCCTTGGGATTGCGGCAATCGTCCCACCGACTGGCAGGGTCGGCTCGAATCCCGCCTCGCCACGGAACCACGCGCCCGCGTCGGAGAAATCGGCCTGGACCGCTGGATCCTTGATCGTGCCAAACCTGATGATCCGCGCCTCACCGGTCTGCGGCGGGCCCCGCTCGATGAGCAATTGGAAGTCTTTGTCTGGCAACTCGAGTTGGCGGCCACCCACGGCCTCGCCGTCTCCATTCATTGCATCGATGCGTGGGGCGCACTGCTGGATGCCCTGCGCACCGTAAAACGTCCGGTTCAAGGGTTTCTCCTCCACGCCTATGCGGGTCCCGTGGAAATGATCAAAACCTTTGCCGACCTCGGCGCCTATTTCTCCTTCAACGGCTCCTACCTCGACCCGAAGCGCGACACCCAGCGCAACGTTTTCAAATCCGTCCCCGCCGATCGTTTGCTCGTTGAAACCGATGCGCCGGCCATGCCGTTGCGCAACGGGTGGCGACGCCATGAACTGCCCGTCCAGCCGGACGGCACCCTCGTCAACCATCCGGCCAATATCGCGGGGGTTTATGCCGGTCTCTCAGACTTCCTCGGCCAGCGGGTGGATATGTTGGCCGCGCAAGTGGAGCAAAACTTCACGCGACTGTATTTGTAGAGCGGGATTACTGATCCCGCCTCGAATATGGCACGATATGTAAAACAATAGCAGGATCAGCGATCCCGCACTACAACCCTTACTTGGATCAAGAGTAACCTAACAGACCGCTTTCTCCCGCGAGCACCCGCACCACTTCGCCGGCGGCCGCCAAACCGAATGCCCCGGTAACGAATACCCCGGTGCCAAAGCCACTGGCACAGTCAAGCTTGAGGTTGCTGCCGGGTTCAGCCTCCGCATGGCAGGTCCCGTCGGCCCAAGGGTATATTTGTGGTTCACTCGACCAGATGCAGCGCACCCCGAATTGCATTCTCCCTTTTTGGGGTCCCGCCGGATAGGCATGCTCCTGCCGCAACTTGCGCCGCAACAGCCGCAACAATTCATCGCCCCATGCCTCGCCCAGATCGCCGGACCGAATCTGGGTCGCATCGCGTTTCCCGCCCGCTCCACCGATCGTGAGCACCGGCAGTTTCCGGCGGTGGCTTTCGGCGATCAAAATCGCCTTGTTGGTCACACTGTCGATCGCATCGACCACGAAACTGAAATTCGGGCGCAATAGTTTTTCGGCTGATGCTCCCGTCAGATATTCGCCCTGGACCGCAACCTGACACCCCGGGTTGATCAGTCGCACCCGCTCGGCGAGGACGTCCACTTTGGGTCGGCCGATCTGTCCGTCCAGGGCCGGCAGCTGGCGATTCACATTGGTCAGGCACACCTCATCCAGATCGATCAACGTCAGGGCGCCAACCCCGCTGCGGGCAAGCCCTTCCACTGTCCACGAACCCACCCCGCCGACCCCGACCACGCACACGTGGGCTGCCGACAATCGGGCCAAGGCCTCCCGGCCAAACAGTCGGCCGATGCCACCAAAGCGCGCCACATAGTCCTCGTTCATGTGTTGGGATTCACTTTCGGTCCGCCACTTGTGCAAGCGCAGACTGAACATCGCGCCCCGAGGGTTGCTGATAAATGCGCAGGTCAAACTCCCCGATCACCGCCAGCATGTGGTCAAAAATATCCGCCTGTATCGCCTCATAATTGGCCCATACCGTATCCTTGGAAAACACGTAGATCTCCAGCGGCAAGCCGTGTTCGGTCGGGGCCAGTTGCCGGACGAGAAAAGTCATTTCCTGGTGGATTTGGGGATGGGCTTTCAGGTAGGCCACGCAATAGGCCCGGAACGTGCCCACGTTCGTGATTCGCCGTCCGTTGCCCAAAATTGCCAGATCCGTGCCGCGCTCCTTGTTCGCCTCCTCAATCTCCTCTCGTTTCTGTTTCAAATAATCCTTGAGCAGATCGATCTTGCCCCAACGCTCGACCAGTTCCTCGTCGGCAAAGCGAATCGATTGCACATCGAGAAACAGGGATCGCTTGATCCGCCGCCCGCCGGCCTCGGCCATGCCGCGCCAGTTCTTGAAGGAGTCCGAGATCAGGTTGTAGGTCGGGATGGTAGTGATGGTCTTGTCCCAATTCTGCACCTTGACCGTGGTGAGGGAAACGTCGATCACATCGCCATCCGCCCCCGCCTTGGGCATCTCGATCCAGTCCCCCACCCGCACCATGTTGTTCACCGAGATCATGATTCCGGCCACGAACCCGAGAATGGCATCGCGGAAAACAAGCAAGAGCACCGCCGTCAATGCTCCCAGACCCGACAGGAGATACAGGGGTGATTTGTTGAGGATGGTCGCCAGCACCATGATCAGGCCGAGCAACGTCGCGATCAGTTTGACCGCCTGAAAAAATCCCTTGATCGGAATATTGCCGCTGTCGTGCCGGCTCTCGGTGATGGCCTGGATCGCATCGAGAATCGCGAAAAATACAGAGATGAGAATGAAGGTCAGGTAAATGGTGACCGCAGCATTCACCCCGTTGAGCACTTCGGGACTGGTGCCCAGCACATCGTCGCCAAACGCATTGATCACCATGGCCGGCGCCAAGTGGGACAGACGCGTGAACACCCCCGATTTCAGCAGCGCATCGTCCCATTGAAACCGGGTGTATTTCACGATCGAAGTGACCGCACTCAAAATCACCCGCTTGGCCACGAGGTTGCCCAACCAGGCAAGGATCAGCAGCAACCCCACTCCCAGTCCGGTCGCCGCTATTCCGGCATCCGCCAATGTCAGGCCGCTTCCCGCCAGCCAGTCCCGAATCAAATTGAGCAAACTTTCCATCCCTCAAACTCAGCGACTCAACGGCATTCATGCAACCCCGCGATGGATTTCCTGAACTTAAAACCCGGTTCGTCTCCTTTTCCCTCGCCGCACGCCGGAATTTTGGCTGCGCAAATATTGTCATTAGAATGGTCAGCCTAACGCTTGCAAAAATGTGATGACTGCCAATTTGCCGTGATTGGTCTTCGTTGCCGCCGCGTTTAACGTTAGGCTCCAAACAAAAGCCGACCCCATGTCGGGATTCGGGTCTTTGAATATCATCATGCAAGCCAAACCACATCTGCACGGAAAACGCGGCGCCGATCTCCTCCATGATCCCCTGCTCAACAAGGGCACGGCCTTTACCGCAACTGAGCGCGACACCCTCGGACTGCGCGGGCTGCTCCCACCGCGGATCATCACTCAGGATCAACAGGCGCTGCGGGTGTTGGAAACCGTGCGCAACAAGAACACCGATCTTGAGCGCTACATTTATCTCATCTCGCTGCAGGAACGGAATGAAAACCTCTTTTACCGCGTGGTCATGGACAATGTGGCGGAGATGATGCCGCTGATTTACACCCCCACGGTGGGCCTGGCCTGCCAACGCTATGCCCTGATTTTCCGCCGGCCCCGCGGGCTGTTCATCAGCTTGCATGATCGAGGTCACATTAAGCAAATCCTGCAAAACTGGCCGCACGCCGATGTGCGGATGATTGTGGTGACCGATGGCGAGCGCATTCTTGGTCTGGGCGATCTCGGAGCCAACGGCATGGGCATTCCCGTGGGTAAACTCTCCCTTTACACGGCCTGCGCCGGGGTCGCGCCCGATTTCTGCCTGCCGGTCATGCTCGATGCCGGCACCAACAACCAGGAACTGCTGGAAGGGCCCCACTATCTCGGCCTGCTGCAAAAACGCGAACGCGGGCCGGCCTACGACGAACTGGTCGACGAATTCGTGCAGGCCGTGCAGGAAATCTTTCCCCGGGCCTGCATCCAGTTTGAGGATTTCGGCAATTCCAATGCCTTCCGGCTCCTCCACAAATACCGCGATCAGGTATGCACCTTCAACGATGACATCCAGGGCACCGCCGGGGTGGCCCTGGCCGGCATCCTGTCCGCCCTGCGGCTTACCGGTGGCAAAATGAGCGAACAGCGCATTCTCTTTCTGGGTGCGGGTGAAGCCGGCATTGGCATCGGTGAACTCGTGGTCACAGCGTTGCAGGCCCATGGCGTCGACGAGGCCGCCGCCCGCCGTCAATGCTGGTTCGTGGACTCCAAGGGACTCGTGGTGGCGGATCGCACCGATCTCAGCAGCCACAAGCTGCCCTTTGCCCATCAACACGCCGGTGCCGCCACTTTGCTGGCGGCGGTGGAAACGATCAAACCGACCATGCTCATCGGGGTTTCGGGCATGACCGGCGCTTTTGACGAAAAAATTGTGCGCACCATGGGACAGTTAAATCAGCGCCCCGTGATCTTCGCCCTTTCCAATCCAACCTCCAAAGCTGAGTGCACCGCCGAACAGGCTTACACGTGGACCGAGGGTCGCGCCGTGTTTGCCAGTGGCAGCCCCTTCCCGGATTTCACCATGGACGGGCGCGTCTTCAAGCCCGGCCAGGGCAATAACTCCTACATCTTCCCCGGCGTGGGTCTCGGCCTCATTGTCAGTGGGGCCCAGCGGGTGACCGACGAAATGTTCTTCGTCGCCGCCAAGGTGCTGGCGGGCATCGTGACCGAACAGGATCTCGCGGTCGGTCGGGTTTACCCGGATTTGCAACGCATTCGCGAAGTCTCGTCCGCCATCGCCAGGGCTGTGGCCGAGGTCGCATTCGAGCGCGGACTCACTTCCATGTTGCGACCCGAGAACCTCGATGAACGCGTGCAGGCGTTGATGTATGACCCGGCCTACGTCGAATACGTCTGACGCTCCCTCCGCCGCGCGGTTAATCCCGCTCGCGGTCGCTGGTCTTTCCCAAACCGCCGTGCGCGGGAGCGCCCGGCCCACCCACTGAACCATACTCGAGGAGCCAAACCACGCTGCGCGTCCACAGTGCTCGTCTCCCTACCGTGTCCCCCACTCCTTGCGCCAACAGGTGGACCGCGCGCTCCGTCGCGCGGATAATCCCGCCTACAGTCCCAAGGCGACCACGGCCTTGATCGCACTCTGCTCCCGTTCCCGGCGGTCGCCCCTGATCACCACAAACGGCAGCTGGCGCGACACCAGGGTTTCGCGCCAAAGCCGGCGGCACATCGCCCGTCCGGCCGGATCGGGAAAACTCCGTTGCGGATCAGCGACAAACTCCAGGTCGGTATCACAGAGCAGATACAACGCATAGTGCCGGCAGCGCAACTCGGCTTCCGCGCGCACCCAGGCGGGACAATTGCCGTCATACAGCAGGTCAGCCCACAGCACATTCGTCAGCAGATCCGTGTCGCAAAACAACACCCGCCGAGCGCGTTCGGCAGCCGCATCCTCCGTCTCCATTTGGTTGCGGGCAATGGTGCCCAGATCCTCGGCCGAGATTTTCCCGTCATGGGCATCCCAGAATTCCCGCACATATTCAGGCACCCACGGCTCGTCAAAATGTTCCGCCAATTGCTCCGCCAACGTGCTCTTGCCCGTGGATTCCGCGCCAAAAATGGCAATGCGTTTAACCATGCGGGTTCTTCCGGTATGATTTCAGCCACTCAAAGTGTCCGCCCAACGCCAACACAAAGAAAAGCAGGTAAAGCACGGCAAACCAATACAACCCGGCCATCCAATAGACGGCGATAGCCGCCAGATTCACCATCATCCAGCCGATCCAGTTCTCCAGTTTCTTGCGCGCCTGCAACCACTGGGCCAGGATGCTGAACGAGGCAATGAAGGCGTCCCGAAATGGCATCGCCGCATCCGTATACTTGTGCAGATACCAGCCCCAGAGAAACGCGCCGACCAATCCCGTCACGATGCAGCCAATCCGGGCCTCCCAGGTCAGCCTGGTCACCGGCAGCACCGTCCGGTTTTCCCCCGGCTGCGACCAGTGCCACCAGCCATAGGCCAGCACGATGAAAAAGAAACCCTGCAGCTTCATGTCCGCATACAATTTGGCCTGATAAAAAACGACGCCCGACAGGGTCACCTGCACCAGCCCGACCGGAAAATTCAGGATGCTCTGCCGGATCGTCAGCCCCACCCCCAGCAAACCAAGAATCGTGGCCAACTGCTCATACCACGAGGCCCCGATGATGGCGGCCCAGATATTCAGGAGAATCTCAATCATGGGTGCTCGGCAGCGTAGGCTTCCAACGCTTCCCGTGTCACCACGTGGCGCGCCGCGCAACGGGGACACCGAATCTCGATCTTTGGATCCTCCCCGAACAACGCCGCGGGGTCCTGCCGCAGCGCGGGCAGCAGCACCTGCAAGATGCGCTCTTGGTTGCAGCCGCAGTGCCACCGCGCCACGCGCTTTTCCAACAGGGTGAGGGTTTCAGTCTCCGCCAGTTTTGTAACCGCCTCGGCGGTCAAGCCGCGCAACCAGGCCAGGTCGCAGTCCGGATGCTCCGTGATCATCGCAAAGCACTCCTCACCCGTCTCAAAAATCCGCGCCGTGCGTTGCTCACTCTGGGCGTAAAATTTCTCCACCGCCACCACGGGATCGGCTCCGGTGAAATCCACGGAACTGCGCCGGGGCTCCCCGCGACCGCGGACCACATCGGCATAGAACAGGTTGGCCGGCAGTCGCTTCACATTGTCCTCGAACACCCGTCCGGTCACCGCCCCGAACTCATTGTCCCCGGCCAGAAAAATGTTCACCAACGGTTGCTGGAAATTCATCGTCCACGCCGTCATCACGTTGCGCGGTTGTGACGCGCAGTGCAGGGTGAAGGCCGCCAGGGCCCGTTTGAACATCGCCACGTGCTCCGGCTCCGGTTTCATTTTCTGATCTGACAAATGCAGGTAAAAATCGACAAACAGGTCACTGCAATCAGCCTGAGCCAGCAGCGCATTGCGACCGCGCACGAAATACGTGCTTACTTCGAGACCACTGGCGGCGGGATTGACGGGCGTCGATTCAGGCATGCGAACAAAGAGACACACCTTCCCGGAATCTCAAGTGCGCATCCTGCGGCACAGTCTGTCCTCCCTGAAGTGGCTGTCTTCAAAGGCACTTGCCATACTTGGTGCAACTCACAGGTTTTTCGGATCAGGTAAATCCCCTTCATTTTGCCCGTTCCACACCACCTGCCCCGGAGACTCTTCGATGCGGTATTCGAAATGAATGCGGCCACCACGCATGCCGACTTTATTTCGGCGGTTATTGCGGGAGTGCACCGCCTCATCCCCTGTGATTATTGCGGGATCCATCTGCTCGACCGGCAGCGTGAAAAAATCATGCACCGAATGGATCCAATCATCCCCTACAATGAGGATGAAGTTGCCTACTACAGCGCTCATCCCCAAGAAAATGCCGTTGTAGCTTACTACGAACGCACGGGCGATCTCTCTGCCCGTCGCCGTTCCGACGTGATCAGCATGCGCAAGTTTCTCTCGAGCGACCACTATCGCCACTGTCTCGCTCGCCTTGACCTGAGATACTCCCTGGCTCTCCCCGTCACGGTGGATCGGGATGTCGTCGGGGGCATCGTCCTCGACCGCCGCGAAAAAGATTTCACTAAAAGAGATTGCGCCCTCTTGGATGCATTTGCCCCTCATTTTTTGCTGGCTTGGAACCGGCAAAAGAACCCCTGGCGGGTCAGCCATCACAAGACAAAACCACGTGATGGCGATCTCCTCACCGCCCGCGAGTCCGATGTCCTCTATTGGATCACCGAGGGCAAACAAAACCGCGAAATCGCCATGATCCTCGGCATCAGCCTCTACACCGTGCAAAAACACGTGGCCAACATCCTGCGCAAACTCGACGTTGAGAACCGCCACGCTCTGACCGTGCTGACCCTGAACCTGGCGGCGGGAAAATAGGCCTTCGGGCGTCAAGTCCAGCAGGAGGCAGAATACTCACGTGTAGGTATTCTAATCTCCACGGTTGCCGGCTAGAATACCTCGCCCGCTTTGGGCCACAGCCGCGCTGCATCCCTGCAGCATGACTAAACTCACTCCACCATGCACCAACGCATCCTGTTGCTTCTGCTTTGCACCGGACTCTTTGCCCCAATCAGCCAGGGGCAAACCACAGTCATCTATGATCCCGACGAGACTGATTCCACCCCACATGACACCACCGGCAATCCCCTCACCCTCAGTGTTGTCAGTGGCAGTGCCACCCAGTCCGGCGCGCTTTCAGGGACTGGAAACGTCACCAAATCCGGTGCGGGCACGCTCACCTTGACCGGCACTCATGCCTACACTGGCGATACCTACGTCAATGGTGGCTCGCTCGGCATTGATGGCGTCAACGGTGCAATCAGTGACACCACCAGGATCTACGTCGGCTTCTCCAGCGACGGCACTTTGAGCATCACCAATGGCGGCGAAGTCACGCCCAGTTCCTTCGTCGAACTGGGCCATTCCAGTGGTGTCACCGGCACCCTAAACATCGAAGGGGCCAACTCGCAATTGACCACCGGTTACTATCTCGATGTTGGTTTCGACGGCAACGGCACCCTCAACATCACCAATGGTGGCAGCCTGACCACCAGTTCCTTCGCCCGGCTCGGCGTCAACGCCACCGGTGTAGGCACCGGGCTCGTCAGCGGGACCGGCTCGGAGTTCAACGTTGCAGCCCAACTCGAGCTCGGCACCTACGGCAACGGCACCCTGACCATCGCCGACGGCGGCACCGTCACCGCACAGGCACTCCATTTCGATCGATTGGTCACCGGCAGCGGCACTCTCAACCTCAACGATGGCGGCACCCTCGTCATCACTTCGTCTGGCGGCATCGAAAATTACGGCACGACGGGCGATGCCACGCTGAATCTGTCCGGAGGCACCCTGCAGGCCGCCTCCACCAGTTGGTCCACCACGGTCGCCGCCACCCTGACCAACAACACCACCGTCAATACCAACGGTGTCTCCATTGCCCTGAATGGCGACCTCAGCGGCACCGGCGGCTTGGCCAAGATCGGCGCCGGCACGCTGACCCTGGGTGGCACCAACATCTACGACGGTGGCACCTCCGTCACTGGGGGCCTGATCGAATTCTCCGCACTCAGCGCCTTGGGCACCGGGACCATCACCCTCGACGGCGGCGGTCTGCGCTGGGGCAGCGGCACCGCGACCGATGTCTCCGCCCGCCTCACTGCCATCGGCGCCGGCGGCGGCACGTTCGACACCAACGGCAACAACGTGACCCTGGCCACCGGGCTCACCGGCACGGGGGCTGTCACCAAACAAGGCAATGGAGTGCTTTCGTTCACCGGCACCAACAGCTACGAAGGCGGCACCACCGTCACCGGCGGCTTGATCGAATTCTCCGCCCTGGGCGATTTCGGCACGGGCAACGTCACCCTCAACGGCGGCGGCCTGCGCTGGGCAAGTAGCATCACGACCGACATCTCCTCGCGCCTCACTGCCATCGGCTCTGCTGGCGGCACGTTCGACACCAACGGCAACGACGTGATTCTGGCCACCGGAATCACCAGCACGGGCAACCTGACGAAACAGGGCGTCGGTGCGCTGACGCTCTCCGGCACCAACACCCTCACCAACGTCGCCATCAACGGCGGTTCGCTCGACCTCACCAGCGGCGCCACCATCAATGCGAGCGGTTGGATCTCGTTCGCCGACGCCTCGGGTTCGTCCGGCAGCGGCAACATCACCGATGCCACCCTCAACACCGGCACGACGCTTTATCTCGGCTACAACGGCGCTTCCACCCTCACCATTGGTTCCGGCGGCACGGTCACCGCCGCCACCCTCGATCTCGCGGCCACCGCCAACGGCAACGCCACCCTCAACCTCGACACCGGTGGCATTCTGCAGGTCGGCGGCACCGAGGGCATCACCGCCGGTAACGGCACGGTCGCCCTGAATTTATCGGGCGGCACGATCAAGCTCACCAGCTCCGATTTCACCACCTACGTGGGCGCCACACTCACGGGCACAACCACGATCAACACCAATGGCCTCAACGGCGGTTTCTACGGCCCGCTCTCTGGCAACGGCGGCTTCACCAAGCACGGTTCCGGCATTCTCACCGTCACCAACAGCAACACCTACTCCGGCACCGTGACAGTCGATGCCGGCACCCTCCTCGTCAACACCGCCCCCGATCTCGGCACCGGCAACGGCGACGTGACCGTCAACGCCGGCGCGGCACTCGCCGCCGCCACCAGCCTGGAGTTCGCGCGCAACATCAGCGTCAATGGCACGGACGCGGTCATCGTTTCACCCAATCACCTCGAGGTCGGTTCCGCCGGCGATGGGGCAATGACCATCAGCAACGGGGGACTCGTCGGCTCTGGCACGACCACCACTCTCGCCTACTACGGCAGCGACACCGGCACGATCGACGTCACTGGCACCAATTCCTTCCTCTACGCGCAAACCGCCCTGCGAGTGGGCTACGGCGGCACCGGCACACTGAGCATCGGTAGTGGTGGCACGGCCAACGCGCGGAACCTCATCATCGCCGCCCAATCAGGCAGCAACGGCACGATCAATCTAAACACCGGAGGCACCCTCAAGGTCGGCGGCACCGACGGCATTGCCGGCGGCGACGGCACCGGCACCTTCAACTTCGCCGGTGGCACGCTCAAGGTCGGCGGAGACGCCCGCGTGTCCGCCGCACCCGCCTCGGATTCAATCGACCTCACCAACCTGCCCACCGAAATCGGCAACGTCATTGCCGCCAACACACCGCAGGTCGGCGACACCGGCCTCACCACTTCCGTGGCGATGACGCTCACCCATGCCTCCACGATCGACACCAACGGCAGCGCCGCCTCCCTCTCCGGTATCCTGTCCGGCACCGGCAGCCTCACCAAAGCCGGCGACGGCACGCTGACCCTGGCCAACGCCAACACCTACAGCGGCACCACATCCGTCAATGCCGGCACGCTGGTCGTGAACGGCTCGCTTGCCAATACCGCCGTGACCATCGCCGATGGTGCGACCCTCGGTGGCAGCGGCTCGATCGCCGGCCTGACCACGATCGGTTCGGGCGCCACCCTCGCGCCCGGTAATTTCCCCGGCACGATTACTTTCTCCGCCGGACTCACCTTCGACGCGGGCGCCATCCTCGATTTCCAACTCGGCACCGTCAGCGACCTCATCGCCGTCACCGGCGGCACGCTCACGGGTCCATCGAGCGGCACGGTCACTTTGAACCTATCGGACTCCGGTGGCTTTGGCGCCGGCACCTACACCTTGTTCGATTACACCAGCGCCACCCTAAGTGACTTCGATGTCGCCGACTTTGCCCTCGGTTCCACCATCGCCGGCTACGATTACAGTTTCAATCTCACCGGGTCGGCCCTGCAACTGGTCGCCGCCACTTCCGCGGTGCCCGAGCCCTCCACCTACGCCGCGATCTTCGGCGCTCTTGCACTTGGCCTCACCGCCTGTCGTAAACGCCGCAAGTAAATCCCTGCATCAATTTGGACTGAGATCCGGCAGTTTGAATGTGGAAAGCTGAAACCAAGGCAGGAACGGAAATACATTTAATCTGGAACTCCTAAACTCTGGAACGGGAGAACAGGATCTGATGACTCGTTTCCAGTTTTCCTGCTTTCCACATTTAAAGCCGAGTCCTGAATCTCCTCATTGCATCGATCACTTCCCCAGTTTGTGTTCCAGCTTCCGAATCTTCGGCGCGATTACCATCTGGCAGTAGCCCTGGTTCGGATGCTTGGCGAAGTAATCCTGATGGTAGTCCTCCGCCGGCCAGAATTTCTTCAAGGGCACGATCTGGGTCACGATCGGATCACGGAAGGTCTTCTGCGCTTCCACCAGGGATTTTTCCGCCGCGATTTTCTGGGCCTCGTCGGCGTAGAGAATAATCGAGCGGTAGGACGTGCCGTGATCCCCACCCTGACGGTTCAGTGTGGTCGGATCATGAATGTCCCAAAAGTAGGCCAGGACCTTGTCGAGCGAGATTGTCGCTGGATCAAACTTGATCTGGATGACCTCGGCGTGACCCGTGGTTTCCGAGCAAACTTCCTCGTAGGACGGATTGGAGGTCGTGCCGCCGGCATAGCCGCTGACCACGGATTTCACTCCGGGCAATAGGTCGTAGGCCGCCTCGGTGCACCAGAAGCAACCGCCGCCGAGCACGAGGGATTCAGTTTTAGCTGCAGATACATTCATAAGGGTCAAGAAAAGCACAAAGATGCTAAGGCGCAAAGATTGGAGTTTCATCGATGGTATGAGTCTCGACCCTCCCTGTTATTCCACAAAACCAACTTTGCAACTAAGCCTCTTGTCGCCTTCGCGTCTTTGCGCTTCACAACTACCTGGTCAGCTTGCGGTATTTGATCCGGTGCGGCTGGTCGGCATCCTTGCCCTTGCGCTTTTTGAAATCCTCCAGGTAGGCCGAATAATTGCCGGCAAAGACATAGACCTGACTGTCGCCTTCAAAGGCCATGATGTGGGTCGCCACGCGGTCGAGAAACCAGCGGTCGTGGGAAATGATGACGCCGCAGCCGGCAAAGTTCTCGAGCCCCTCCTCCAGGGCGCGGATGGAATTTACGTCAAGGTCGTTGGTCGGCTCATCGAGTAGGATCAGGTTTGCGCCACTCTTGAGCACACGGGCCAGCAACACCCGGTTGCGCTCGCCACCCGATAGCACCCCGACCTTTTTTTGCTGGTCGGCCCCGACAAAGCCAAATTGGGCGCAATAGGCGCGGCTGTTCACCGTGCGCGTGCCCAACGGCATCATTTCCTGCCCCCCGCTGATCACCTCCCAGATGGTCTTGTTGTCCTCCAGTGAATCGCGCGACTGCTCGACATAAGCCAGCTTGACCGTCTCGCCCACCTTGAACGAACCGGCATCCGGTTTCTCCAAATTCGTGATCAACTTGAACAGCGTGGTCTTGCCCGCGCCGTTGGGCCCGATGATGCCCACGATGCCGCCGGGCGGCAGCTTGAAGGCCAGGTTCTCAAACAGCAGTTTCTCGCCGTAACCCTTGCTCACACCGATCGCTTCCACCACCAGGTTGCCGAGCCGCGGCCCGGGGGGAATGATGATCTCGAACTTCTTTTCCTGCTCCGCGACATCCTGTTTGAGCATCTGCTCATAGGCATTGATGCGGGCCTGGCCCTTCGATTGCCGCGCCTTGGCTGACGAACGGATCCACTCCAACTCACGGGCCATGGCCTTCTGGCGGCGGTCCTCGGTGCGTTGCTCGATGGCGAAGCGCTTTTGTTTCTGTTCCAGCCACTCTGAATAATTACCCTTCCACGGAATCCCGTGCCCGCGGTCGAGTTCGAGAATCCAACCCGCGACATTGTCCAAAAAGTAGCGGTCGTGCGTCACCGCGATCACCGTGCCCTCGTAACGCGCCAGATGCTGCTCCAGCCAGTTCACGCTATCGGCATCCAAATGGTTCGTCGGCTCGTCGAGCAGGAGAATGGCCGGTTTCTGCAGGAGCAGGCGGGCGAGGGCCACCCGTCGACGCTCACCACCGGATAGATTTTCCACGATCGCATCCGGCGGCGGACAGCGGAGCGCATCCATCGCCTGCTCCACCATGGGGGCGACATCCCAGGCGCCCAGCGCATCGATCTTCTCCTGCAGTTCACCCTGGCGCGTCATGATGGCATCCTTTTCCGCGTCATCGTCCGTCGCCGACAATTCATCCCAGGTGGCATCATAGGCGGCCGTCAGATCGGTCAGCCGTTTTACGCCCTCCTCCACACAAGCGCGCACCGTGGCCCCGGGGGTCAGGTGTGGCTCCTGCTCGAGCAGTCCCACATTGTAGCCGGGTTCAAAGGCGATCTCGCCGTCGAACTCCTTGTCCCGGCCGGCGAGAATACGCATGAGGGATGACTTGCCGGAGCCATTGAGCCCCAGCACGCCGATCTTGGCCCCGTAGTAAAACGACAGTGAAATGTCGCGGAGGATTTCCTTGCGCTCGATTTTTTTCGAGACGCGGATCATGGAGAAAATGATTTTGGGTGTGTCGCCGGTTTGGGCCATGGGCTGTATAGATAGCCGCCCGCGCCACCCCCGCAAGCCCGGTGCGCAACAAAGCATTTCCCGACTCGACTTGCGCGCGCGGTTGGCCGATTTTGTCCGGGCCCCATGAATTCGGAGATACTCTGGCTCGCCCAATTTGGCATTGATCAAAACCTGTTCACGCGCGCACAAGCGGTGGCCGTGCGTGACGCCGTGGGTGAATCGGCTGAGTTGATGGATTTTGCCCAAAAACTCATTGATGAGAGCATCGTCGAGGACCTTGCGACCCTCGAAAAACTCGCCGGTCTCGCCATGCAGAAAGCGGCCAATGGTCCCCCGGCCGGCGATCCGTTTGACGAGGAAGAACCCGACGGCGATCCCGAGGCCGACGAAGCACCGCGTAGTTCCACGGCCCCCTTTGCGGCCATGCCGCAATTTCCCTTCGATGATGTCGCCGGTCTCGACGGTGATGCTTTGGCTGAGGCGTTCCGCAACCTGCTTAAAGGCTGTGCCGCCTACGGGGCCAGCGACCTGCACATTTCCACCGGCGCCCGGCCCTTCATCCGGAAAAACCGCAGCTTCAGATTCCTCAGCGAATACGTGATCACGTCCGAGGATTCCCTGCGCCTCAATACCGCCCTGCTTTCCGAGGGCTCGAAGAAAATTTTTCTGCAACGCAAAGACTACGACTACGCCCTGGCCCTGAGCGCCACCGACCGGTATCGTGTCAACCTGATGTTCCACAAGAACGGCGCGGCCGGGTCCTACCGCATGGTGCCGGAAAAGGCGCGCACGCTTTCCGAACTCGGTTATGCCTCGCGCCTGGAGACGTTGGAGAAAATGCTCTCCTATCACAACGGGCTGATTCTCATCACCGGCCCGGTGGGTTCGGGCAAGACCACCACGCTGGCCTCCATGGTCGCCTATCTCAACGAGACCCGCAAGGATCACATCATCACGGTCGAGGACCCCATTGAGGTCGTGCAGTCGGCCAAGGGGTGCAATGTCTCCCAGCGCGAAGTCGGCCCGCACACCAAATCGTTTGCCACCGCCCTCAAGGGTGCCCTGCGTGAGGACCCCGACATCATTGTGATTGGCGAGCTCCGCGACCTGGAAACCATCGAGATGGCGATCAGTGCCTCCGAAACCGGACACCTGGTCATCGGGACCATGCACACCAGCGACGCCGCCACCACGCTCAACCGGCTGCTCGATGTCTTTCCCCCGGCCCAGCAGACGCAGATCCGGGCCAGCGTGGCCGAAAGCTTGAAGGGCGTGATCTGCCAGCGCCTCCTGCCCTCCCCCGATGGCAGTCTCGTGCTGGCCTGCGAAATCCTCATCAGCAACACCGCCATCCAAAACCTCATCAAGGAAGGCAAGAGCACCGGCCTGCGCAACACGATGGAAACCGGCGTCAAGGAGGGCATGTGCCTCATGGATAACGTCGTCTTCCAACTCTACAATGAAGGCAAGATTGAGGCCGAGGTCGCCCACGCCAACATCGGCAACCGCATCTTACGGGCCAAAATCAAGTAACCATGGCTGCCATTGATACCCTCCTCACCGCCATGCTCGACAAGGGCGGCTCCGATCTGCACCTGACCGTCGGGCTGCCCCCCAAAATCCGGACCTCCGGCACCCTCGTGCCCCTGACCGATGAGCTGGTGGACAGCAAGACCATGGAATCGCTGCTCAAGGAAATCTGTCCCGAGCGACGCTGGAACGAATTCCTGGAAACCAAGGATCTCGACCTCGCCCACGAAATTCCCGGCGTGGCCCGTTTCCGCGCCAACTACCTCTACAACCACTGGGGCCAGGCCGCCGTCTTGCGGCAGATTCCCGCCAAGATCCTGTCCTTCGAGCAGCTCAATCTGCCCGAGGCACTGAAAAAGCTCTGCCACCTCAACGAGGGCCTAGTGGTGGTGACCGGCCCCACCGGCAGCGGCAAGTCGACCACGCTCGCGGCGATGATCGACTACATCAACGAAAACCTCTGCAAGCACATCATCACCATCGAGGATCCGATTGAGTTTGTGCATCCGGTCAAGAAATCGGTCATCGTTCACCGCGAGGTCGGCGAACACACCGAGTCCTTTGCCGCCGCGCTCAAGGGCGCCATGCGCCACGATCCCGACATTCTCCTGCTGGGCGAGATGCGCGAAATGGAGACAATCAAGCTGGCTCTGGGTTGCGCCTCCATGGGCATGTTGGTCTTCGGCACGTTGCACACCAACAATGCGCCCAAGACCGTCGACCGCATCATCAACACCTTCCCGGCGGACGAGCAGAACCAGGTGCGGGTCATGCTCGCCAGCAGTCTCGCCGGCGTCGTCGCCCAGCTCCTTTGCAAGAAGGAACCCAAGGGCCGCTGCGCCGTGCACGAGATCCTCCTCACCCACGAAGCCCTGCCCAATGTCATCCGCAGCGGGCAGATCGCCAATATTCGTGCCATCATCGAAAGTGGCCTGACCGACGGCATGATCACCATGGACAACAGCCTGATGAATGCCGTCAAAGCCGGCACCGTTGCGGCGAAGGAAGCCTACATGAAGTCGTCCAACAAGGCCCTCTTTGCTCCCTTGCTCAAACCCGGCGACCTCACCGGCGAGCACTGACCCGGCGGGGCGGGCATCGAAATGGCGGCGCCAGGTTACCAACAGGCAGACCCAAGATCATCAGGTTCAAACCAAATTTCACGGACGGTCCGAACAATCGAAACCAAGGAATACCATGAGCGCGATCCGAGTCCTCGTAGGCACAAAAAAGGGTGCTTTTATTTTCACGGCAGATGGCATGCGCCAGCACTGGACCATCAGCGGCCCGCACTTTGCCGGTTGGGAGATTTATCATCTCAAGGGTTCGCCCACGGACCCCAACCGCATCTACGCCTCGCAATCCAGCGGCTGGTTTGGCCAGGTCATCCAGCGGTCGGATGATGGCGGCAAAACCTGGACTCAGCCTGGGGGCGAAAAACAGCCCGATCCAGCCGGTTCACCCGCCGGACAGAGCAATCGGTTTGTTTACGAAGGCGATGTCGGCACGCACAAGTGGTATGACGGCACCCAACATCCCTGGGAGTTCAAGCGCATCTGGCACCTTGAGCCCGCCTTGAACGATCCGGACACGGTTTACGCCGGCGCGGAAGACGCGGCGATTTTCAAGAGCATAGACGGGGGCAAATCGTGGCGGGAGCTTGCCGGTTTGCGCAGCGCCAAGGGCCACCTTTG
The DNA here is from genome assembly GCA_021734075.1 of Cephaloticoccus sp. Classification (GTDB taxonomy): domain Bacteria; phylum Verrucomicrobiota; class Verrucomicrobiia; order Opitutales; family Opitutaceae; genus Cephaloticoccus. Next base: position 62,368 of record JAIPJW010000004.1, read on the forward strand.
GCAGCCCGGCGCGGGTGGCATGGCCGCACACACGATCCTCCTGGACCCGAAGAATCCGAATCGCATTTACACCGCCATCTCGGCGGCGGGCGCGTTCCGCACCGATGACGGCGGCCTCTCCTGGAAGGCCATCAACCACGGTCTGAAATCCAATTACGAACTGCCGGATCCCGACGCGGATGTGGGTCATTGTGTGCACCGGATGGCCCTGCATCCCTCACGTCCGGACGTCTTGTTCATGCAGAAGCACTGGGATGTGCTTCGCTCGGACAACGCCGGTGAGCAATGGACCGACGTGAGCGGAAACCTGCCATCGGATTTCGGCTTTCCGATTGACGTTCACGCGCACGAGCCGGAGACGATTTACGTCGTGCCAATCACGAGCGATTCACTGCACTACCCGCCCGAGGGAAAATTGCGGGTCTATCGCAGCCGGACCGGCGGCAATGAATGGGAACCCCTCGTGAAGGGCCTGCCCCAGCAGGATTGCTATGTCAACGTGCTGCGCGACGCAATGGCGGTGGACACCCTGGACAGTTGCGGCGTGTATTTCGGCACCACCGGTGGCCAGGTCTATTGCTCGGCGGATGGCGGAGATTCCTGGAATGCCATCGCCCGCGATCTGCCACCGGTATACTCGGTGGAAGTGCAAACGCTGCCATGAAGAGGCAATTCTGAAATGCGCCGGTGGCGGAGTATCCATTGCCGATTTGGCTTCTCGTAATCATGATCATTCGTGTCGTCCTGCCCTTCCATCTGCGCACGCTCGCCAACCTCACCGGCGAAGTGCGGCTTGAGGTGGTTGATCCGGTCACCCTCGGTTCGGTGCTGGATGCGCTGGAGGCGGTGTATCCGATGTTGCGTGGCACCATTCGCGATCATGTCACTCTGAAGCGCCGCCCCTTTGTGCGATATTTTGCCTGCAAGGAAGACCTGTCGTTGGAGCCGCCTGACTTTAAACTGCCCGACGCGGTCACCAGCGGGGTTGAGCCGTTCCTCATCATTGGCGCCATCGCCGGAGGGTGATCAATCGGTCCTCTGCACCGATGGCACAAATTGCAAAGACTAGGATGGACTAAAAGGGACTTGGAATTCTTGCGCCTTCTTGTGCCTCTTTGCGGCCACTTCGGATGGGTGGCACATAGCGGTCTCACAAAGATTATCCCGGACCGACATGAGCGCGGCTGTTATATCTTCGGCATCTCCGGATCGAATGCATCCGCCCAGGCATGAATGCCGCCCGCCACACTTTTCACATTCTTGAACCCATTCTCCTTGAGGAACTGCACGAGCCGCATCGAGCGGTCACCCGAGCGGCAATGGAGATAGTAGGTCTCGTCCGGATCGAGTTCCCCGATCCGCGCCCGGATTTCGCTCATTGGCAGGAACATCACCCCCGGGACGTGGGCCGCAGCGTATTCGCCCGACTCGCGAATGTCCACCACCCCGATGTCCAGCGTGCCATCGCCGAGTGCGCGTTTCATGTCGTGCACGGACACCTCGTCGGGATGCAAGTGGGGGGGCTGTTCGGCCGGCGTCGCGCCGCAGAACTGGTCATAATCGATCAGTGCCGTAATGGTCGGATGCTCGCCGCACACGGGACATTGCGGGTCGCGGCGCAACCGGAGTTCACGAAAACTCATCTCCAGCGCGTCATACACCAGCATCCGCCCGATCAAGGGAGTGCCGATGCCGGCGGCCAGTTTCAGAATCTCGGTGGACTGGATGGTCCCGATGACCCCCGGCAAGACCCCGAGCACCCCTCCCTCGTCGCAACTTGGCACCGCACCCGCCGGCGGCGGCTCCGGATACAGACAACGATAACACGGTCCGCCCAGATGCGGGGCAAACACACTGGCCTGACCCTCGAACCGGAAAATCGAACCATACACATTCGGCTTCCGCAGCAGCACGCAGGCGTCGTTCGTGAGATAACGCGTCGGAAAATTGTCCGTTCCGTCCACCACAATGTCGTAGGGCCGGATGTGATTGAGTGCGTTGGCGCTGGTAAGCCGTTCGGAATGCAACACGACCTCGACATGAGGGTTGAGCCGGTGAATCGCGTCGCGGGCGGAATCGGTTTTCGGCCGGCCGACGTCTCCGGTGCCGTGGAGCAACTGCCGCTGGAGATTGCTCTCGTCCACCCGGTCGAAATCCACGATACCGATGCGCCCGATGCCCGCCGCGGCGAGATACATGGCGATGGGCGAGCCCAGGCCGCCGGCGCCAATGCACAGCACACTCGAACCACAAAGCTTCTTTTGCCCCTCAAGTCCGAGCTCGGGCAACATGATGTGCCGCGCATAGCGGCGGATGGCGTCGCGGTTTAACTCCATGGTGGCAGCGTCAACGAAGCTAAGGGCAATGGAAGCTAAATCAAGCCACACGGCGTGTTCGCAGGCAAAGGTCGACCAGATCGAGCCGATGGAAGCCACCATGAAGGTGCCCCACAAGAACCGTCGCGCTCCGGGTCAATCCCGGCAACCTCGGTGCGGAAACCGCAAATCTTCGATCGTTGGAATAATGAGGATTGTTGGTGGTCCGGTCGCTCCCGCGCGCGGATTTCCATCACGGGCCAATTTTATAAAAATTTCGCGCAGAGTGCGCAGCCCACCCATCAGGCTGATATGCAGGGGTCACAAGGACGGACGCGTCGCCAACTCCAAGCCGGTCAAGTGCGCGAGCGCCGCCTCGCGGTTCGCCCCGCACATCTCCTGTGTCGGTCGCAGACTGGAGCACACCGCCGGTCTTTCCGGCTTTCCGAACAAGGCGCAGCGCAGGTCAGGCAGGAGTTGCACACACGGGATGCCCGCCGGCTTGCCGTGAGGCATGCCCGGAATCGGCGAGCTGATACTGGGCGCGATGCAGCACGCCCCGCAGTTGGGTCTACAGTCCATGGACGGAGTAAACCACGGATTACCGCGATGGGCCAGCCTACGACTGGCAGGCAAAAGGACGAAAAGACAGCAACACGCTCTGCACCCCCCCTCTGCACCCCCGGTAGGGGCGTGCCTTGCGCACGCCCACCCCTACCCCGAGCAACGCATCGGCAGCGCCCAGCTCG
>JAIPJW010000108.1 GCA_021734075.1 Cephaloticoccus sp.
GCGGATGAACGCGACCCCCGCGCATCATCCCATCGATGTTGAGGCCGTGACGTTGGCTCGATTATCCCAAAATCCTCAAATCACGCTTTGTTCAGCGCTTCCCTAAAGGAGCTTCCAGCGAGGACGTGCGGGCCAGAAAGACCGTGTGGGTGCCTTTATCTACGAAGAACCCTTTTGACTTGGCAGAAAATAGCATACGCTAGCTGGTGGTTCTGGAGGTTAAGGCGTTAGCGGCTGACGTCATTAGCGGCGAACCGATCGGGGATCGACTTACCGCGAAGTTTGTTGGTGGAGCCCAGAAACTCGCAAAGCAGTCGGGGCATTACAAGTCAAAAGCTCGCCTTAAGTCCTAGCCTGCGGCCATTTACCTTTTCTTTATAGAACCGGTCCAAAAACGACAAAAAACCCGCCGGAAGCCGGCGGGTTTGTGCAAGTGATTGATCGGCTGCGGGGACACCCCTGCACCGCCGAATTTACCACGCGCGCTTCTTATGTCGGTTGGCTTTCAAGCGCTTGCTGCGCTTGTGCTTTGACATCTTCAGACGACGTTTCTTTTTGAGATTACCCATGGTTAAAAATTTGAATTATGAGAAATGCGGCTCTGCAGGGGCCCTGTAAAGCCCGAAAATTATTGTTCTGTCACCTCAGTCCAATTTGCGGTCACGCTCGCATAAATCCATTTCTGCACCCGACAGTCCGGAAACAGGATCTGCAGGCACCGTCCATAGGCATTCAACTGAGGAGCATATTCGACCTTTAGCCGCAAAAGATGGTCCCGATCGGTTTCGCCCGGAATCTTACGGTTCGTTTTCCAATCCACGACCCAGACCAAGCGGGCGACCGGATCGTGCAGCACCAAATCCATCACCCCATCAATCCATTCGGCGGGGGTCAACGGAGCGAATACACTGAGTTCAGCCGAGCATACCCAACGTGGGTTGTGCAGTTCCATCCACGCGGAACTCTGTTTCAACAATTCCCATTCAAGCTCACCTCGCTCCGGGAATCCCTGTCGGGTCGCCTGGGCCAACGCGTGTCGACCGTGAGCGTCGATGGCGGCGGCGGCACCGGCCCAAGGCATGAATTCCATGGTGTCATGCCACCACAGCCCGTAGTCCACCGGATCCATTCCCGGTTTGACCGGGACCGATTCTTCCGCCCCTGACTCGTGCCTCAGTCCGCGCGGCAAATCCTTATGCTGAGCCAACTGGTGAGGTAAAATCCGCAAGGGTAATGGCGGCAGATCCGACTGGCCGATTTCTTCAGTCTTCAATTCCCGAACTACCTTTCCGTGCCCGTCGTCCTGCATAGGGTCGAACGCAATTTCAGCCGGCTCCAGCACGCCCAGTTCATTGAGGTGGGTGCCCCAAAGACTCGCAAAACTTTCACCCCTCGATTTCCCGCCAAATCCTTCCCCCCACGGCAACACCAAGGCTTCACGGGGACGCGTGAGCGTGACGTAAAGCAATCGCACGAGTTCACGCAGCCGTTCACGTTCTCTCGCTTCCTTGGCTTCCGCGGGAAGGCTGTCATTGTCAAAATACACCCGGGGGCCGAATGTCTGGTCGCGCACTACCCGCAAACCCTGCTCCGGGGCTTTTTCGCAGGCCCGCCAGAGCCCGATCGGGATCACCACGGGCCATTCCAGACCCTTGGCGGAATATGCGGTGAGCAGGTTCAGTGCATCTGCCGCCGGTTTTCCGGCCGGTCGGCCGGCTTCCAATTCCGCGAGCAAAGCACTCAACCAATCCCGTGGTCCCGCTCCATTCAACCCCAGTGTCGCGGCCTGCGCCAATAAACGATCCAACTCCGCCTCCATGCCGCCATTCGGATCTATGGCGCACGCTTTCAAACGCAGTTGACAGGCTGTCGTCAGCTCCGAGGTAAATTTCTCCAAGGCCACCCCCTCGTCGTTGGCTTGCAGCACAAACGGCCGCAACTGGACCAACGCATTGCGCAAGGGCTCGGGGTGATCCTCAGGTTCCTCCCAGTTAAAACAACCTTTGCTCCGGAGTTCCGTCGCTATCAGCGCATCACTGACGACAAACACCTCTCGCAAAACCCCCACCCATTCATAGGTGTTTTCCGGATCGCACACCGCCGCCAGTAATCCGGTCATCCAGGCATAGACCGGTATGTCGCCATTGCGGTTTTTGCGCATTTGCAGGGCGACCTTGAGACCGGCTGCTTCCAATTCCTTGCGCGCGGTGAGCAACCAGTCATTGCGGGGTGCGAGCAGGCAGATGTCGCCCCAATTTCCAGCGCCGACCCCTGCGGGTCCGTGTGCGGATAAATAAGCCGCAATTTGTCGCACTTCCTCGGCCAACCAGGCTTCGACCCCCTGGGGGGGTGGCTCGGGTAGGATCAGGGGTATGCGGCCAACCAGGCCGGCAACATTTTTGGGCCCCGCCACGAGCGGCTCGTAAGGCACCTGTAGCCGCGGGGCGGGAGCCCCTTCCGCCGGCGGCAATCCCAGGTTGAAAATTCGGTCGGTTCCAAACGTCTTCGGCAGCGTGGCATTGAGCAAAGCAATGGAAGTCCTGGACGCCCTGAACGTGACCTGAAACTTCAACAATTCCCCGCCATCGCCTTGGGCAAATGCATCCAAATGACGCATGAAATTCGTGACATCTGCGCGGCTGCCATAGATCGATTGTTGACCGTCACCCACCATGCAAAAATGTCCGGTTCGTGGGCCCAACCCCGGTCCCGGCCAAGTGCCGAATTCCGCCCCGGGGGGGCGAGCGACCTCCACCAAAACCGCAAACTGTTGGGGGTCGGTGTCCTGAGCTTCATCCAAAATGATCCGCCAGCCCTCCTGACGGATGCGATCGAGGGTGGCCGGCTCCCGCAAAACATCCAGGGCGGCATCAATCTGGTCGGCATAAGTTTGCACCCCACGGTCGTCGCGCCATGCCCGGAAACGTTCCGCAAGTTCGGCGGCGAGCACAGCCGCCACCGCAGCGAGCCACGACTTTAGTGGTGCCATCATTCTGGCAAATAACTCGGCGATGCCTGCGGCCGTGCCCTGGGGTTGGGGCAGAGGTAAAAACAGTTCTTCCGCGCGGTAACGCCGGCACCATTCCTGTGCGAGTTGTTGGTTGGCCTGCACGGCGGCGAGCGAACGCTTTTGCTTGGGCTGCACCGCCAGTATTTCCGCCAGGACTCCTTCGTCCGGGCCGGCGGGCAATCCCGGCATTTTTGCGCGGAAACGCCGGGCGGTGGCAGCGTCCATTTCGCGTGCCAGATCAAAAACTGAGGTCAGGGGCACATGCCGCAAAAATGCCGCCATCGCGTCAGCCGGAACCGTGGTGAAGTTCATGGCATCTTCCTCGAGAAACTCCTCCCAAAATGCCGCCTCTTCTTCTTCCGTGAGAACCGTGGGGTTGAGGTTCACGCCCAGGTCCTGGCCATAGGTCTGGGCCAGCTTGAGGCAGAAGCTGTGAATCGTGCCAAAGAAAGTCCGTTCCAGCTGATCAAGCGGGGTCAAGTCACTGCGGCCCGCCACGACCAATTGTTGCATCAGGACTCCCCGGGCACGCTGTCCGATCTGATTGGCGGCTTTTTTCGTGAAGGTCACCACCGCGGTTTTCCGCAGCAAATCGCCCCCGTCTGTCCGCAGGGCAAGCGCGGCCAGTCGTTCGGATATCGCCGTGGTCTTGCCTGAGCCGGCATTGGCACTCACCGCAAAATTACGGTCCCATTCCAGACGGAAGCGTTCACGCTGGGCGTGATCCACCAACAACGATTCACTCATCGCTCGCCTCCTCCGTCTCCACCCCGCCAAAGGTCGCGCAATATTTCCTGGCCAATACTTTCTGCGCCACCGGCGGACACGCCAAGGGCCACACCAACCCGCCCGGGCCGTAATTGGAACGATCAGGGGTGAGGGCACCGTAAATTCCGTCCGTCAGCATCCTCTGCAATCGTTCCAGCTGGCCCAAGGCCACCGGTAAATCCACCAACTCGAGCGGCGTGGCCCCATCCGCCCGGGGTTTCAGCATCCACACCTGGCCCCCCGCAATTTTCAAGGACTGCGCCGCCGCCAGGTAGATGCCAAGCTGCAGGCCGGCTGCATTGCGCCCCATCCGTTCGGCTGACAGTTTCGCGTCACCCCCGGTCTTGAAATCAACAATCTCGATGTTTGCATCCTGCCATTGTGGCCGATCTGCCCGCACCAGATCCATCCGCCCGGTGACCGGCAAAGTCATATCGCCGAGCTGCAATACTGCCTCCGACGGCAACCGCAATTCGGTGGCCACGTAATCTCCCGCCCCGCAGCCCAACGCCTGCGCCAACAACTCCCGGGCCATTGCGGCCAATTCCGCATGAAAGGAATCCCAGTAAAAATCCCGCGGCCATTGCTCCCGCAATTGGGCCAGTTTTTGCTGCAAGATTTTTTCCGCCGTCTCGGGGGAAGGCATCGGACCAAAACCCGTCGGTGAAACTTCCGTGGACCGCAACGCCGCCGCCAGCAGGCCGTGCACGAGCTGGCCCATGATCTTGGGTTTGATGCGCACCAGCGGCTCCCAGGCCACCCGTTTGATCCCCAACACCGCGGAAAACCACAACTCCACCGGATCCTGCACCCCGCTTTCGATCAGCCGTGCTGATAGGTGATCCGGTTTGATCTTGGCCGGGTCCGCGGCGAAGAACCACTCATCAAACGGTCGTCCGGCGTCACGACGACCATGCCAAATCTTCAGCCACTCGCTCTGCGGCGTGCCTCCCGATGGCGCCTCCGTGGTCTGAGCCAGGTTCGCAAAGGCCTGTTCCAAGCCACCGGGCTCCTGCGCTTTGCCTTGGGACCACAACACCCGTTCAAGCCATGAATTCGGCGCCAGTTGCAATTCCGGTTCTGCTTCATCAAATAATGAGGCGGAAAAAATCACCCGTTCCTGCGTGTCCGCCGCCAGACTCGCAAAACCCTGCCGTTCCAGCCCGGCCCGATCCTCCACCGTGAAAATTCCCAACGAGAAGCGGCCCCGGCGGTTCAAATCCGTGCGCGCTTCATCCGTCAACCAGCAGCTCGGTTCCCGCCGTTCCGGCCAAACTCCGGCGTTGCTTTCCACCAGCAGCAAATGCGACCAGGTCAATCCTTCGGCCCGTCGCCTCGAGGTCAATGTCACCCGCGCGAAGACTCCCCGTCCCGGCGCTGCAGGCACCGCACTCTTTTCAGGCAAGAACGCCGCCAAGGTCTCCAATACCACTGCCACGGGAAATTTTTCCTGCGTCCGGTCTGCAAAGGTGCGCAAGGCGATCCAGTTCGCCGTCAATTCAAGATCGAGTTGCTCACAGGTGTGCTCGAAGCGTTCCCGAGCTTCACTCAGGGTGAGTTCCGCCGGCCATGCGGGCAAAATGATCGCGGCTATTCGCGCCACTTCCTGCCCGGCGGGCCGGCTCTGTTGCTGCAATCGTCCCAGATTGTTGGCGAGGGCATGACTCTGGGTTTCATCGAAGAGTCGTTCACACACGTCACGTGCCGCCGCAGTGCTTTGCGTGACCGCGCCGATCGCCCGTAGCCGGGGCCAGAGCAGCAGTAATTCATCCAACCGCGCCCCACGGGCATAAAATGTCACCAAGGCACGCTGCACCTGCACATCAACCGGCGGTGGTCCGGCTGACTCCAGCAAATCGGCGAAAGGCACATCCGCCGTCGTCAGCAACCGCGTCAGCCGCAAATGGGCCGCATCTGCCCGGGGAAAGATCACCCCGATATTGCCCGCTCCCGCTGCCAGCAATTCGCGTATCTTATGCGCGACCAAGGCCATCTCATCCGTCCGCGTCCGGCCCACGATCACCATGGATTTCGCTGCGGATCCGTCCTCGTGTGTCCACAACGCCCCTACGGCGGCGCAGCTGGGTCCAAGCTCGCCTTCTTCGGCCAGTTCCGGCTCGACCCCCAGCAACGATTGCCACAACTCAATCCATTTCTCATCCAGCGCCCCGCGCCCCCGGAAGGCCGGTTCAGGCAACACCACGGTGACTGCATCCATCCGTCGGATGAGTGCCACCACGTTGAAAAATTCGCCCCAGGATTCCGCGGTCAATCCCACCACCAGCAATCTCCCGCCCACTCTGGGCGCCGTTGGGGTCAAGGGTTGCAACGCGGCCAGCTCACTCTGCACCGGGGCCAGCATGCATCCGGATGATTCCACCCATGTGGTCAGTTCCAAAAATATCGCCGCCAATTCGGGTCGCGGAAAATCCCGGGCGCGCCAGCCCGCCTTGAGCAACGCATCAAAATCGTCCAAGGCCCGTTCCGGATCACTTTGGAGACTGCGCCAAAATCCTCGTGCGGGATCACCTTTCGGCAAGGCCGTGAGATTCCGGCTGATGCAGCTGCGCAAACCCAGGAGTAAAAATTCGCGACCCAGTGCGGATTGGGTGTCCTCGGTCAGTGTGATCCATTTTTTGCGGGCCAGCCCGGGGGTGAGAAACTCCACCCCCAACAGGGGCAAGCCTTCACTCATGCAGCGTTGCTTGATCAGGTGCGACTGGCCGCGGGTGGGCACAATCACCAAACTGCGCTCCAAACCCCCTCGGCCTGCCTCGAGCCACGGACGGACGACCTGACGCCAAGCCAGGTCAGTCTGTCGTGCCAGGTGTAATGCAATCCGGGAAGCCACGGCGACTACACATGCCAACTGTGGTCACCGCCGCAAAAAGAAAAACCCGCACCAATGAAAGTGCGGGTTAAAACCAAAGGGCGGGAGGCGAATTACTTGGTTGCCAGATGCTTGGCCGCATGGGCCTTGGCGCGATTGGCGGCGTTCTTGTGCACCACGCCGGATTTCACCGCTTTGTCCATGGCGGAGATATAGGACGAAGCCGCTGCTTTTACAGTGGCGGCATCGCCGGCCTTGACGGCGCCATCCAACTTCTTGTGCAAAGTCTTCAGGCGAGTCTTGGTCGTCTTGTTACGGGCGGTAAAGCGCACGGTTTTGCGTGCAGCTTTGATGGCGGATTTGGTGTTGGCCATGGTCAGATAGAGTTAAAGGTCGGTCAAAGACTCAAACCCCGGCCTGTGAGTCAATGGTATTTTCCAATCCGGACCCGCGCATTTAACCGTTTGCGCACGTCCTGATCGCCCTTAGGTGTCTACCGTTGCTCCTCCCATGACCTTGAAAATTCGTTTTACCATTTTGCTGGGCATACTGTGTGCCGGTCTGGGTCTGGGCCTGTTTGTCCTCCACCACTATGAAGAGCGTGAAACCCGTTTGATCCTGGAGAAAGTTCGGTCGCAGCGCTCGGAATTGCTTGACCGGATCAACGTCCTGCTGGGGGAACCTTTGGAGCAATTTGTGGCCGAATATGCCCAATGGACGGAAATGGTTGATTTCGTGGAGGCCGGACCGGCCGACCCAGCCTGGGTCAAGATCAACCTGCAACCCGCTTTGGAAAACTATCAGGCCCAGGTGATCTGGGTGCTCAAACCCAATGGGGAGTTGATCACCCGGGTGGACCCGGAAGGGGCCCCGGACCATCAAGTTCCCCGGTTGCCCGATCCAGCCTCACTAGTGGCTCAATTAGAGCGGTCCGGGGAAATCCATTACTTTTACGAGGCAAACGATGAAGTCTACGAACTGTGGGGGGGGCCCATCGTGACTTCAGAGGGTTGGACCGAGACCGCACCGGCCCATGGTTACCTGATTATCGGACGGGCTTGGAACAGGTCCTTTTTGGACAAATTTGCGAAGTTACTCGGCTGCCAGATCAATCTCCACGCCCCCGGGGATGAGCCGGATTTCCCCGATCAAGCGGGGGCCTCCACCTTTCACCTGATGCGTGAGCTGAAAGATATGAGGGGCCAGCCGGTGCGCATACTGGACGTCTTCTATATCTCCCCCGAGCTGCAGCAGGTGTCGGAAAGTGACCGTTGGGAAGCGATGATCTTCCTGATCTACGGCGTGCTGGCCATTGGGACCAGTATGTTTTTTGCCCAGCTCTGGGTGCTTCAGCCGCTCAAGCTTATCAGTAAAAGTCTGACCTTGTCAGACACGGGACCGCTCGAACATTTGTTGCGGGAAAAGTCGGAAATGGGACGGGTGGCAAATCTGGTGAAGACCGCCTTTCAAAACCGCGTGGACTTGCGGGAAGCATTGGACGAACGGGCCCGACTGGGTCGGGATTTGCACGACGGCGTGATCCAAACCCTGTATGCCTCGGGCATGAGCCTGGCCGGTATCCAGGCCACGATGCGACAAAACCCTGCTGAAGCGGAACAGTTGATTGATCAGACCCGTCGCGAATTGAATGCCACCATCCGTGATGTGCGGAATTTTATCACCGGGTTGGAACCGGAATCCATGGACCCCCCAAGCTTTGCCAAGGCGGTGCAGGTCTTGCTGGATTTCATGAAAGGTGGGGCGGAAATCGAATGCACCACGGCGATCGATGAGCAGGTGGACGAGCTGTTGTCCCTCGATACTCGGGCCCAGTTCCTGCAGATCGTGCGCGAAGCGGCCAGCAACGCATTCCGGCACAGTAGCTGCACCACCCTGCACGTGGCCCTGAGTCATCGCCCCAACGTTATCCTGCTAGAGATCACCGACAATGGATGCGGGTTTGATCCCGCGAATCTTCCCACATCCGGTCGCGGGCTGGATAATTTTTCCGAACGAGCGGAAGCCATGCACGGCAAACTGGACATAATCAGCCGGATCGGGCAGGGTGCCACCATCCGATTCGAAATCCCCGCGGATTCCAACGCATGACAACTTCCACCACCCTTATCAAAATCCTGCTGGTCGATGACAGTTCCTTGGTGCGCCAGGGCGTGCGCTCGGTGATCATGGCGGAGGGGCAAGGTCAGATGGAAATCGTGGGGGAAGCGGATTCGGTGCAAACGGCCCTGGCTCAGGCCAAGTTACTGCAACCCGATGTGATCCTGCTCGATATCCGTCTTCCCGACGGTTCCGGCTTGGACGCAACTCCGGAATTGCTGCGTATCTGCCCCCAAACCCGGGTTTTGATCCTCACTTCCTTCACCAACGACGAACTGATTTACAATGCGGTCATCGCCGGCGCGCATGGTTATTTGATGAAGGAGGTTGATCCCACGGGCCTGCTCAAAGCCATCAGTGACACCGCCGCGGGTAAATCGGTGCTCACCCCCGATGTCACCGCTCGGATGCTCCGTATGATCCGCAATGGCGGCCAGCCCAATGCCTCCGGTGATCTGGCTGCCCTTTCCCCTCAAGAAAACCGTGTGCTCGCATTGGTGGCGGAAGGGATGACGAACAAGGAAGTGGGCGATCAGCTCAAACTGAGTGAAAACACGGTTAAGAACTATCTGGTCAGCGTTTTTGACAAACTGAAGGTGAAACGCCGGTCGCAAGCTGCGGCCAAGTTCGTTCAAGCCACTCACAAGCCAAACTAGGCCTGTTATGGCCTATTGATAGGCCTGTTTATAGGGCTCTAACGGCCCTACCGGGATCACCGTCATTAGTATACATTGGATCGTTCCCGTATCCTAATGCCAGCCACGCCAATACCCTCTCGCCATGTTGGCATGGTTACGGACCGGTCGAAGTTATCCTCCGGTCTCCCTGCATGAAGATTCAATTCCGATTTATCCTGCTGTTAGGAAGCATCCTGGGTGGATTTGGTATCGTGATCTTCGGGCTGTATGAACTGAAACTGCAGCAGGAATCAGACTATCGTCAGGCGTTCAAGACCGAGCAATCAGCCCAACTCAACCACTGGCTGAACACGGACGCCAAATCCTGGCTGCAGATTACCGCGGCCCATGCAGAGGATGCTTCCGTCCTGGATGTGCTCGAGGGTCGCCAGGCAACCCTGCCATTGCTCAACCGGGATCTCGCACTCCACCCCACCATGCCCGAGGTCTGGGTGCTGCGGCGTGATGGCACCGTGGCGGCAGAGCCCGAGAGGGCCCTGGCTTCACGACAGCCCAATCTTTTCACCAACCCGGACTTTTCCCTCACCACGCTGCACCAAGACCAGGGTTGGTTTTATTTCGGCACCGCAGAAGGGCTGGCCCAGGCCTATTTCGCCACTGTCATGAGTCCTGACATCAAATCTCCGATCGGATGGGTCGTATTGGTGCGCGACTGGAACCGTTCACAACTGGAATATCTGGGGGCACTGGCGGGCGGCAAACTCAGTTTGCGTCAGAACGTCGCGGACCATGCACCCCCGGAGGGGAATTTTCAGCTGACTTCGGATCTTCTCGATTGGCGCGGACAATATTTAAGGACGCTCGTTTTTGACCTTTCACCGGGAAGTCTCCTCCAGGCGGACTCGCCCACGGCTCCCACCCTGCTGATGGTCTCATTTGGTTTGCTGCTGATTTTGGCCTTGGGGCTAAGCCTGCAACGCTGGGTGCTGCGGCCCCTGCACTGGATCCAACAAAGCCTGGTTTCCGGGGAGCTCGCACCCATCGCACCGTTGCGCGCACGCCAGGATGAACTGGGAGGCGTGGCCAATCTGCTGGCCGCTTCGTTCGAGCAACGCAAGGCCTTGCATGAAAGTGAAACCAATCTGCGCCTGGCCTTGGAGGAACGCATCCGCCTGGGCCGCGATCTGCACGATGGCGTCATCCAGTCACTCTATGCCACCGGCATGGGTCTGGCCTGCATCAAATCCCATTTGCACCGCGATCAGGAGGAGGTCACGGCCAAGTTGGAACAGAGCCGGGCCGCCCTGAATGAAACAATCACGGACCTGCGCAATTTCATCACGGGATTGGAACCGGAAGCCCTCAAGCGACAGACCTTCACGGAAGCGGTGGCCAAACTGTTGGAATTCGCGCGCGACATGCGCTCCATCGAAACCACCTGCACGATCAATGAGGAGCTTGCCGCCTGTTTGAGCATTCATCAACGCGCCAACATACTACAATTCACCCGGGAAGCCGTGAGCAACGCACTGCGCCATGGCGAAGCCACCGCGATCGCCATCACCTTCCAGGCCAACGGGGCCAAGGCGGAATACGAAATCCGGGACAACGGGCGGGGATTCAATTTCAAGCGCGGCAGCAACAGCGGTGGACTCGGCCTGGAGAATCTCACCCATCGGGCGCGCGATATGGGCGCCGAAATTATCGTCAACACGCATCCCGGGTCAGGCACCCAATTGAAGCTCGTCTTCCCCCTGCCCGCCGATCCAACGCCATGAACCAACCCATCCGCATCCTTATCGTGGAGGACAGCATCCTGGTCCGCAATGGCATCAAGGCCGTGGTCTCCCAATCCGACGACCCACCGATCACGGTGGTCGGTGAGGCCGGGAGCAATGCCGAGGCCGTGACCGCCTGTGCCCAACTCCAACCCGATGTTGTCCTCCTCGATATCCGCCTGCCTGACGGGGCCTGCTTTGATACCTGCCGGCAAATTCTGCAACTCCACCCGTCGATGCGCATCCTGATCCTGACGTCGCACTCCAGTGATGCTTTTGTATATGAAGCCGTGACGGCCGGTGCCCATGGCTATCTGATGAAGGAGATTGATCCGGTTGGCCTGATCCGTGGGATCGTTGACGTTGCCGCGGGCAAGTCCATCCTGTCCCCGAATATTGCCGAGCGTGTGCTGCAGATGGTGCGGCATGGCAATCCCGCCAACAGCGACGAATTGGGCAGTCTGTCCCCGCAGGAAACCCGCGTGCTCGCCCATGTGGCGAAGGGGCTCACCAACAAACAGGTCGGGGTCAAGTTATCCCTCAGTGAAAACACGGTCAAAAATTACCTGATCAACATCTTCGAGAAACTTCAGGTCAAACGCCGGGCCCACGCCACCGCCATTTACATCCGGAACATCAATCCCGCCGACACGCCCGGTGTTGATACAAGCCAAAAATCATCCGGCTTCAGTCTGATCGAAGTCATGCTGGCTGCGATCATTCTGGTGCTCGGCATCACCACCGCCATCACGACGCTGCAACGCGGGCTGCTGGCGGTGGACTCGGCCCGCAACTATTCCTATGCCGCGCAACTCATGCAAAGCGAGCTGGAGCGATTGCGGCTGAAGAACTGGTCGCAACTGCAAGCCTTGCAAAGTTCCGGCACCACTGCGGTCACGACCGATGATACGGCCGGTTCCGCCCGCACGGCCATCACCTGCAATTACAGTATCACCGATGTAAAGTCCGACATGAAGGAAATCACCCTCATCTCGAACTGGCGGGGCCTCGACGGACGTCCGCACACCGCCCGGTTGATCACGCGTTACAGCAAGAGGGGACTCTATGATTACTTCTACACCGCCCATTGATTCCCCCCTGACCTCC
>JAIPJW010000005.1 GCA_021734075.1 Cephaloticoccus sp.
AAAATATGTTTGAAGCTCAGATGGCTTTGACTGCCTTGCGACGGCGATAGATGTAGGCGGCAAGACCGCCCAACATCATAAGGGCCCCCTACGTCGTGGGCTCCGGGACCGGGGTGATGCGGGAATACTGCGTGTCGTATTCCGCCCAGTAGGCCCCGTCACCGTAACCCTCAAATTGAATCTGATTGAGCACGGTGCCCAGGTTGGCCTCGTTGCGGACCAGCAAAAAGTCGGTGTAGTCGATCCAATTGCGAATGAAGAGCATGCTGTCCGGCGAGCTCATCAGCAGGTCATCGAGGTAAAGGAAGTTCGCATCACAGACATTGCCGCCGGCAAAATCAATGATCGTCGTGCCGTCGATGGTCAGGTTGGCAAAAGTCTCGATCAAGCCCTCACCCCCGGCCCCATTGAATTGCAGGATCGTTGCCCCGCCGTATTCGCTGCCCTTGAGGGTGACATTCGCGCTATCCGCGATCTGCTCGTCATTGTTCAGCTGCAGGATGTCCGTGCCTCGACCGTCTCCGACAAAAATGTCGCCCGTGATCGCAGTTGTATTGGCTGATTTGTTCAACGCCAAGGTGCCGTCGTTCACATAAACGTCGCCCGTGAAGGTATTCGCTGTGCCGCCCGACAGGGTCAGCGTGCCGTCACCCGTCTTGGTCAGGCTGACCTCATTGGCTCCATTGTTCGCTATGACCGCGCTGACATCGAGCCCTCCGGTGCCATAAATATTGGCAATAAGTTCACCCGCCCCGGCTCCACCGGCGGTCAGGGTGCCGTTGGTGATCGCGCTGGCGGTCCCGATCGCCAACAAGCCTCCGGAAGTCAAATTGAGCGTGTAACCCCCGGCATCGACATCAATGCCCGCGCCCAATTTCATTGAATTCGCGCCCCGGTTAGCGGTCAGGGTCTGATCCGAGGTGGGGGCGGCATTGGTGGTCGAAGTCCAGCCAGTCTGGCTGCCCGTATTGTAGCCGGCGTAGGCTACCACATCGGTATTGTTGCCACTATGCGCCGCAAAATCCGTGCCGTTGACCGTCGCATAGGCGAGGATGCCATTGGTCAGGGTGGGTGCGGTGGAGAAACGCACATCCGAACTGGTATTGGGCAACCCAAAGTCCAGAGTCGCCCCGGTATTTCGCGTAAGGGAACCAAAGGTCAGTCGGGTGCTGCCCGTGCCGGCCCGGGTGGAATTAATGGTGTTGGCACCGCTGCTGAGGGTCAGGGCCCCGGCAGTCTCCGTGCTGGTGGTGTTGCTCCGGCCAATCAGGGCGATGGTGCCACCAGCCAAGGACACGGCTGCACTATTGGCCAATCGGGTGGTGTCACTGGACAAGGTGTTGTCCATCGAGAACGTGCCGCCCTCTTGCACCGTCAATCCAGTGATAGAATTAAGGTTTCCCGTGGATTCCAAAGTCAGGGTCGCCCCCTTGACCGTGACGGTGCCCGCCAGCGTGTTGTTGCCCCGCATGGCCAGATTGCCATCGCCGACCACCGTCAGGCTGCCGTTGCTGATCACGCGGTTCATGCGGGCATCGGTCGTGGCACTGCCGTCAACCACCTTGATGGTCCGGTTGGCCCCACCCAGATTTACCGTGTTGTTGAATATCAGGGTGCGGTTGGCGCTTTGCGATCCAAGGATCAAGGTGTCCCCGTCACCGATAAAGTTGGCGGTCGATCCCCAAGTCAGAGCCGTGGTGGCATTGTTGTTCAGCGTCACGGTGCGATTACTGCCCGAGGCCGAAAAACCACCATCACCGGACCACTGCACCTGGCCGCCACCAGTCCCCAGATTACCGGTGAAGTTGCCCGTCAGCTCACGCACACCGCCATTGAGCACCAAATTGCTGCTGCCCGAAATATTTCCCCGCAAGGCGCCGCCCTGGATTTCAGTCGCCCCGGTGTAACTGTTGGTGCCGGTTAGGTTCAGGGTGCCTTCTCCGGTTTTGACCAACCCACCCCCGGTTCCGGTCAGATTGCCGGACAGCGTGCCATCCACGGTCGCCGACCCGTTGGCGACCCGGACTTCACGGGAGGCTCCGCCCAAATTGATCGCATTGGTGAAGGTCACCATCGCGTTGGCGTAGTCCGAACTGAGCAATAGCGCATTGTTGGTCGGCACAAAACTGCCCGAGCCCCAGGTCATCGTGCCGCCCGAAAGCGTCACGGTGCGGTTGGCGCCGAAAGCCGAAAAGCCCCCATCACCGGTCCACTGCACCTGGTCCGAACCCGTGCCCACGCTGCGGTTAAACGTGGTGTTGACCCCGATTTCCAGCACGCCCCCGTTCAGTTGCAAATTGCCGCCGGTATATCCGTTGGTGGAGAAACCGCCGGCCAGGGCGTTGGAACTTCCGCTGATGCGCAGGACCCCGTCGTTGATGACAGTGGCGCCGTTCCAGGCGTTGCTGCCATTGGTCAATTCCACCACGCCTTCGCCACGCTTGGTAAGGGTAAAGCTGCCCGCCCCGTCGGATACGACACCGCTCAAGGTCAACACCCCGGCACGCGAGCCAATGCCACTGTCCGCAGCCAGGGTGATGTTACCCGCAAAACTGTTGATCCCGCCGTCGTTGTAGATCGCCCCGACCTGGCCTTCGCGACCGCGATAGATCCCCTGCCCGCTGATCGTGACGGATTCCGCCGTGGTGTAGTTGACGGAGCCGCTCACCGTCGGGGCGCGGAATGCCAGGGTGCCGCCATCCGCAACCGTCGTGGTGCCTGCCGTGGTGCCCAGGGCACCGTTGGTGGTCACCACGGCCATGCCGCTGTTCACATTAACGTCACCGGTCCAGGAAGTGTTGTTGTTGTTGAGCGTCACGATACCCGTGCCGTTCTTGTTCATGTCACCGGATCCCACGATCGCCCCGTTGAAATTCGTCGCGCCGGTGCCGTTCACATCGATCTCATTGCCGTTGGTGGCAACCGTGCCGTTGATACACAGCGTGCTGAAGGAATAGTTGTTGATCCGCAGCTGCTCCACCACATCCAGATCGACATTGATATGATGCTGCCCCTGCGCCCCGTTGTAGTCGTTGACATTGATGGAAGGCAGGCCGGCCTGCAGTGCGTCACCCAAGGTCAGGGTCCCGGTGCCATTGATCGAATAGTTGAGTGCCGAATCGAAGGTAAGGGAGCGAACCTCCTCATTGGAGTTCATTGTCACCGTCTGGTTCACTCCGGTCAAAGGGGCATTGCCAAAAAGAATGTCCGCATCCGGAGTCGGAACCGCATCATCGACCCAATTGCCGGATGTGGTCCAACTGCTGCCACTGCCACCATCATCCCATTCAAACGCGTCCGGCTGCCATGGCGACATCGTCACGGCCACATTGCGGACTTCATGAATTTCGTTGGCCCCGCCCGTCGCCCCGGTAAAGCCGATCTTGAAAGTGTCAGGCCGATCATAGGACGAAAGATCCGCCGTGAAAACCGTGATGAAATCACCACTGGCGCCGAATTTCATATCGACCGTCAGCTGGTTGTTCGCATCGAGGGTCATTTTGAATGAGCGGTAATCAGCGCCGGACTGATCGGGACGTGAGGTGTAGGCCGGGAAATCCATCTGCCCGCCGCCGCTCAAGACACTCAAGTCACCTGAACCATCAATAAAGTCGTAATTGCTGCTTTCCGGTCCGCGCACGGCGACAGAATTGGGCACGAAGCCCGTGCCCCCCACGCGGCCCTCCGTGGCGTTAGAATAGTTGCCCCAGTTATCCAACGCGAAACCCAGATAACCACCAGCCATCCCATCAATGCCGGTTTTTTGGGCATACCCCATGGAGCCGCCGTAGGCTCCAGGTGAAAAGCTCCCGGCATCCACCGCGCCATCAACCAGGAAAAACGTAATGCCGTCAGCCCCGGACCCATTGTAAAACGCGTAATCCATCGTGATCTCGATCTGGGCGTTGACCGAAAAAATGGCCGAATCAAACAATGCGTAGGTCGCCTGATTCCCGATATTTTCCGTGAGGCGCAACCAGCCGTCGCCCGGGGTGTCGATGGTGTTGGCTGTGAGGTAGGGGTTGGTGGATCCAACCGAACCACCAAATACCCAACCTGAAGCAGTGGTATCCTTAAAGTCTGTGGTCACCGTGACCTGGGCCATTGCACCCATTGCAAATCCAAAGCCCAGCGCGCAAACAACCGCTTTCAGCAGGTGCAATGCTGAACGCTTGATCGCGCCGGTAATACAGGAGGGGCTCACTATGCGTATAAGGGAATGACCCCAGGCCATGGAGTCAATCGGATATACCGACTGGGTATGGGTGGAGATTACTTAGGTAACCTACGTAGTAACAGGGGGGTTAACCCAACAATCCAGAATGTAAGTGCAATTGCCGGCCACAACGGGAAGCATGCGCAACATTATGGGTAACAAGCACAAGCGAAGTATTCGTTTCACGGCATAACGTTAGCAGGAGCTCAATCACGACTTCGCCGGTATGCTCGTCCAGATTACCGGTCGGTTCATCAGCCAAAATCAAGCAAGGCTGATTCATGAGCGCCCGAGCCAAAGCCACGCGCTGGCGCTCTCCTCCCGAAAGCTGGTTTGGCAGATGACTGGACCGTTCACCCAACCCCACTCGATTTAACAAATCCCGGGCCCGCGCCTGCTCGGCGCGGCCAATTCTGCCCCGCATGCGCGCCGCCATCAGCACATTGGCCAACGCATCCATTTCCGGGATCAGATAAAAAGACTGAAAGACCATCCCCAAATATACGGCCCGGGCACTGGCGGGCAAATTTTCGGCACCGCTCCATGTGACCGTGCCCGCCTCGGGTTCATCCAGACGGGCAAGCAAATGCAACAAAGTTGATTTGCCGGTGCCGGACTCACCGCGAATGCTCACGGTCTCACTGGCGGCAACTTCCAGCGAGGCACCCCGCAATACTTCGATGCGCCGGTCCCCGCTCACAAAGGTCTTGTGCAGATCGTGCGCAGACAAAACTGATGCCGGTTTATTCACTGCGCAAAGCCTCCACGGGTTTGAGCCGCGCCGCGCGCCATGCCGGCAAAAGGCCGGCCAGGGTGGAAATGACGATCGCACAGGCGATAATCAATGCGATGTCTTTGGGGGCGGAATAAGCGGGCAATTGGCTGAATTGGTAAAACCGGGTGAGCACGGCCTCACTGCCGGTCAATTCAGTAAAGACCCGGATAAGATCGTTGCGGAAATGCAGGAAGGTAAAGCCCAGCATCAGTCCGACCGCGGTGCCCGCCAAGCCGATGAAGAAGCCCTGAAAACAAAAACAGGCCGCCACATGGCGTGGTTTGGCGCCGAGGGCGCCGAGCAGCCCGATCTCACGGGTCTTGCGCACCACCGAGATCAGCAGCGAACTCGCCACGGAAAAGGCGGCCACGATGATGATGAAAACCAGCAGGAAAAAGATCATGTTTTTCTCCAATTGCAGCACGAAGAGAAAATCCTGATTGGCCTCGATCCAGGAACGGGCGGAAGCATTGCGGTCGGGGCCGAGCGCCTGATTGATTTTGGCCGCGGCCTGATCGGCGTCGAGGCCCGGGGCAATCTTGATGTTGATACCATGCACGGCGTTGCCGAGCCCGTAGAGATCCTGCATGGTGCGCAGGGTCACTAGGACAACTGAACTGTCGAGTTGCTGGTGGCCGATCTCAAATATGCCCACCACTTCCAGTTCCCGGGGCAACATCACCTCGTCGTTTTTCATCTTCTCCAACAACAGCGGGGAATAAACCTGCACCACACTCCCCAACCGGGCCCCGAGGGAAATGGCCAGTTGGGCGCTGAGAATGACCGAATCGTCGTCCAGTGCGTCCAATGATCCAATGCGCACAAAACGCCGCAGCGGCACCACGTCGCCCACGCGATTGATGTCGATGCCTTGAATGACCGGATATTCCGGTTTGCGGTCATACTCCAACATCGCGACGCCTTCGGCGAATGGCGTCGCGGCCACCACTCCCGGCACTTGGGTAATGCGGGCCAACATCGCCTCGGGTTGGTCGATCAGACCATGGGCCCGGACCTGCACATCGCCCTGGGTATCCACGATCATCTGGCGAATCTGATGGCCAAAACCGCCCATCACCGAGACTGACACCACAAGCAGGGCCACGCCCAACGCCACCCCCAGCACCGAAATGGCGGTAAAAAATGGAAACCGCCGCCCAGTCGGGAATAGCTGCTTAAGGGCGAGGTAGAGATACCATGGCATGAATCAAAGCGGGAGGAACTGGGGCCTAGGCTGCAAACCCCATGATGGTTGGCGAGTGCTTTATCTGCGGGCGCAAGGCAGTGGACCCAGGATCCTCATGCGTTGCCGCCCGGGCGCAATTGGGGAAAGAGGATCACGTCGCGGATGCTCTCGGCTCCGGTCAGCAGAATGCATAGCCGGTCGATTCCAACCCCCATGCCCCCGGCTGGCGGCATGCCATGTTCGAGGGCGAGAAGAAAATCCTGGTCGATCGCCTGTTGATCGCCACCCGACTGGGCCTCAAACATTTCGCGCTGCACCATCGGATCATTCTGTTCCGAATATGCCGGGGCCACTTCCATGCCGCCGATGCACAGCTCGAAGACATCAATCGTGGAAGGATCATCCGCCGTGATCTTGGCCAGCGGACAAAGCTGCTTGGGCAGGTGGGTGACAAAAGTGGGTTGGATCAGGGTCGGCTCGATTTTCTTGGAGAAGATCTCGTTGGTCACTTCGAAATCCTCCCAGTCAGGGGCACATTTCAATCCCAGCTTTTCCGCCGCGGCTATCTTCTCTTCCTTGCTGCGTTCAAACCAATCGGGATCGTTCGTTTCTACCCGCACCAGATCCTTGTATTTGGCTTCACGCCACTCGCCCGCAAAATTGATTTCCTGACCGCTGGCCGCATGCTTGATGGTGGCGGTATTAAGCACGTTGGTGCAGAGGGTGGTGAGCATGTCCTTGATCAAAATCATCATGCCCCGGTAGTCGCTGTAGGCCTGATAAACCTCCAGCATGGTGAACTCGGGATTATGCCGGCGCGACACCCCCTCGTTGCGAAAGATGCGGCCGATTTCAAACACCCGGTCAAAGCCACCCACCAACAGGCGCTTGAGCCGCAATTCCGTCGCAATCCGCAGCACAAAATCCGTGTCCAAGGCGTTGTGATGCGTGACAAAGGGTCGGGCGGCCGCACCGCCGGCCGTGGACTCGAGGACCGGCGTCTCCACCTCGATAAAACGACGGGATTCCAGAAACCGCCGGATGTGCGATACGATCCGGGAACGCAAAAGCAGTCGCTGGCGCGATTCCTGGTTCACGATCAGGTCGAGATAACGCTGACGGTAAACTTGCTCGGCATCGCTGAGGCCATGCCACTTCTCGGGCAGGGGATGCAGCGCCTTGGCGACCAGGGTATAGCTTTCCGCCCGCACGGTGACCTCACCAGTCTTGGTTTTGAAAAGCGTGCCCGGCACGCCTATGATGTCGCCCAGATCGAGTTTTTTGAATGCCACATAGGCCTCATCGCCGATGGCATCCTTGCGGACGTAAAGCTGGAGAATCCCGGCCTGATCAAGAATTTTGACAAACTGACTCTTGCCCATGTCGCGAATGACCACCAGGCGACCGGCCACGGCCACCTTGACCGCATTGTCCTCACCTTCCACATAAGCTTTCAGGGCCTCATCCGAAAAATGCGTGGTCGGGAAACTGGCCCGGTAGGGATCCTGGCCCGCCGCCCGCAATTCATGCAGCTTGGCAAGCCGCACCGCATGCTGGTCGTGGGAAATATCGAAAGGAGTGTCACTCATGGAAACGGAGGAATTAGCCATGCCCGCCCGCATGGGGCAAACGGAAACTACCGCCAACTTGAAAGTCATCCGGCCCAAATCGGAAGCGCTTGCGATCGTCGGCCCCGGCGTCAGGCTACGGGCACTGTGACCAACCCGAATCTTCTGGTGTCGATTGTGGTCAGCGCCTGTCTCGGCGCCCTTATAGGTCTCATCCGTCAATGGAGTGACCAGACCGAGTATGAACAAGCCACCGATTTGGGCGGGGTGCGCACCTATACCTTCTGGGCGATGCTCGGCTGCATTGGCGCCGTTCTGAGTCCCGGACCCGTGCCCGTGCTGCTCATGGTGATCCTGGCGTTGGTGGGCGTTTTTCAAATCGTGGTGGCCCGCAATGGACCGATTGGCCATCCGGGCAGCACGACCTTCGCCGCAGCGTTGCTGACGGTCCTGGTGGGGGCACTAGTCTGGTGGCAATATCGCCAGGCCGCGGTGGTCGTCGCTGCGGTCACCATGGTTTTGCTGGGCATGAAGCAAACCATCCACGCTTGGACCCGCGCCTTCAAAATCGAGGACATCCGGGCGACGCTGCAATTTGTCGCCATCACCGGCGCCATTCTGCCCTTGGTTCCGGATCGCGAATTCGGCCCTTATGGCGGGTTCAATCCCTATTCGACATGGCTGATGGTCGTGCTCATCTCCGGCCTGGGCTTCGTGGGTTACATTGCCATGCGCTGGTTCGGGGCGAAAGCGGGCATATTCCTGACCAGCCTGCTCGGCGGCATTGCCTCGAGCACCGCCACCACCCTTGCCTTCAGTCGCAGAAGCCGGGAAGACCCCGCCCTGTCCGACGAATATTCGTTGGCCGTCGTGACCGCCTGCAGCGTCATGCTGCCGAGAATAATCATCGCGGTCGGGGTGATCAATCCGGGTCTCGCCCTCATGCTGATCACCCCTTTTGCCTGCCTGATGCTGCCCGGGGTTGTTTTCGGGGGGTGGCACCTGCTGGTCAGCCGGTCCCCTTCAAATTTGACGGAACCCCCCCGGCTTTCCAATCCTCTGTGCCTGACAACTGCGGTGAAGTTCGGTCTCCTCTATGCCCTGATTGCCTTTTTGGTAAAGGCAGCCACCCAGCTTGATCTGTTGAATTCCAGTCTGATTCCGCTGAGCTTCGTGTCGGGCCTGACTGATATGGACGCCATTTCACTTTCAATGGCAGCCAGTTCGGAGGCCCAGGCCATCCCCTACACCCTAGCAACGCGGGCAATCATCATTGCCGCGGTGGGAAATTCCCTGCTCAAAGCCGGTCTCGCCGCAAGCTTGGGCTCGCCATCGTTGCGGCGCAAGGTATCGCTCGTGCTCGGCCTCACTGCCGCCTTCGGCGTTGCCAGTCTGTGGCTGACCTAATCCCCCACCATGAAAATCATCCTCAAGCTCCTCGCCGGCATGGCCGCCGGCATCTTGATCGGGTTGTATTCCCCCGACTGGTCCATCCGCACGCTCCTGACCGTGCACGAAGCGATCGGCCAGCTCATCAAGTTCACCATCCCGTTGATCATCCTGTTCTATATCACCAACGGCATTGCCAGTTTACCGAGCAATTCCGGCAAACTGCTCGGTCGCACGGTCGGTTTTGCCTATGGTTCGACCCTGATCGCCGGTATCTCGGCCTTTCTGGTGGCAAGCGTGATCCTGCCCTGGCTGGCCCCGGTCGCTGCCGAGGCCGGTCATGAATCCGTCTCCCGCGCCGCCTACTTCAGTCTCGAAATCCCGCCGCTCTTCGGGGTGATCAGCGCGCTGGTCGCCGCCTTTGTTTTCGGCATCGGGATCAGTGCCAATCGCAGTGAAACCTTGCGTAACATTTTTTCCCAAGGCTGCACAGTCATCGAGGGTCTTTTGGGCAAGGTCATCATTCCCTTGTTGCCCCTTTATATTGCCGGGGTTTTTGCTGCGATGGCCGCGGATGGCAGCGTCTTCACCACCTTGCATGCCTTCGGTAAAGTGCTGGTGCTCGTGGTAATCATGCACTGGGTGTGGCTCAGCCTGCTGTTTATCGTCACTGGTATCCTCAATGGTCGCTCGCCCCTGGAATTGATCCGCAACATGCTGCCCGCCTATTTTACCGCGCTCGGCACCATGTCCAGTGCCGCCACAATTCCGGTCACGCTCCGCTCGGTCAAGGCCGCCAAGGTCAGCGAGCCGATTGCCAATTTCGTCGTGCCGCTCTGTGCCAACATTCACCTGTCGGGTTCCACCATCACCTTGGTGACGTGCAGCAGTGCAGTCATGCTGATGACCCCCGGCGTTGGCATCGCTTCCCTGGGCGCCATGATTCCCTTCATCATGATGCTGGGCATCATCATGATTGCGGCCCCAGGTGCACCCGGGGGAGCCGTGATGTCCGCTCTTGGTTTGCTCACTTCGATGCTCGGTTTCAACGAAACCCAGGTTGCCCTGATGATTGCACTCTACCTCGCGCAGGACAGCTTTGGCACCGCCACCAACGTGACCGGTGACTGCGTCATCGCGGTCTGGATGGACCGCTTCTTCGGCAAGCAGGTGGCCGTTGAAAATTGAGGTGGATTGATTGTAGGGCGGGGTCGCTGCCCCGCCAATTCGGTCTCATTTGATAATCGCGGCGGGATCAGCGATCCCGCCCTACAATCCGAACTCAGCCAAATCATCACGCGATACAACTTGCAAGATGGTCGGTTCCGCCGCCGACCAATCCACCATGCCCACCAACATGCGATAGTAGCGCAGCCCGAAATAAGCCACGAGCCAGCGATTTCCGCGGCGGCGTATCACCTCCATGCCGGTGATGTCGTCGCGCAGTTTGCGCGGCAGCACATCGGGCCAGCACAGTGGGTTGTCGGAATCAATATAACTCCACGCATGGTGTCCCCCGAAGAACAACCGCCAGCGCCCATCGTCCAATTGCTGCACATTGCTCGACTCGCACTGGTTCCAGGCCGTAAAGCCGTAGGCGACACCCTCGTCGCGCCAGGTCAGCAAGTCGTGCGATGAAGCCCGGGCCACACAGCCGTTGCCGTCTTTTTGGACCGCGGTGTAATACAGCTGAAACTTGCCGTTCAGTTCGATGACGTGCGCATCGCGGCACGCCGCCCCGCCACTAGTCGGACAAAAGGACCAAGCGTATTCCTCCGGTCGGATTACCGGGCGATCACTGGCACGCGTCCAATGAAACAGATCCGTGGAGGTCGCCACCCCGATGCGCTGGGTGTTGTCCGTGGCCACTCCGGTGTAAAACATCCAATGCCTGCCGCCGTGTGAAATCACAAACGGAGCGAACACGTGACCGTGATCCCAACCCCGCACATCAATGAAGAAGCACGGCTCGTGCGTTTCCCACGTCAGAAAATCCCGCGTGGTGGCGTGCCCGAAAAACAACTCGTTGCCCGGCAGGCAGCAGCTCACGCCCGGGGTTCCGGCAATGTGATAGAGATGCCAGATGCCATCCACCTCATGCAGACAAAAGTCCTTCAAGTAAAACCCGAGGGGCGCGTAGCCGACCTTGAGCCAATCCTCCTGATGCGACCGCTGCCGCGCGATCGCGTCGCAGTAGCATTTGCCGTCCATGTTCGCAAAACTCATCGCTGCCAGCGCTCATTCAGCGTGGGAAATTTCGGAAAAGTCGCATGCGGTTCGTTCTGATACCAAAATGCTGTGGATGCCACATCATCACTCAGCGGCTGGTAAATGTGGCCCGGCCACCAGCCCAGGGTCTGCACGGTCACACGCAGGTCCTCGGCAAAACCTATGCTGTCCATGATATGCCAGCGATACAGCCCGAAGTATCGCGGGCAGTCCGTGCCGGTTACATGCGCCAGGGGCATGCCGACAAACGGCGTGTTATAAGCCTCTTCCACGGGTTCGTTCTTGGGGTCCTTGAAAAAACCCCAGGCGCCACCAAAATAGTCCTCCGTGCCATTGTCACAAATGGTGGGAAACTCACCGTCACCATCGAGGTAGAATTTCACCTCCCCTTCGCCCCACCAACCCCGCGAAAGGGCCGTCCAAGCCAGATAGGTGCCGACGTAAAGTCCGCGGCCCTTGACCCCATCGATGATCGTGTGCTCGGGATGTTCCCGCGTCGTCAGGCTGCGGCGCCATTGGACGTGAAAATAAGCCGCCTCCGCCGGCACGTCGTGCAGTTTGTAAAGCACCTTGTAGGCGATAATTTTGACGTCGGTTTTGTTTTCATTCGTCAACGTGATCCGGGCGTGTCGCCGAAACGGCATCTGCCAATAACAACTGCAACCCCGGTGGGGTGCCACGACCACCGGGAGCGAGTTCACCTGGTGGGGCTGGGTATCGAAACCCATCGCAAAAAAATCCCCCAAGGGCACCTCGACCGACGGTGCTTCCTCCTCGTCCCAATACATGCGCAGCACCAGGGTGCGGAATTCATCCGCACTCGCGGTGATCCAAAATTGGTTGATGCAACCCGGACCCGTGATGTCCGCCAGCGTCGCCGTCGCCCCCGCCTTCAGACTGATGAAAGGCCGCACTTTCCAACCGCGCCCCAAGTGCATGGCCTGGGCACTGTGCGCCAAAAACGGATCCTCGGGATTTGGATCCCACTTCGCTGCACCACCCTTTTCCCCGGTGGGATTTTCCGCATTGATCATGCGGGTGACCGCTCCGGTTTGCAACGGCAGCTGCCCGAGGAGGTTGTTCATGGGAGAAGGGATCATAAGATTTTGTCCGGGAAAAGCAGCTGGGCGCGGTGGGCGCGGGCCTGTGCCTCGGAAAGGTAAGTTAGCCCATCCAGCGGTGCCAGCAAGGTTCCAGTGCGCGTGCAAAGATAACGCCCCGCACCCATGGGTTTGAACGCTTCGTCTGCCGCCAGTGCCAGTGGATCCTTCGTTTCCGCCCCCAGGAACAGGGGACCGTGGGCAAAACGGTGATGCCCTGGCAGCCGGTCCGGATTCTGCGGTTGTTCCGGCCAGATGGTCAGCGGAAGCTCCAAGTCAAACACCTCTCCGGGCTCGGGGTGGAGCATAACCCGCATGAAGCCCTTCTGCACGTCGAGGATCAATGGACTGCTCGCACGCGTGAGTCGCATACTCGCTCCCTTCACGCCCGGGGGAACGAAAAAATTGAATTCGACGGGATGCCTTAACGTGGTCGCGATCACGGTGTAAGTGACCTTACCGGCATGAGGATACTCACTGTGACAAGCAAGTTGCAGTGTCCCGGATGAAAATCGCAGCGTCGATCCGCCCTCGAAATAAAACGGCAGCCAGACCGCCCCGGGATCAGGATCAACATAAGTCCCGTATTGGGCCGCGCGGGCCAGGCCTTCCGCACCGCGCATGGAGCAGCACCAAGGGGCCTCAAAGAATCGATGGGGAGAAATGAAAAGTTCCCCTTGCGCGCCCACGCAATGATCGCAGCCAAAACCACCATTGGGTCGCTGCGCATAACACATGGCATTGAAGTATACGCGATGGGCTTCAGTCAGATAATCGCCTTCACCAGTGATTTGCCACAACTGCACGGCCAGCATGAATGCGTCAATGACCGCACAGGCCTCGGTCCAATCCGGTCGACCAAACCAGTTGAAGTTGGCATGTATCTCCGTCTCGGCCAGTTCGCGATACAGCGCGTAACGCGCTTGCACCATGGCCAGATACTCCGGCCGGGCGTCCACCGTGTCATACCAGCGCAGGATACCCCGCAGGGCTGTGAGACAGGAATGGGTCTGGGCCCCGAGTTTCACGACATCCAGCTGCGCATAACGCGAGATCATTGTCTCAATCAATTTCCGGAGTTCCGGATCGGGCTCGATCAGGTAGGCCTGGGTCAAGCCATCGAGGGTAAAAAACACCGTCCCGATATCGGTGGAAAGCCCCAGCCAGGGACCCTCATTTTGCACCGTCAGCCCTATTTGGGAACCATCCTGCAATTTTTGCAAAGGTTGATCCGGATACTGGGCGTAGAGGGCGGTGGTCGGCACCATCAGATGGCGCAATATGCCCCGTATCGCCGTCAACGCACGCGGGTCCTGTTTCCACAGATGGTATTCACAGAGTCCCCGCAGGAGTCCATTGTGACCGCCAACCTGGTTTTCGTCGGCCGTCCCGGCTGGATGAATCACGCCAATGTAACCCCGCGCATTGCAGGCTTCCGGCAATCGTGCGATGCACTCCTCCAGGTAATGCGGCTCGGTCTTCAGCGTTTGCCCGAGCAATGTCAGCCCCAGGATGGCCCGCCCGATCCAGTCACCCGGGGCCTCTTTCGCGGTTGAGGAGTGAATCATCGCATCGAACCGAAAAGCACTCTCGTGTAGTCGCTGAAAATTGAGCGCCGCCCGGCGATGCAGATCACCGGCAGGGATCACGTCGGCAAACGGGAGGGGATTGCGCATCCCCTACCACCTAAGCTATTCCCCCGGGTCGCCAAGCAGAAGCCGCAGGATCATTCGGAAACTCAAGTCGCAGTTGCACCCGCACCCGTTTTGACAATCTTTTCCCTCCATGGCCCCCGCCCTCCCCCAACCCACCATTGCGACCCTCGATTGGGGTCGCACCGGGTATGCGGATGCTGCGCAAAGACAGGTCGAATTGGTTGATCGCCGGATCAAAGCTCAAGTCGGGGATACGTTGGTGTTCACGGAACATGACCCGGTCTTCACTGTTGGCCTCCGCCGTGAGGCTGAAAAGCACCTCGTTTGGGACCAGGCTCAACTAACCCAGGAAGGCGTTGCGGTGGCCAAAACCAATCGGGGCGGTGACATCACCTATCACGGACCGGGTCAGATCGTGGGTTATCCGATCGTCTCGCTGGCCACACGACGAGATTTGCACGCTTACCTGCGCTTTCTTGAGCAGGTGGTGATCAACAGTGTCGGCTCCCTGGGCCTTGCCGCCAGCCGGCGGGAAGGACTGACAGGCATTTGGCTGGGGCAGAGCAAAGTGGCGGCGATCGGCATCGCCGTGAAACGCTGGGTCGCCTACCACGGGTTCGCCCTGAACGTGAACGCCAACCTCGCCCACTTCAATGGCATCGTGCCCTGCGGAATCAGCGCAACCGAGGGCTCCGTCACTTCCCTGCAGGCCGAACTCGGTCGGGCACTCGATCCCAGGGAAGTAAAGTCCGTCCTGACCCGGGAATTCCAGTCGCTTTGGCCGGATTTCATCCGTCCTGACAAAATGGAGAACATTCCATAACGACTGCTATCAGCCACGATCATGAATCAAAAATAGCTGTGTTCATCCGTGTAATTCGTGGTTAACTCTGTTTTTCAAAATTGATGGATACCACGCGCAAACCCTCCTGGCTCCGCGCCAAACTGCCCTCCGGCCCCGGCTATCACGCGGTGCGTTCACTGGTGGATGAACACAAGCTCCACACCGTGTGCCAGAGCGCGCAATGCCCCAACCTCGGCGAATGCTGGGCCCGTGGCACCGCCACATTGATGATTCTGGGCAACATTTGCACCCGCTCCTGTAATTTCTGCGCCATCCAGACCGGCCGCCCCACCGAACTCGACTTGGGTGAACCCGCCCGGGTGGCCGATGCCGTCGCGATGATGGGGCTCAAGCATTGTGTCATCACTTCTGTGGCCCGCGATGAACTCGCCGATGGAGGCGCCGCCGTCTGGGCGGCCACGATTCGAGCCATTCGTCATCGCATGCCGCAGACCGCGATCGAGGTGCTCACGCCCGATTGGAAGGGCCGGCTGCACGACCTCGATACCGTGCTCGACGCCAAACCTGATATTTTCAATCACAACCTCGAGACCGTCGAGCGCTTGCAAAGGCCCGTCCGCGTGCAAGCCCGTTATGATCGCAGCCGCTCGGTCTTGCGCCATGCCAAAAGCCGCGGCTTCACCACCAAAACCGGCATCATGCTCGGGCTGGGTGAGGAACAAGGTGAAATCGAACAGACCCTGCGGGACATCGCGGCCGACCAAACGGACATTCTCACCATCGGGCAGTATCTTCAACCCACGCCGCAGCATCTCAAGGTGGACCGCTGGGTGCACCCGGATGAGTTCGTCCACTGGAAACAGTTTGGCTTGTCCATCGGTCTGGGGGTGGTGGAAAGCGGTGCCATGGTTCGCTCCAGCTACCACGCCGACGAGCAGTCGGAGAAATACACGGGCGGCGACCACCTGAACAACGCCAATGCCCTCGCGGGTGCGTAAACAGGATCACGTAAATTTTACGCGCGGGAATGGTGGGAAATCCGCTTTCCGTTGTCCTTGCATGAGGAGTCCCTTGCATGAAACGACATCTGATCCGTTTTCAATTTGCGTCCGTGCTACTGCTGGCCGTGTTGCCTGGCGCCGTCTTGGCCCAATTGGACTATGCCAAACCCTATGTAATGAGTCCAATGGCCGGCATCAGCAGCATCGGCCATGCCGATGGAAACGGCACCGCCGCACGATTCTATCATCCTCGCGGCATCACCGTGGACAACGCAGGAAACATTTATGTGGCGGATACGGACAACCAGCTCATCCGCAAGATAACCGCTGGTGGCGAGGTCACCACACTCGCCGGCGCACCGGGCGTAAGGGATCGCACCAACGGATCGGCCAGTGAAGCCCGATTCAGCGACCCGCAAGCCATCGTGATGGACAGCAGGGGCAACCTGCTCGTTGCCGACTTTAATGGCAACGCGATCCGCCGGATCACCCCGGATGGCATGGTCACTGCGCTGCCTTGGCATCTGCAAAACCCACCCGCGCTCACCATCGACGGCAGTGACAACCTTTATCTCGCGCAAAAGGAATTCCACACCATCCAACGCATCACTCCTGCCGGACAACTGGAGGATTACGCGGGAAAAGTGTTCCAAGCCGGCTCAGCGGACGGGCCACGGGCCGAAGCCAAATTCAACGACATCCGTCGGCTCGCCGCCGATCATAACGGCGGTCTTTTTGTGGCCGAGAGTTACACTGCGCCGTTTCGTTACATCAGCCCGGCTGGTATCGTCTCCACCTTTCCGGCCATGCCCGGTATCAGCAACGCTTACACCCACGGCCTTGCCATTGACACAAACAACAACCTGCTCGTCTCCGCCACCTTTTACGGCACGATTGCCCGGGTCACTCAGGCGGGCCAAACCACGATCATTGCCGGCAAACAGGAGGAACGCGACTACGTGGATGGATCCGCCGCAGAAGCCCGTTTCGAAATGCCAGGAGCCTTGGCGCAAGCCCCCAACGGCAACATCTACGTCGTTGACGAAGGCAGCAATGTGATCCGCAAAATCACGCCCCAAGGTGTGGTATCCACGTTCGCCGGCTATCCGGAAGCCTGGGCCTTGGGGAATACTGATGGGAAAGGCGATGCCGCCCGTTTCTCCGACCAATGTCTGGTGGCCCTCGCCCCTGATGGGTCAGTGGTCGTGGGCGATGTGGAGAATTTCACGATCCGCCGCCTGGCCGCTGATGGAACGGTTACCACCTTGGCCGGAAAGCCCGGCGACGAACGCATCCTCGATGGCACCGGCGAAGAAGCTCGTTTCACTTACCACCGCGCCATTACCACCGACGCACTGGGCAATATCTATGTGGCCGACGCCAAAACGATTCGAAAGGTTACTCCATCCGGAATTGTCTCGACCCTTGCCGACCTTGGAGCTGGCTACTACCCAAACGGGCTGGCCGTGAATGCAACCGGCACGGTATATTTCACCGATCAGAACGCAGTGCTCAGACTGAAACCAGATGGCGCCGCGGAAGTTTACACCGGCCGTTTTTCATCCCCCAGTTCCCCGCAATATTATGACCTGACGGGAAGCACCGATGGTTCGCTCTCCGCCGCACGATTCAATAATCCGACCGGATTGGCATTCGATTCCGCGGGCAATCTCTACGTGGCCGACACGGGCAATAACACTATCCGCAGGATAACCCCGGACGGCCAAGTCACCACCCTTGCAGGTGCAGCCACCCCGGGCTCTGGCGGCGCCATTGACGGTGATCGCACCAGCGCCCGCTTCTTTGGTCCATCTGGCATTGCGGTCACCCCCACTGGCACGCTCTTCGTCACGGACAAATCCAACAATCTGATTCGCCGGATCACCCCGGACGGCCACGTCTCCACGGTTTTGGGAGAACGCAGAGCTCGCGGCAACGGAGCCGGTTTGGGCGTAGAAGCCCGGCTCGACTGGCCGGTCAGTGTCGCAGTCACGTCAGATGAGACCCTGTATGTAGCCAATCAAAGTGAAATTTATCAGGCCAAGCCGGCGGCGACACCGATCAT
The DNA here is from genome assembly GCA_021734075.1 of Cephaloticoccus sp. Classification (GTDB taxonomy): domain Bacteria; phylum Verrucomicrobiota; class Verrucomicrobiia; order Opitutales; family Opitutaceae; genus Cephaloticoccus. Next base: position 17,990 of record JAIPJW010000005.1, read on the forward strand.
CACCACTCAACCTCGGAGTCAAACAGTGACGGTTGGGGGCAACGTGCAACTCACGGTAATCGCCAGTGGCACACCCGATCCCATCCACCAATGGCAATTCAACGGTGCCGCGATCTCCGGTGCCACCTCCAACACCCTCACGTTGACCAATGTGCAAGCCGCCGACGCCGGCGAATACACCGTGGTCGTCAGCAACGACCTCGGCACTGTCACCAGCAACGCGGCCACGCTGACCGTGACGGCCACTCCGACATCACCTGCTCCCACCCCCACGACCGGCGGTGGGGGTGGGGGCGCGCCTTCGGCCTGGTTCTTGGCCGGATTGATCACATTGCATTTGGTTCGTCGCTGCGCGCTAAGCCGCACGGCTTGAGTCATGACATTGCTCCCAGGGTAGTCCCTGCTGGCAATGCGCTTGTGTTCACAACCACCTCCGATAGCAGTCTCGGGGCATGACCACTCTGGCGGGATTTTCCGTGAAGCCGGACAGCTCGGGCCGTGGCTGGTGCCAATTGACCCGGGATCGGGCGCACGCCTACCCGTTGTATTACTTCACTCCTTCGATGACGAGTGACAGTCGCTATCTGATTCACCACAGCGAACGCAGTGGCGAGGTGCAACTTTACCGGCTCGACCTGCAGACCGGCTCGAGTGTCGCATTGACCGACGGGCACACCGCTGATGCCGGTTGGGGCGTCTGGTGCGAATGGCGGCTCCGGGGAATTTATAATCACCTCAGTTCACTCAATCCGGTCAAACGCGAGGTCTATTATTTTCAGAATGAAGAGATTCGCTGCACCGGATTGGACACTCTGGCCAACCGTCAGGTGTTGTCCCTGCCGGGTCGTGTCCCGATCGCTCAAACCAGCTTTTCGCCCGATGGTCGACACTTTGGTTTCATCCATGCCGATCGTGCCTCGTTGCGGCGGGAACTGGCCGACTACGAGGTGCGGCGCAACATGGATCAGTTTGATTGGATGCAGGACCACCAGACTTGGCGCAACCGCATCCCCTGCACCATCGCAATCATCGATACGGCGACGGGGGCATATCGTGAAGTGCGACAGCTCGACCACTATGCACACCACCTGCTGTTTCTCGATAACGAGCGACTGTTACTCAATCACCCAAAAAACGACAACGGCATGTGGACCATCCGGCTGGATGGTTCCGATTACCGTTGGCTGCGCCCACGGGATGATCACGGCACCATCTGCCACCAAGTCGTCACGTCCCGGGGAATTTTTTATGAGACCGTGATGCGGGCCGGGGAGGTTCGCCGCAACTGGCTGGGCTGCTATGACCCCGTGCGGCACACGTTCGAGGAAGTGCCCCTGCCCGAAAGGCTGGATGGCTATGTGCATACCGGTTTCGATCCCACCGGGAAGTTCCTCTTTTTCGAACACCATGGGAACACCCATGAATTGCTGTCCCTGCATCAGCCGTTCGGCACGCCGGTGCTGAAAACCCTCCGCACCTTGCCCCCCTACCCCAAACATGGGCAGCGCTTTCACGCCCACCCATTTCTCACCCCGGATCGGAATTGGTTGATCCATACCGAGGTAATCGAAGGCTTTGCCCAGATCTGCGCCCTGGATGTGCGGGACCTTGTGGACCGCACCGACTACTGGAACCTGCGCTGAGCGTTAATTGCCGCAACAACACTTGCGGCCGGCTCGGCACCAGGCGAGCAACGCTGCCAGGGCAAAACCCAGGGAATTCAATGACCCGTGCACCATGCGCATCCAGGGCACATCCAACCAGGGCAACGGGTCAAGGTAGGTGCGCGAGCTATACAAGGCTGCCAGCACCATGCCGATGGCCAACGCAACCCCTGCAATAAACCAAAGACCACGCACCACCGGGCGCACGCTGCGTTCAAGGACCGCCAACACGATGTGTTGCACGGCCACCCCCAGTCCTCCGAGCGCCAGAATCCATGCGGCGACCGATTCAAACCAAGCGGGTCCCCCGCGACTGGAAAGCAAAATACTTATGGCGACCAAGGGCACGCCGAACAGCACCATGACACTGGAAACCATGGCCAGGGGACAGGTAGACCGGCGCGCAAGCACCAAACTCGCAACCACCGGGAGTATCAGTCCGGCATAATGAAAGTGAACCGCGGTCAGCAGCACAATGTGGGGGGCGAAGCCCAACGGTGACCAGCCACAGCGATTCGCCAACAGCCAGACCCCGCCGATCGAAGCATAGACCAGTCCCATGTCGCGACAAAACACGCCGAGGGGCGCAAACCCGTGCCGACGGATCCGGATCAATCCATCCACCCCCATCACCACCAACAGCAAGGCCCATGGCAGGGCACAGAGCATGGCTCCCGGTCCCACGGGCAGCAAAAACGCCGGGATCAGCAACAACGCCGCGGGCAATTGCAGATGCAGGTCGAATTTCCAAAGCCGCGCGGCCCAACCGGTGTCATCCAGATCGCGCGCCAGGCACCAGGTCATCGGCATAAGCACCAACGCCGCCAGTAACAGCAGGGCCACCGTCCAATGGCCATGGGCCAGACTGGCGACGGTGAAGTAGATAAATGCGCACCAGCAGACTGCGCCGATGCGAACTTTGATGGGGGAAGTCATGCAGGGGTCCGGGCAGCTTGCAGGATTGTTGCCTGAGAGTCCCGCACAAATTTTCGCTGCCAGTTACGCACCCATGGTCTGGCCGCTCGTGCCGCCCAGAAACGCGGCCGGGAAAATGCCTGCACCCGATACCACACGGTGCCGTCCGCCCATTGTTCAATGGTGAAAAGTTCTTCCCCCTGCTCCAAATGTGCGGGCAAGGTGCCATAGGCAAAGCCCCGGCGACGCACCGGCAGTTGCTCATCCACCAGATAGACCACGCGGCAGGCATTGAGCCACCACAGGCCCGATGCCCTGGCCTGCACGATCAGGTTCAGGCCGGGGCGAATTTGGCCCGTTTCCGCTGTGATGATGCGGGTCCATGCGGGGGGGAAACATTTGCCATTCAAACAGGGCTGCCACCGCCCGGTCATACACCGCATTGCCCTCGCCCAATTGCACCTCATTGTCGTCATAATCGTAACCGCGCGGGGGATGGCCCCGGGTGGCCCCGACCTCCCGAAAGGAAAAACCCTCGGCGTTCTGCCGGGTCAAAAATTCCTGCACCAGGGTTTCAGTCGGCGTGAAAAATGACCAATGCGGGACTAGCATTGTTTGTAACCTAGGGCTGCGGCGCACTCCCTGTCCACCGCATCTTGTTCTCAATTATTTTGCGGCTTTGCCTTTGCGTGGCGGTTTGCTCAACCTCCCGCGATGAGACCGCTGTTTTTGCTTCGAAGCCTGCTGCTCGTGATGACACTACCCGTCTTGGCTTGGGCCAACGGTCGCATTGTTTCAGGCCCGATGCTTGGTTACCGGGCCCACCGCGAAGTGTTTTTGTGGCTGGAAACAAAGGAAGCGCAGCAAGTCACCCTGACCTATTGGTTGCGTGACCAACCCGCCACCTCGAAGTCGATAACCCATAAGCATGTCACGCCCAATCCCGCGGGGACCCAGATCCACCATTTTCGACCGGGTTTGCTGAGGATGGGCGGCACCTACGACTATCGCCTCACGATTGATGGGGTTGATCAAGCCGTGGCTGCGCCGAAAACATTTCAAACCCAGCCGCTTTGGGAATGGCGCACTCCGCCTCCCGATTTTTCCTTTCTGGTCGGATCCTGCGCCTACATCAATGACCCCGAATACGATCGTCCCGGACCCGGCTACGGCAAGACCACCCATACGCTGGAACTCATGGGTGACAGCGGTGCCGACTTCATGATCTGGACCGGTGACAACTGGTATTGGCGTGAACCCGACTATGATTCAATCAGTGGTCTCTGGTATCGTCCTTCACACGACCGGTCCATTCCACAAATGCAGAAACTCCTCGGCGTGATGCATCACTATGCCACCTGGGATGATCACGACTACGGGCCCAACGATTCCAATTGGTCCTTCGAATACAAGGACATGGCCTTGGCCATCTTCAAGGCCTACTGGGGCAATCACAGCTACGGGGAGCCCGGCAACCCCGGCGTCTACAGCAAATTCTACTGGGGTGATGCGGCATTCTTCCTGATGGACAATCACTATTACCGCGATGCGGCGGGGCTCGATCAGGACAAAAATCCGGACAAATCCCAATGGGGCCGCGCGCAATTGGAATGGCTCAAGCAATCCTTGCTCGGGGCCATGGAACTCAAACATTTCAAGTTTCTCTTCATCGCCACGGGCAATCAAATGCTGCAATCCACCTCGCGGGGGGAAAGCCACGAACTTTATCGGAAGGAACGGGAAGAACTGATGGATTTCATCCTCGAGAATGGAATCACGGGTGTGGTTTTTCTGACCGGAGACGTGCATTTCTCCGCGATGTATCAGCGGGTGCTTGGTGACCAAGGACAGAAAATTTACGAGATCACTTCATCACCCATTACGAGCGGAGCCTGGACCAATATTGCGGATACTCCGGGTGGCAGCGATCCGGCACTGATTTCCGGCACCATCGTAAACGACCAAAACTTCATGCGGATCGATATCACTGGCGAAGATGCCACCCGCACGCTAAAAATCACCTGTGTCGACAAGCAGGGCACCGTGCGATTCGTCCGTAACATCAAGGCTACTGAACTCGGCTACAAACCACGCCAGCGATGAATCGCAGCAAACAACCAACTCCTATGAATACCCGCAAAGAGATCGTTGAAAACTGGCTGCCGCGTTACACCGGACTGGCCCTGGAGGAATTCGGCGAATACATCCTGCTGACCAATTTTGACCATTACGTGAAACTCTTCGCGCAGTGGCATCGCGTGCCGGTCAAGGGCAAGGACAAACCCATGCCCAATGCCACTGCCGGGGAAATCACCATCATAAATTTCGGCATGGGCAGTGCCACGGCCGCGACCGTGATGGATTTGCTCAGCGCGATCAAACCGAAGGCCGTGCTCTTCCTCGGCAAGTGCGGGGGCATCAAACACCGCACTTCGATCGGCGATTTCATTCTCCCCATCGCCGCCATTCGCGGCGAGGGCACGAGCAACGACTACTACCCTCCGGAGGTTCCTGCCCTGCCCGCCTTTGCCCTGCAGAAAGCCATCTCCACGACCATCCGGGAACATGCGCGCGACTATTGGACCGGCACGGTCTACACCACCAACCGCCGGGTCTGGGAGCACGATGCCGAATTCAAAAAATACCTCCGGAAAATCCGCGTGCTCTGCATCGATATGGAGACGGCCACCATTTTCATGACCGGCTTTTTCAACGAAATCCCCACCGGCGCACTGTTACTCGTTTCCGATCAACCCATGGTGCCCGAAGGCGTGAAAACCGCGGAAAGCGACAAGGCGGTGGATGCCAACTATGTCAGTGATCACATCCGCATCGGCATCGATTCCCTCAAGCAGCTCATCAACAAGGGCGTCACCGTGAAGCATCTGCAGTTCTAGCCAACCCGCTGCCTGCTAACCTCTCACCGTGGGATGGGCTTGCAGGCGATAACGACGCGGGCTCACTCCAAATCGCTTCCGGAACAACGCGTAAAAATGCGAAAGGTTCGTGAGCCCGCAATCGAGCATGATCTCGATGATGGGTCGTGAGGTTCCCGCCAATTGCCCCGCGCTGTAATCGATTCGCGCCGTGTTTACGATGTCGGTCGGGGTTGCCCCCAGCCAACGCAAGGCGGCCCGCGACACATGGGAGGGACTGCGTCCCGCCAAACGGGCAAATGCCACCGTGCCCCCGACAAAGTTGTCCGGTCGCCCTATCTCAAGTTGCGCCCGCAGCAGCCAATCCGGCACTGGTTCCTGCTGCATGATCGGTTTCATCGGACGCAAATTGGGCAGTTCCATCAAAAACCCATCCACCAGCACCCGTGGTCTGGTCGTGGAAGCCAGTCGCTCTGCCCAAAGCTTCAGGCCCGTCTGCGCCCGGACAGATAATGCCCAGGCCCTCTGCTCCCCGGGCAGCTCAAACCAATCCGTTTCCGTTTCAAAATATCGTCGATGCACGACCCGCCAACACACGCTGGGAAAGGCCAGGTTCACGATGCGCATTGGAGCCTCCTTTGAACCAGCCACGCGGTGCCGGTCCGACGGGTGAATCAGATGCAAGACTCCGGGTTGCAGGATCCGGGTCTTGCCGTTCCAGCGATGCTCACCGCGGCCATGAGTCACCCAAAACACTTCGTGATAATCGTGATCGTGGTAGCGCACCCCGTCTTCAGCCGACAACTCGGTGTGCGCAAAGTGATAACTTTCGCCGGGTCGGATGAAGTCCTTGATCTTGAAATGGGCACAGCGCTCAGCCATGAAAGCAATATAACACAATTAAACGCGACTATATGGCAAGATTTCCCCACATAAAGCTGTTATAACACAAACATGGTTGCTTCCAATTCCTCCGCTAAATCCCATCATCGCCTCACACCCGAGCAAGTGGCCCGTTACCACGTCGAGGGTTATCATATCTTTCGCGAACCGGTTCTTCCCCAGGCCAAATTCGACGGTCTTAAGAATTGTTTCGAGGACATCCTGGACAATCTGGAGGCCGACGTGCGACCGGAATCCATGGATGTGCCGCATTTCCAGCACCCCCAGCTGTTCGAATGGCTCTTTGCCGATGAAATCCTCGATCTGGTCGAGCCCATCCTCGGTCCGGATATCGCTCTCTTTTCCAGCCATTTTATCTGCAAGCCCAAGGGCAATGGCAAACGGGTGCCGTGGCATGAGGATTCCCATTATTGGAAGACAATGATCTCCCCGATGGAGGTCGTCACCGTCTGGTTGGCCATTGACCCGTCCACCAAGATCAACGGTTGCATGAACATCATTCCGCGCACGCACACCAGCGGCAAACAGGGCTTTTCGGATTATGATGACCTGAAGCCGGGTGAAGCGGTGTTCCCCGATGAAATCAAGGCCGCCCAGCGTGACCCCAGCCGGGCCATCGCCATCGAGCTCGATGCCAACCAGTGCAGCTTGCACGACGGCCGCATCATTCACGGCAGTGAGCCCAATACCAGCGACATCCGCCGCTGCGGCTACACCATGCGCTATATCAGCAGCAAGGTGCGCCTGAACCAGGATATGGTGGGCACCTACCACAACATCTACCTGGCCCGGGGCAAGGACCTCGCTGGCAACACCTATGGCGATCCGACCAAGGCCTACGCCGAGATGGCCCGCTTCCGCGCCAAGCACGGCAAGAACGGGCATTGAGGAATACCGGGAAAGGGAATCTCAACCGAACAATTCGGGCAATTCCACCCGGGCGATGCGTCCGACTTCCGTCGCGGTGGCCTGGTCGATGAATTGATAGGGCCAGCGGAGGCGCGGGGTCATGCCCGGCAGCCAGCCACCGGCACTGGCCATCATCTTGTCGATGGCGGTGCCCGAGACACCGCGCTCGCGCATGAGTCGCCCGGCTTGGGTTGTCCAGAAATTTAGAATCCTGGTCTCAAGTGCCAAGGCCGCAGAAGGATCCGTTTTAATCAATTCCCACCAGCGTTGGGCACCTTTGGGCGACAAACAGGCCACATTAGAGTAGCAACCGCGGGCACCTTGCTGGCAGCCCGAAGCCATGCGATGTCCCGCCACAAACACCGAGATTTTTTCCAGCACCGGCTTCATTTCGGCATACCAATTGGCATCGCCGCCCAGCACCTTGATGCCGACAATTTCGGGCACCGCATTGATCACTTGCAGCAGCTCGGCCGAATTAAACAAGGGCTTCGCGTGGGGCGGATTGTAGAGAATCAGAGGTATGCCGTCAGCCACCTTTGCCACCCGACCGAGAAAGGCTATCGCTTCGCTTACCCCCACCGGCAACCAGTCCGGCAAAATCACCTGCAGCCCCGAGGGCCGCAACTCCCTTGCCCGGCGCACCAATTCCAAAGTCGCCTGGGGGCTGGTGTGGCTGGCTCCGATTTGAAAGGGCATCCCTGACTGGGTGCAGATATCCGCCAACATGCCGTTGATGCGGTCAAATTCCGCTTCACTCTGGGTCCAGAATTCCCCGGCGCTGCCGTTGGAATAAACGCCGGAGACTCCCGCATCCACCAGATGCTGCAGCTCCAGACGCAATAAATCGAAATCGATCGAATCATCATCCCGCAGTGGCAGCAGCAGAGTGCCCCAGACGCCCTGCAGTGTATCCCGAGTCAATGGAGTCATAAGCGAAAAGACCTACGTTCAGAGTCGCAACCAGTTTTCTCCCGGATCGTTCACGGCACAACTGCAAACCAGAAAGGGGCGAATAACTCGGTTTCATTCATGTTGACCTGAGCCCAGGTCACATAGCGACCCGGGGTCGGGATGGTTATTTGGAAACTAAGCGTAGGCTGCATACGATCCGGCGGGACCGACAAATCGACCTCCTGAGGATGTAAATGGGCAAAGCCGGAACGCGCTTCATCAAAGGCGACGACATGGGCGTAGGCCCCCATGACGGTGTGCAGAGGCACTTCCCCCCCGGCGAGAGCGGTAATCGTCAAACGCATCAGGGCTTCCCGACCGGCCCGAATTTGTCCCCCGGACGGGCGCAATTCAAACCGGTAACCCGACACATTCACCACCCATGACTGGCGTTGCGCAGCGGCGATGGTTTCGGCGGTCGGAGTCGGGCCCGTGACATCAAGTGCCGCATTGGCATACAGCCCCAAGCCCGTGGCCGCGGGGGTGAAATCGGCAAAGAACCGATACTCCCCGCCAAATTGAGGCGTGAAGCGAAAGTGCCATTCTCCGGGGATGCGCTGTGGCTGGGGATGCACGTGGTGATAATCCATCAACTGCGGATCGATGATCATCAGGTGAAGCAGTTCCGTATGCACCGTCAGTAAATCAGCCGGGGCAATGGGTTTGCCGGCATGTGTCTTCAGGGTGAGTTTCACCTCAACTTCCTGTCCGGCGACCAACGGCGCCAAGGGGGTGAGTTGCAGGTTCACGGGAGAACTCACATTGACCACGGGAAGAAACTGCGGGTTCGCCGGATCACACATCTGAATGACATTCTCGCCCTCCACCCGAAAATCCATGTGGCTGAGATTGGTCCCGGTCGGGAGCACCCGGAACAGGGCATACAAACCCACGGACAGAACCGTAATGCGCAGGATGCGCCACCACGGTCGCGCAAACAAATTGGAGGCCGGAGCACTCATTACTTGCGCATCTTGGCCACAAAATCCTTGGGATCCCACAAGGTGCCGTCCGCCCGATGGATGATCCGACCGTTTTCATTGATGAGCAGCGTCGTGAGGGTGTGTTTGATGATACTGCCTTCAAATTGCGCGATGACCCCAAATTGCGTCAGCAGGTCCTTGATCGAACGTTCCGGGCCGGTCAAAAAACTGAAATTGGAGGTATCGATGTCACGGGCCTTGGCGTAATCGCGCAGCACACCGGGGGAGTCGTGTTCGGGATCGAGCGTAATCGAAACCAGCTCCAAGTTGGGCACGCCGGTCTTCCGAGCGAGCTCCTGGGTGGCCATCATCTTCATGGTGGCAGCCGGACACATCGTGGCCACGGGACACCGCGTATAAATGAAGTTGAGCATGATCTGCTTGCCACGAAACCGCGCACTCTGCACCACCGCACCGGTCTGATCGTAGAGCACAAAATCCGGCAGATTCTCACCCACTTCGCGATAAGGGCTGTTGCCCCGAATCAAGGTGTCCTGCCGCAACGCATCCTCACCGGCCTTGAGGGTGGCCGCAGACATCGCATCATCGGGCCAGATGTTTTCCAGCCGGAAGTGACCCGTGTCACTGGGAATTACCTCCGCCTTGATGCGTTGACCTTCCTGGGCATTTGCCGCATCGCCGGCCGACACCGAAAACTCCATCGTCATCGCCGGCATGTAGTCTGGAATTTCCTCATGTTGCACAATTAACACGTTTTGCTTCGTATCGACCGAGAGTATCTCACCGCGCAAGGGATAACGCTTTTCGGCTGGGGCGGTGGCCTCGGTTGCCGCCGGTTTATCCGCGTCTGATCGGGCACAACCGGAAGCGGCAAACAAAATCAGCATGGCCCCCACTAGGCGGGAATAAGAGTTCATGCCTATACGGATTCGCCCTGAGAATTAATTGTCAAAGGGTTTGCGGCAATTGGTGCGGTTGTTTCTATCTCGCAGTTTTCCCGCTAATGTCCTCAACGACACCAAATCCGCCCCCTCCTGTCTACCAACCCGCGTTGGCTTGGTTTGCCCTGATCGGCGGAGCCTGGGTCTTTGTATTGGTGACCCTGGGCGCATTCACCACCACCATTGGTGCCGGGATGGCTTTTGGGGATTGGCCGCTCTCCAATGGTTCAGTCAATCCCCATGGCTGGCTCGAGGATATCGCCATGTTTGCGGAACACTCCCACCGGCTCAGCGGCACAATGATGGGCCTCATCACCATCGTTCTGGCAGTCTGGCTGGCGCGAAAAGAATCCCGGCGTTGGGTTCGTCGGCTTGGCTGGGCCGCCTTGGCCATTGTGGTCGTCCAGGGGGTATTGGGCGGCACCCGCGTGCTCTTTGATGCCATTCACGTGCCGGGGTTTGAAATGACTTTGGGTCAGATGCTCCGGATTCCCCATGGCGTCCTGGCCCAGCTTTACATCTGTGTGCTGATCATAATCGCCACCGCCCTGTCGCGAAGCTGGATCGAACATTCCCGCCCTGTCACCCTCGCTCTGCGTCACAGTGGAGTCCTCTGTGTGGTGCTGCTCTTGCTCCAATTGACCGTGGCAGCCACCATGCGGCACAATTTTGCCGGACTGGCCATTCCCACTTTTCCCTATTCCACCACCGAGGGCCAACTGCTGCCAGCCCACTGGGACTATCGCGTGGGCCTGAATTTCGCTCATCGCCTGATGGCAGTGGTTCTGTCGATCGCCCTCCTGTGGTTCGCCCTCAAACTTTGGACTGACCGGGGAGCCTCCCTGCTCATGCGTTGTGGTGCCTCGGTCATGATCAGTATGTTGGCCCTGCAGATCCTGCTCGGAGCCCACATCATCTGGCAAATGCGCGAGGTGCATGTGACCACCGGCCACGTGGTCGTCGGAGCCCTGCTGCTGGCGGTGACCTTTTGGCTGACCTGCCTGGCGCATCGCGATGCCATTGAAGACGCGCCCGAAGCACGATGAACCCACCCACCCCAACCAAAGCAGTTTTTGGTGACTATCTCGAGCTGACCAAACCCCGTCTGAGCCTGTTATCCGTGCTCACGGCCTTGGTGGGCTATGCTGCCGCGCGCCCTCCTTGGTTGCCGATTGAATTTGCCTCCCTGGTGATCGGCACCTGTCTGGCCGCCGGAGGTGTTGCCGCCTTGAATCAATGGCTCGAAGTTGAAACCGACGCGCGGATGCGCCGCACCGCCGATCGACCCATCCCCACCGGAAAAATCCCCACGGGCTCCGCCTTTGTTCTCGGCGCCCTGTTATGTTGTGCATCCTTGGCCATCTTTTTCATCAAGGTCAACGGCATGGCGACGATCTTCACGCTCCTCACCATGGTTTCCTACGTGGGTTGGTATACCCCGGCAAAACGGAATTCTATTTGGGCGACAGAAATCGGCGCCTTGGCGGGTGCATTTCCTCCCCTTATTGGGTGGTCGGCTGCTCAAGGCGGAGTTTCGACCTTGGGCTGGATCCTGTTCGTCATGATGGTGTTCTGGCAAATCCCGCATTTCATGGCGATCGCCTGGACCTACCGAAAGGACTATGCCACAGTCAATTTCCCCATGCTCTCCGTGCGGGATGAAAAAGGCGGTTGGGTGGCAGGCTGGTCTTTTGTCTGCACTTTATTGCTGCTCATAGTGTCAGTGATCCCGGCCTTTATTGGCCTGACCAGCTTCTACTATGGCGGAGTGGCCGCGCTATCGGGGCTCTGGTTTCTTGGGCGTGCCGTGGCTTTCCTGCGGCCCGCGACCCGGGAAAAAGCGGCGCGCCGTCTGTTTTTTGCCTCGATCATCTACTTGCCCATCACCCTTGTCGCCTTGGTGATTGATCGGGTATTATTCTTCTAAATCATATGCATATCAACGATATACCTTCAATCAATGCGTCACTGAATGCCCTCGCTACCGTCTTGCTGACCACTGGTTTCATCTTCATCAAACGCGGCAACAAGGAGGCCCATCGGAAGTGCATGTTGGCTGCCGTGGTGGTTTCAACCGTGTTTCTCGTCGGTTACGTCTCCCATAAGATCCTCGTGCATGGAGTGCATACCCCATTTGGAGGCACCGGGACCATCAAGACCGTCTACTACACGATGCTGATTTCGCACATCCTCTTGGCCATGGCCATTGCCTACTTGGTGCCGCGCACTTTCGTATACGCCATCAGAGGAAACTTCGAACGTCACCAGGCCTGGGCCCGCTGGACCTTCCCCATCTGGTATTATGTGTCCGTTACAGGTGTGCTTATCTATCTGTTCAATTATCAGTGGTGGCCGTTGGCTCGCTAAAGCGTTCTGCACGCGGCGCGGACAACCTGAAATTCAGCACGCAAAAAAGGCCAGGCACATGGCCCGGCCGAAGCGACTACCCAAGCAGTGGGACATTATTTGACCGTAATGACACCCTTCATGCCGACCTGAAAATGGGCCGGAAACGAGCAAAGGAAGGGATACTGACCCGCCTCGGCAAATTTCAAGGTGACCGTATCGGATTCCTTAGGACCCAGCATCTTGGTGTGCGCAATCACTTCGTCTTGCAACGCAGGGGGGATGTAGTTGGTCGCGGCTGCTGGTGCTGCTGCCATTGAAAATGCTGCCGCGTCGGAACCGGCCTTCAGCACCACAAAATTGTGCGCCATGGCCTGTTTGGGCATCGTGCCGATATTCGTAAAAATAACCTTAACTTCTTCACCAACATTGAGTTCTATGGAATTCATGTTGTATTTCATGGCGTCATTGCCGGTGAGTTCGATCACGCGCACGCCGGGTTGGGCCGGGGCGGCAACCACTGCTTTGGCAGTGTCCTGCTTGGCGCAGCCAAAGGTCAGGAGGGCCACGATAATGGAAGGGATGAGGATGCGAAGTTTCATAAAAGCCCCACTGTAAGCGCACGTGACATATTCCGCAAAGGCCAAATGTAAAATTGTGCGCAATCAACCCTCGAGCTAATGTCCACCCCATCTGGATTAATAACCGGAGACCCACCTTGCCGGTCCCGAACGAATCACAATTGTCCGAGGATTATGGCTTGAAATGGCCGCTTGTTCGAGAACTCTCTTGCAGGTCGGCAACTTGTTTGCCGACATTTTACTTTTTACCACGACAGTAACCATGCGTTTGTCCTCATTCCTTACGAAACTCGCCCTCTGGGGTCGAACCGCCCTGCTCATGGGCGGAGTTCTCCTACTGACGGGTTGTAAATTCAATTTCTGGCAGATGGATGGCCATCAGACCACCATGGTGACCTCCGGTCCCGTGGCCAAGTCACAGCTGGAGGTTTTCTATGTAACCTGTTGGGTCACCCTGATCATCTTTCTGATCGTCGGCGCCGTGCTGGCTTATGCGACGATCAAATTCAAGGCCCGTAATTCCGCGGATGAACACGCGGAACCACCGGCGCAAAGCCATGGCAATCCCATGATCGAGTTGAGTCTCATCGGCCTGTCGGTTCTCGCGCTGGTCTTCATTGCCGTGCCCACCCTCAAGGCCATCTGGTTCACCTATGATCCGCCCGAGGAGCAAAAGGCCAACGTTTACGAGATCGCCGCCACCGGCTACCAATGGTGGTTCAAATTTTCCTATCCCGCTGAACAGATCGATGGGGTTGGTTCGCTCACGACCGCCAACGAACTGGTCATCCCGGCGGGACGCCCGGTCCGTATCAGCCTGCGCACGGTCGATGTCATTCATTCCTTCTGGGTGCCCAAATTGGCTGGCAAGGTGGACATGATTCCCAATCGCGGCAACCACCTCTGGTTGCAGGCCGATGAACCCGGCTACTTCTGGGGCCAATGTGCCGAATTCTGCGGCGAATCCCACGCCGTCATGCGTTTTCGCGTCATCGCCCTCAACGAGCAGGATTTTGCCGAATGGGTCGCCCGGGAAAAACAACCCGCCCGCACGGTTAACGCCGCTGAATTGGCCTCGGCTGAAAAACCGCAAATCGAATTCGCCGCCTTCAAACGCAACGCCTATGGATTCAGCGACAAATGGAACGCCAAGGCGGATGTGTCGCCGCTTGATAATTGGAAACAACAGCAATTTCCCGCCAAGCAGGAGAGCGCACCCTTGATTGCCGAAGGCCGTGAACTGTTTCTCAACAAGACCTGTGCGGGTTGCCATACGGTGCGGGGCCACGACGGACTGGGCATCACCGGACCGGATCTCACCCATATTGGCTCACGCACCACGATTGCGGCCGGACTTTTGGAGAACAACCCGGAGCAACTCGCGCGTTGGTTGGCGCATCCCGATCAGGTGAAACCCGGCAACAAAATGTATGAGACCGGTTACATCCCCAATAATATCCAGCTTTCCAACGAGGAAGTCACGGCCTTGGTCGCCTACCTCGGGAGCCTTAAATAAAACAACATGGACGCTACGGTAAAAACATCTTTCACAGGTCACGAAGAAGAGACCCAGACCAGGGCGGGAGTATTCTGGCGCCCGACCGCCAAGACGGGGCTCATGAGCTGGCTCACCACCGTCGATCACAAGCGCATCGGTTTTCTCTACGGGGTATTTGCCTTGTTTTTCTTTTTGGTCGGCGGCGTCGAAGCGCTGCTGATTCGCCTCCAATTGGCGGTGCCCAACAACGACGTGCTCACCGCCCAGCAATACAACGAGATGTTCACGATGCATGGCACCACCATGATCTTTCTCGCGATCATGCCGTTGTCGGCCGCCTTCTTTAACTACATCATGCCCCTGCAGATTGGTGCGCGCGATGTGGCTTTCCCCCGCCTCAACGCCTTCTCCCTTTGGACCTTTGTCGCCGGGGCCATCATCATCAACCTGGGCTGGTTCATCAAGGACGGTGCGCCCGATGGCGGTTGGTTTGGTTATGCCCCGCTGACCTCCAAGACCTTCAGCCCCGACCATTCGATCGACATGTGGGTGATGGGCCTGCAATTGCTCGGTGTCGCCTCCATTGCCGCTTCCCTGAATTTCATCGTCACCATCATCAACATGCGCGCACCCGGCATGACGATGATGCGCCTGCCGGTTTTCACCTGGATGACCCTGATCACGGCATTTCTCCTGATTCTCTCCTTCCCGGCCATCACCATCGCCTTGGTTGAATTGATGATGGACCGTCTGTTCGGGACGAGCTTCTTTGAGATCTCCAACGGCGGTATGCCGATCCTGTGGCAGCACCTTTTCTGGGTCTTTGGTCATCCCGAGGTCTACATTCTGATCTTACCGGCCATGGGCATTGTTTCGGAAATTCTGCCCACCTTCTCCCGCAAGCCACTGTTCGGTTATCCCATCGTGGTCTTTTCCGGTGCAACCATCGGATTTCTGGGCTTTGCGGTCTGGAGTCATCACATGTTTACGACGGGCATGGGGACCGTCGCTACTGCGGCTTTCGCCCTTGCGACGATGGCCATTGCTGTGCCGACCGGCGTGAAAATCTTCAATTGGATCGGCACCTTGTGGGGCGGTCATTTGCAAATGCGAACCCCCATGATGTTTGCTCTCGGGTTCATCTGGATGTTCATGATGGGCGGTTTTTCCGGTATCATGCACTCGGCTGCACCGGCTGATGCCCAGCAGCAGGACAGTTATTTCGTCATCGCCCACTTCCATTATGTGCTGATCGGCGGCTCACTTTTTGGCCTGCTTGCCGGTATCCACTATTGGTTCCCCTTGATGTTCGGTCGCAAGGTCAGTGAGTTCTGGGGCAAACTCTCCTTCTGGGTCATTTTCATCGGCTTCAACACCACGTTCTTCCCGATGCATTTCCTCGGCTTGAACGGCATGCCGCGCCGCACCTTTACCTATGATGGTAATCTCGGTTGGAACAGCCCCAACCTGATCGCAACCATTGGAGCCTTCATTCTCGGTATCGGAGTAGCCATCTACTTCGGCGTGATGATCTACACCTACTTCAAGGGTGAAAAAATCCGCCGGGACCCATGGGATGCCCGCACCTTGGAGTGGTCCATCCCCAAC
This sequence comes from Cephaloticoccus sp., assembly GCA_021734075.1. Lineage (GTDB taxonomy): Bacteria > Verrucomicrobiota > Verrucomicrobiia > Opitutales > Opitutaceae > Cephaloticoccus. Next base: position 34,129 of record JAIPJW010000005.1, read on the forward strand.
CCACCGCCGGAATATAACTTTGCCGTGACCCCCACGGTGCACGCGCGCGATGCCTTCTGGTATGAAAAGCATCACCAGGCCGAAATCGCCCAGGAAAAGGCCGCCCATGCCAAGGACGATGAAGCCCATGGCGGGATCCACATGCCGTTTCAATCCGTCTACCCGTTGGTCGCCAGTGTCGGTTTGTTCATCATGGGGCTCGGCGTCGCGGTTTTGGGCGGTGGAGCCGCCGTGAAACTACCCGTCTCGATCGCCGGCATATTCATCATGCTGGTCGGGGTTTACATGTGGGCCCACGAAGGCAACGAAGGTTTTCATATCCATCCTGACAAGGAGGATCTCAACTCATGAGCAGCACTGCCGCCACCATTGATCATCATCATGATCACACCACCTCCACGGGCATCCCGAACAAGAAACTCGTCATGTGGGCGTTTCTTGCCTCGGACTGCATGTTTTTCGGGTGCCTGATCTCCACGCACCTGATCTACCGGTTGCACCCGCCACCGGATGCCCCCGTCGCCCGGGATATCTTTTCGATCGAGCTGACCTCGTTCTCAACGTTCATCCTGTTGATGTCATCGCTGATGATGGCGTTGGCCGTGAATGCGATCCAAAAGAACAACCTGAAGAGCATGCGCTGGTCCCTGCTCACCACGATCTTCTTCGGCGCGATCTTCCTCGGCTGCCAAGTCTATGAATTCCAGCACTTCGTGCACGCAAAGGGTCTGACCATCACGAACAGCATCCTGGGCACCACCTTCTATACCCTCACCGGGACCCACGGCACCCACGTTGCCATTGGTGTGCTCTGGCTGATCATGATGTATGTGCGCTCATTCCAACCCGTCGACACCGCCGCCGACCGCGGATGGTTCTGGCGTGGCATTCTGCACATCGCCGCGATCATCGGCGTGGTCATGTGCTCCATGTTCGCCGTGATCGGGCTCACCCACACCCTGCAAGCCGGGGAAGGCCTGCAGGCTTTTGTCAGTCATGACTTCGGCCTGCTCATCGGACTGGCTGTCAGCACGGCCATCAGCCTTTTCCTCGCCCGTCCCCGTGGACCGGTCGCATTCAATGAAGCCAATGCCATCGACGTTGAGTCGATGGGACTTTACTGGCACTTCGTCGATATTGTCTGGATCGTCATTTTCACTGCAGTTTATCTGCTCGAATATCTCTGAGCACCCATGAGCACCCATAACGCCACCACCGATTCACACGGATCGGACGACAATAAATTCCAGATCTACGTCCAGATCGCCATGCTCCTCGCCGTCATCACCGGAGTGGAGATTGTTGGGATCTTTCTTCCTTTTACTAAATGGCTGATCGTGGCCGCCCTGGTCATCCTGTCCCTGGTGAAGTTCATGTTCGTTATTTTCTACTTCATGCATCTGCGTTGGGACAAACCGTTCTGCACCATTCTGTTTTTTATCGGACTTGTGCTGGCCGGCGGCACAACCTGGGCGTTGCTTCTGCTGTTCGGTGCCCACGACAGCATCCCGTTGACCGCGATCGCCTCATAGTCCCCGGCTGCCTTCCCTCCCTTCCACCCCGAGAGGCGGCCCCGGTGCGGGCCGCTTTTCTTTTTCAAAGACATGATCAATTGGACCCATTGGCACAATGAACCCTATCTGGTGGGCGGGCTCATATTCTTTGGCTGGCTGTATGCCCTGATGAGCGGCCCGCTGCGCGCAAGATTTGCGCCGGACAAACCCCACCCCACCCGCCAGGCCGTCAAGTTTTACGCCGGGATCCTGGTCTTCTACCTGGCGGTGGGATCGCCCCTGGACCAGATCAGTGAGCGCTTTCTTTTCAGCGCCCACATGGTCCAACACTTCCTCCTGATGTATGCCGCCCCAGTGCTCATATTGTTGGGCCTGCCCGGCTGGATGGTGGATTCTGTCCTGCGTCACCCCGCCCTCAGCACTGCCGGACGGATCGCCAGCCAGCCGGTGGTTTGCGGGGTCGTGTTTGTCGTCACAAGCAGTGTCTGGCATGCTCCCCTGCTCTATGAATGGGCCCTGCATGACAAAGTCGTTCATGTCATCGAGCACATCATGTTTTTTGGTGCCGCCCTGTTTTATTGGTGGTCGCAGCTGAGCCCGTCCGCCGTCTTTCCCGCCCGCAGTTATCCCACGCAAATGCTGTTTCAGCTCTGTGTGATAATCGCCATGACCCCGGTCTACGCCTACATTACCTTTACCACCGAAATTCTTTATCCCACGTATGAATATGCCCCGCGCATCATCGCCGGTTTTACCGCCACAGAGGATCAACTGCTGGCCGGCGTAATCATGAAAATAGGCGGCATGCTCGTGGCCCTCGCGGCCATCGGCGTAAGTTTTTACCGCTGGTATCAACGCGGGGATGACCGCCATGTCATAACGCCGGGATAATTCAGTCCTGACCCGGCCGCTGCCCGCGCTTGCACCGAACCGTTTCACTGCCAATGCTGGCGATCCCATGACATGGGATATCGCCCTCGTTTTTATTCTGCTGGTCCTCACCCTGGCCTGCTTCATGTGGGAAAAGTTTCCGCCGGATCTCACGGCGCTGACACTTTTCCTGATCTTGGTTGGCACCCAGTTGATCCCCTCGGGGATGGCCTTTTCGGTGTTTTCCAATCCCGCTCCACTCACGGTCGGTGCGATGTTTATTCTCAGTGCGGCGCTGGTGAAATGCGGTGCGGTGGACCGGATTTCGGCGCTCATTGAGAGCACCTCCAAGCTGCCCTATTCGGTCGTGATTCTCCTGATGGTGGTCATGGTCTCGACCCTCTCGGCCTTCATCAACAACACACCCGTCGTGGTTGTTTTTCTCCCCGTGATTTTGAACCTGGCCCGGAAGATGAATCGGGCCCCCTCGAAATTGTTGATCCCCCTTTCCTATGCCGCCGTGCTGGGTGGAACCTGCACCCTGATTGGCACCAGCACCAACCTGGTGGTCAATGGCATCATCACCGCCAAGGGCCTGCCCGCTTTCTCCATGTTTGAACTCGGCTGGCTCGGCGTCCCGGTGACCATCCTGGGGGGAATCTACCTCGCAATTTTTGGTAATCGTCTCCTGCCCGTGCGGGAAATGCTGACCTCCATTCTTTCGGATGAGGAGCGACGCGAATATATTACCGAGGCCTATGTGCAGGATAGTTCACCCGTGTTGGGCAAAACCCTCGCAGAAGCTGGGCTTACCCAGAAACGGGGCGTCCGCGTCATCGAAATTGTGCGCGATGGCATTGCACTTCACCTGGAGGCCAAGAACGTGGAACTCAAGCCCGGTGACCGTCTCATTTTGTCCTGCCGGCCGACCGGCATCGCCAATACTCGTCGATTGGAAGGCGTGAATCTGGTTTCCGAACTCAATCTGGGTATTGAACAAATCGCGGCTCATGAAGGCTCTTTGGTTGAGGCAGTGGTCACCCCCCACTCCGCCCTCCTCGGTCATACGGTAAGCGATGTAAATTTCCGGCAACGTTACCGCATGGTCGTCGTCGCCCTGCACCGCAAAGGGAAAAATGTGCGCGAACAAATTGAGAGTCTACCGATAGAGGCAGGAGACGTGTTGCTCATGATGGGCACAGACCAGGCGATCGATGCTTTGCGCAATAATGACGATTTCCTCTTCTTTGATCGGGCCCGCGTGCCTACCAAGCCACAGACCGGCAAAATGCTTTTGGTTGCAGGAGTCATCGCCGCCGTGGTCACTGCCGCCGCCTTGGAATGGGTGCCGATCGAAATAGGGGCCTTGACCGGTTGTGTCATTGTCTGCCTGGCCCGGGTGCTCAAGACCACCGAGGCATACGCGGCCGTCGACTGGAACATCCTTTTCCTCATCTACGGCATGTTGGCCATGGGCATGGCCATGGAGCACACCGGGGCTGCGGCTTGGATTGCAGGACATGTAGTCACCGGCGTGCAATATTTGGTGCCCGCCGCCCACAAGGGTATCGTAATGCTGGCCTGCCTGTATCTGGTAACGACCGTTCTGACTGAAATCCTTTCCAATAATGCCGTCGCCGCCTTGATGGCCCCCATCGCGATAGGCGTCGCCATCAAGCTCGGGATGGATCCCCGGCCTTTCATCATCGCCGTCGCTTTCGGAGCCTCCGCTGCCTTTGCCACGCCAATCGGTTACCAGACCAACACCTATGTCTACGGAGTGGGCGGTTATCGTTTCAGCGACTTTCTCAAAATCGGCGTCCCCTTGAATATCCTTTGTTTCGTTGTCGCCATGGTGGTGATTCCACGTGTCTGGCCGTTCTGATCCAGACAAATTTTTACTAAAGTGAGATGCGCAGCCCGTCGTAGGCCAGATTGATGCCCGCAGGCAGTTCCGCATCAGCCGGACCGTGGTCGGTATAATGCGTGAGATGAGTCAACCAAGTCTGGGGCGCCCCAATCCCCTGGGCCGCGACTATCGCCTCCGGTATGCTCATGTGCGTGGGGTGCACCTGCGGTCGTAACCCATCAAGCACCACGGCATCCGCACCCCTGGCCAGAGCTACCGCCGCCAGGGGCAGCCGCTTGTTGTCCGTGTAATAGACAAATTTCAGCCCACTGCTTCGTTCGATAAAAACCAAACCAAGGGTATTGATCCCCCCATGCGGCAACAAGGTCGATTCGATTGTGCCCTGGGGCAATTCAAGTCTCTCCGGCATGTCGTGCAGTTTGAAGGCGGCATATCCTTTGGCGATCGGTCGCTCCGCAATGGTATAGGGATAAACGGCCAGCACCCGGGCCATCCCCTCTTCCGTCGTGTAGACCGGCAAGGCCTCACCCCCCTTGAGGTCGCAGAATCTTCGGAGATCATCCATCCCCGCAATATGGTCGGCATGACCATGGGTCAGGATGAATAGATCCAGACCTTTGATATTTTCCCGCAAACATTGCAGCCGGAATTCCGGGGCGGCGTCCACCTGCACGTGCAAACCGTCCATCACCACATGGATGGAGGCGCGGGTGCGACGATTACGCGGGTCCGGTGACGAACATACGGAACAATCACACGCAATCATTGGCACCCCTTGGGAGGTTCCCGTGCCCATAAAGATGACTTCCATGGGCTTCACTTTTACTGCCACCGACCCACTGGCAATGAGGAAGTCGTGACGCCAAACCAGCACCCGGACCGTTCGTCCTGAAACCATTGCCTTGGGCCTAGCCCGCCGGCATTCTGTCATGCATGTCAAATCTTGCCGACCTACCCCGCACTTGGGACCTAGCCAGTTATTTCCCCACGTTGAACGGACCGGAATACCAGCAATTCAAAGCTGAATTGATCCGGGACTTGAACGCCCAGTTGAAGATCGTTTCGACTCGCGCAGAGCTCAATGGTGCCACCGCAAATGACTGGAGCCGGCACGTATGTGCATACGAAGATCTCATCGGTCGCATATCGCATCTATCGTCCTATCTCGGCAACATTTGCTCCGCAGATGCCGCCAATGAAACCGGCAAACGCGAAACGGCGGAATTGTCCACCCACCACGCCACTCTCTCGAAAATTCGCAGCGAGATATTACGCGCCATCGGCCATGCGGATAAATCGATCTGGGAATCATTGCTTACCACCCCGGAACTCACGGGGGCGACCTTCACCCTCCAGCGCATGCGGGCTGAAGCCAAGCATCGGATGTCGGGAACAGAAGAAGCTTTGGCGGCTGATCTGGGCGTGAATGGAATCAGCGCGTGGGGCCGACTCTACGATAATCTCACCGGGCAGATGACGTTCGAGATGATCTGGCCTGACGGTCGTAAGGAGACCATACCCATGGCGCAACGCCGGGCGCTCATGTCCAACACCGACCGGGCCGTGCGTGCCGCGGCCTTCCAAGAAGGCAATCGCACTTGGGAAGCCCACGGGCAAACCCTCGCGGCAGCCCTCAATGCCATCGCCGGCACCCGTCTCACGCTTTACGGTCGCCGTGGCCAAGCCAATTTCCTGGATCAGCCCTACTTTGATTCCGCCGTCTCCGCCCCCACCATTGATGCAATGTTCCAGGCCATTGCGGCCAATTATGAAGTGCCGCGCCAAGCCCTGCGTCTCGGTGCAAAGCTACAGCAAACTTCCGCCCTCGCCTTTTACGATCTTGAGGCTCCACGCCCCCTTGATCCGGTGCCGCCACTCAGCTGGTCCCACGCCGTCACCCTGGTGGAACAAGCCTTCGACGCGGGCTATCCTGCACTGGCCGATTATTATCGCTCCATGTTTGCCCAAGGGTGGATCGAGTCGGAAAAACGCGCGAACAAGCGTTCCGGTGCCTATTGCACCGGTTCGGTGGTCACTGGTGAACAGCGGGTCTTTATGACCTATGCTGACACCATGCACGACGCCAATACCCTTGCCCACGAGGTGGGACATGCCTGGCACAGCCACGCCATCAAGGGTCTACGGCCCTACGCCCAGGAGTATCCGATGACTCTGGCCGAGACTGCCTCCACTTTTGCGGAGAAAATTTTCATGCACGGCATGTTGCAGGACCCCAAGCTCAACGACGCCCAACGCGCATTCCTGCTGGACCAGGAATGCAGCAGCGCCGGCTCGTATCTGCTCAATATCGCCATGCGTTACGAATTCGAAATGGAGTTCTATCACCAACGCATGAAAGGCGAACTTTCAGTCAGCGAGTTGTGTGATCTCATGGTGCAGACCCAACGCAAGGTTTACGGCGACACCATCGCCTTGGGTGATGAGGACCCTTGGTTCTGGGCCTCCAAGCTCCACTTCTTCATCACGGATGTCTCGTTCTACAACTTTCCCTATACTTTTGGCTACTTGCTCAGCCAGGCACTCTTTGCGGACTACAAACGCAGCGGGTCTGAATTCCTGCCGCGCTATGAAGCCTTCCTGCGCGCCACCGGTGTGGCGAGTTGCGAGGATGCCGTGAAATCCACTCTCGGTTGGGACCTCACCAGTGAAGCCTTCTGGGAAAACGCCGTGCGCAGTGTCGAGACACCGGTCAATGCCTTTGCCGATATTGTCGCCCGCAGATAGGAACACCGTTTCCGAGAGGGACTTGCCCAGGAGCGGGAGAAATGGCAGCCTGCAAGCACCATGCCCCCCGTGCCGCTTACCCCGCAACAGGTGAGTTTTTCCCATGATGAGGGTTTCCTCATCATTCCCGACTTGTTCAATCCTGTGGCGCTTGAGCCGCTCCGACATGAATTGCACAATGAAATCAATCGCAAGGCTCGCGAATTCCAAGCAAAGGGACAATTGAGTGAATTGCACGAGGAAGAAGGCTTGGATCGACAAATCAGTGCTATTTATCGCGATGCGAAGGAATGCGGCGCTGCGCTGGTCCAGCATCTCATCGGCGAACGGGGCGGGGCATTTTTGTCCCCGGAGATGTTTAATCTCATCATAAATAGAAAACTGATTCAAATAATCAGCTCGCTGCTTGGGTCGGAAGAAATCGTGGCTTCGGCCCATCGGTTGCGGCCCAAACTACCCCATTTGGGCAGTGGTGATGTGCCGTGGCACCAGGACGGTGGTTACCTTGCTGAGCACTGCGACGACCATCTGATTATCACCTGCTGGGTGCCCCTCGTGGATGCCACCAGGGAAAATGGCTGCATGGAGATTCTGCCTCGCACTCATCTTGCTGGAGTTGTGCGGCACCATGCTGGTGGCAATGCCGGCTTTTTGGTGATCAAGGCCGAAGATTTACCCACCGATCCGAGCCAAGCGATCATTGCTACTTGTCCACGTGGTGGAGCGGTATTTATGACCAATCGCACTCCACACTGCTCTACACCCAATATATCCGATCACATACGTTGGAGCGTTGACCTGCGCTACAAGTCTGCGGATGTGCCCAGCAATGTAGGGATAAAACCCACGTCCATTGACGCGGAAGGCCATGCGGATCGGAAATTTTACGAGCAAGTTAACATCGCGTGTTATCCTCCCGAAGCGGATTTTGTGATCTCAAGCAAAGAGCATCCTGAACGAGTGATTGGTTATGACGACTATGTTCGGTTACGGGCACTCTATACCCGGACGAAACCGGGCTACCCCGAAGTTCGCGCATGGCCTGCGATGCCTAAGTTTTGAAATCGACCAAAAAAAGACGCGCTCCGAGGAGCGCGTCTTTGAATTTTTTCGAATGGTTTCGAGCCGGGACTTAGTAGTCCATACCCCCGCCCATACCACCCATGCCGCCGCCACCGGGAGGACCGCCTGCACCACCGGAGGATTTCTCCGGAAGCTCGGTGATCATGCACTCAGTGGTGAGGAGGAGACCGGCAATCGAAGCTGCGTTCTGCAGCGCGGTGCGGGTCACCTTGGTCGGATCGACGACCCCAGCCTTGACGAGGTCTTCAAACTTATCGGTCGCCACATTGTAGCCGATGTTGCCCTTGGAGGAGAGGACTTCCTTGACGACCACGCCGCCGTCCACGCCTGCATTGGAGCAGAGCATACGGATCGGGTGCTCGATCGCACGCCGCACGATCTGGGCTCCAATGGCCTCGTCGCCTTCCAGCGCGAGGGTCTCAATGGCCTTGACCGTCCGGAGCAGCGCGACACCGCCGCCGGCAACGATACCCTCTTCAACCGCCGCACGGGTGGCATGGAGAGCGTCTTCGACGCGGGCCTTCTTTTCCTTCATTTCCACTTCGGTCGCAGCACCGACGTTGATGACGGCAACACCGCCGGCCAATTTGGCCAGACGTTCTTGCAGCTTCTCGCGATCGTAATCGGAAGTGGTCTCGTCGATTTGACGGCGAATCTGCTTCACGCGACCCTGGATGTCGGAAGACTTGCCGCCGCCTTCGACGATGGTGGTGTTTTCCTTGTCCACCACGATGCGCTTGGCGCGGCCGAGGTCGGCAATAGTCAGGTTTTCGAGCTTCAGACCGAGGTCTTCGGTGATGCAACGACCACCGGTGAGAACTGCGAGGTCTTCCAGCATGGCTTTGCGACGATCACCAAAGCCGGGAGCCTTGACGGCGCAGACATTGATGGTGCCACGAATCTTGTTCACCACGAGCGCGGCGAGGGCTTCGCCCTCGACCTCTTCAGCGATGACGAGGAGCGGTTTGCCGCTCTTGGCAACAGTCTGCAACAGCGGGAGGAACTCCTGCAGATTGCCGATCTTCTTCTCGTGAATGAGCACATAGGCGTCCTCCAGGATGGCCTCCTGGGCCTCCATGTTGGTCGCGAAGTAAGGTGAGAGGTAGCCCTTGTCGAACTGCATGCCTTCAACGACGTTGAGGGTCGTCTCGATGGACTTGGCCTCTTCCACCGTGATGGTGCCGTCCTTGCCGACCTTGTCCATGGCATCAGCGATGATCTCGCCGATCGTGGTGTCCCAGTTGGCGGAGACCGTGGCGACCTGACGGATTTCCTCGCGGTCATTGACCTTCTTGGAAGCCTTCGCGAGGGCCGCGACGGCGGCCGCGACGGCTTTGTCGATACCGCGCTTGAGATAAACCGGGTTGGAGCCGGCGGTGACATTCTTCAAGCCTTCACGGTAGATACCTTCGGCGAGAACGGTGGCGGTCGTGGTGCCGTCACCCGCGGTGTCACTGGTCTTGGAAGCGACTTCCTTGACCATCTGTGCACCCATATTTTCGTAGGGATCAGGAAGTTCGATTTCCTTGGCCACGGTCACGCCGTCCTTGGTGACGGTCGGGGACCCAAATTTTTTGTCGATGACGACATTGCGGCCCTTGGGGCCGAGCGTCACTTTGACGGCGCGAGAAAGAAGCTCGACGCCACGGAGGATCTTTTGACGAGCGGCCTCGTCGAAGAGAAGTTGTTTAGCTGCCATAATGATTAAGTATTTGTTTAGTTTGAGTTAAGAAGCGCACTTAAGCGATCACGCCGAGAATATCGTCTTCGCGCACGAGCTTGAATTTCTCGCCGTCGACTTTGACTTCGGAACCGCCGTAGGGGCTGAGCAGCACCACGTCGCCCACCTTCACCTCGAAAGCGGACACTTTGCCATTCTCATCCTTCTTGCCGGTGCCCAGGGCAATAACCTTGGCCTCCTGCGGTTTTTCTTTGGCGCTGTCGGGAATGATGATCCCGCCACGCACTTGCTCTTTTTCTTCGATGTGCTGCACCAGCACGCGATCACCGATAGGTCTGATTTTTACTTTAGCCATAATTATTGGGTTTTGGATTAGAGTTGGAGTTTTGTTGATTTAACAAAGCCCCCCGCCGGTTGAAACCGGCGGGGAGCAAAGCGTTAAAAATTATTTCTTGTCCTCATCGACGACCTCAAAGTCAGCATCGACCACGTCGGCTTTCTTCTCGGTCTTTTTCTTCTTCTCTTCGGGCGGGGGAGCCCCTTCGGCTCCTCCGGCAGCGGCTTGGGCGGCTTGCGCCGCTTTCTGGGCCTCGGCGTAAAGTTCGGCCCCCACTTTGGAAAGATTCTCCAGGGCGGCCTTCATCTTGTCCGGATCATTGGCTTCCAACTCCTTTTTCGCGTCGGCAATGGCCGTCTCGATCGTGGACTTCTTGTCAGCCGGGAGCTTGTCGCCGCTTTCCTTGAGCGTCTTTTCCAGTTGGTAGATGGTGGAATCGAGTTGGTTCTTGGTCTCCACCGCCTCCTTGCGCTTCTTGTCCTCCTCGGCGTGCAATTCAGCCTCCTTGGTCATGCGTTCCACCTCTTCCTTGGAGAGGCCGGATGAGTCCTGGATGGTGATTTTCTGGTCCTTGCCGGTGCCAAGATCCTTGGCCGAGACATGCAGAATGCCATTCGCGTCGATGTCGAAAGTTACTTCGATTTGGGGCGTGCCCCGCGGTGCCGGTGGAATGCCGTCGAGCTTGAATGTGCCCAGAGTCTTGTTGTCACGCGCCATCGAGCGCTCGCCCTGCAGGACCACAATTTCAACTGAGGGTTGATTGTCGCTGTAGGTGGAGAAAGTCTGCGTCTTCTTCGAGGGAATTGTCGTGTTACGTGGAATCATCGCCGTCGAGACATCGCCCGCGGTCATAATGCCGAGGGTGAGGGGCGTCACGTCGAGCAGAAGCACGTCGCGCACGTCGCCCTTGAGCACGCCACCTTGCACAGCCGCGCCAATCGCCACAACTTCGTCTGGATTGACGCCTTGGTGCGGTTGTTTGCCGGCCAGTTTATGGGCAATCTCAACCACCTTGGGCATGCGGGTCATGCCACCGACGAGCACCAACTCGTCGATTTCCGAGGAGGTCAAATCCGCGTCCTTGAGGCAGTTCTTGAACGGCTGAACGCAACGCTCGAACAGGGCATCACAAATTTGTTCCAATTTGGCCCGTGTCAGCTGCACGTTGAGGTGCTTGGGACCGGAGGCATCCGCCGTGATGAAGGGCAGATTGATGTCCACTGATTGGGAAGAGGACAGCGCGATCTTGGCTTTCTCGGCCTCTTCCTTCAGGCGCTGGAGTGCCATTGGGTCCTGACGCAGGTCGATCCCGTTGTCTTTCTTAAATTCGTCCACCAACCAGGAGATCAGGGCATTATCCCAATTATCCCCGCCAAGGTGGGTGTCGCCATTGGTCGCTTTGACCTCAAATACCCCGTCGCCGATCTCCAGGGTGGAAACATCAAATGTGCCACCGCCGAGGTCGAATACCGCGATCTTCTCATCTTTCTTCTTGTCGAGACCGTAGGCCAAGGAAGCGGCCGTGGGCTCATTGATGATGCGCAGAACATCAAGTCCGGCGATTTTGCCGGCATCCTTGGTGGCTTGGCGCTGGGAGTCGTTGAAATAGGCCGGCACCGTGATCACCGCTTGCGTCACTTTTTCGCCGAGATAGGCCTCTGCGTCCGCCTTCATCTTCGTGAGCACAAAAGCGGCGATTTGTTGCGGTGCAAACTGCTCCGTCTTGTCGCCCACCTGCACTTCGATATAGGCATCACCATTCTTACCGGCGGTCACCTTATACGGCAGGCCCTTGATTTCTTCCGTGGTCTCGGAAAATTTGCGGCCAATAAGCCGTTTGGCAGAAAAGATGGTGTTGCGTGGGTTGGTCACGGCTTGACGCTTGGCGGCTTGGCCAACCAGTCGCTCGCCGGTCTTAGTGAACGCGACAATCGACGGAGTCGTGCGCGCACCTTCTGCATTGGGGACAACCACCGGCTCTCCGCCTTCCATGACGGCCATGCACGAGTTTGTCGTTCCTAGATCAATACCTAAAATTCGGCTCATGCCGTATCTTAAGCAATGCACATGCCTGCATCCCTATACTTGCTTATCTCATTCATAAATAATGACTAAAAGTTTATTACCCTTTTTTGTGCACGTTAGCCGACACTCAATTTCTGCCATTATGTCACACTCCTGTCTCAGTTGAAAAACGTGAATGGGACAGAGTTGGCACAAAAGCAGGGTAACAGTTGAACCAGCATGGGAGTTTGCTCAACTTGGGACCATGGAAATGGAAATCGTAGTCCCGGATGAAATTCCGGTCATGACTTTGCCCAATATCACTTTTTTCCCACAGGCACTGCTACCGCTGCATATATTTGAGCCACGCTATCGCAAAATGCTCGCTGATGTCCTCTCCAAGGATCGATTGATGGCCGTGGCCGGCTTGGATGCACAACGCGTGAGTGAAAACAATGCCTTCGAGCCACCCCACCGCATTATTACCGTGGGGATCATCCGGGCCTGCCAAAAGGACGAGAATGGCACGTCAAACCTCCTTCTGCAGGGATTGTGCCGGGCAGAAATAATGCAAATCATGTCAGAGAATCCGTATCGGATGATCGCGATCCGTGCCCTCAACACCGAGCCGGATCCGGATGCGAATCCACAAATTACTCGGCAACTGCGCCTTGAATTGGAAAATTTACTGGCCCTCAAATGTAATTTCGGCACCAAGCCACCTCAACAACTGACCGATTTTCTGCAAGCAGTTCAGGAACATGATACCTATGTGGATCTGGCCGCTTTTAACCTGTGTGATAATCCGGCAGTGAAACAAAAACTGCTTGAAACCCTCGGGGTTCGGGCCCGGTTCGAACTCTTCAACCGTCATCTGCGGGCTGAGATCGACAACCTGTCCTTGTGGCAAAAGTTGCAGGGTGACCTGCCCGACGAACGTATCCCCGAAAACTAGAAATCCCGCCGCACCTTGGGCGACGGGATTTCTAAAATGGAGCCGAGCATCGGATTCGAACCGACGACCTACTCATTACGAATGAGTCGCTCTACCAACTGAGCTAGCTCGGCACTAGCGAAAGAACGGAACAAACTCGCCCCCAAGGCAAGCGCAAGTCTTCATTTGCCTCCCGTGCCTCCGCTCGCCACTCACCTCTTTGATTATCACCTGCCCGAACGCTTGATTGCCCAGACTCCGGCGACTCGACGTGACGCTTCACAACTGCTGGTCGTCAACCGGGCGCTACATTCGGTCAGTCACCATGTTTTCACCGACTTGCCTGATTTTCTGTCCCCGGGTGACACCCTGATACGCAACAACGCCTCCGTTTTACCCGCCCGCCTACGGGCGGTGCGACCCAGCGGAGGGCAAGTCGAATGCTTTTTGCTTCGCCCGGTCGAAGGGGAAACGGTCTGGCGCTGCCTGATCAAACCCGGTAAACGCCTGCCCGTCGGGGCCACTTTTGCCCACGAAACCGGTGAATTCACGGGAGAAATACTCGCGAAGGAATCAGATGGCTCAGCCCTCGTGAAATTGGACACCCGCAACCAGGAACCCATTACCGCAGTGGCCAATCGGCTGGGATCTGTGCCTTTGCCTCCCTATATCCGCCGGTCAGATGAGACCCTAAGGGCTACAGATCTGGCCCGATACCAAACTGTTTATGCCAATCCTTCTCGACAGGTTGCCGTGGCCGCACCCACGGCCGGGCTTCATTTCACCCCGGAATTATTGTCGAAGCTCTCCACTCAAGGCGTGACCACCGCGGAGGTGACGTTGCATGTCGGACTGGGCACATTTCGCCCCATCACCACGGATACGGTTGATGCCCATGATATTCACCGGGAGCTGTATGAAATGCCCGCAAAAACCCAGCTGTGCCTTGGCCGCCCCAACGGACGCCGCATTGCGGTTGGCACGACCACGGTTCGCACCATAGAACATTTTCTGCGGCAGCCCAGCCCAACTCCCGGCAAGGAATATTTCGATGAGGCTGACATCTATATTTATCCACCCAGTCTGTTCCAAGGGGTGGATGCATTGATCACCAACTTCCACCAACCGCGCTCCACTCTGCTCTGTCTGGTGTCCGCGTTTATCACCCCGGGATCGACCGAGGGCATCACCTGGCTCAAGGAAATCTATGCCGAGGCCATAACCCGCGAATACCGCTTCTTCAGTTATGGCGACGCCATGTTGATTCTGTAAGCCTATCCGTTGCATTCCCGCGCAAGCCCGACAAATTGAACCTGTGACCAACGAAGAACTCCAAACCCTGATTGACGACGCCACCTATGATTACGCCATGGGAGAGATGGAGCCGGCGGTGGCCAAGCTGAACCAGGCCGCGAAGGCGGCCCCGGATTCATTCGCCGCCTGGCATGCTTTGGCCGAGATCCACTTCAGCCAGCGCCAACTTGATGACGCGCTACAAGCGGCGGAAAGGGCCCACGGCATTGATCCCAAGGATTTGTTCATCAACACGACACTTTCCCGCATCTGGATGGAGCGGGGAGACAAGGCGATGGCCGAAAAATACGGGGCCCAGGCCAAAATGCTCAGCTGGAAGGACCAATTGAAAAAACCACAAGAGCAAGCGGATGGCATTAACTGATGTTCCGCTCGTTGACAGCTTCAGATCAGGGCCAGTAATTTTGTCACATGCACACGCAGACCTATGTGTTGGAATTCGAAAAGCCTTTGCGCGAACTCGCGATGCAACTCGATGCACTCCAGCAGCAATCGCTTGAGAGCAACCTGGATCTTGCCAAGGAAGTAGCCGCGATCGAAAAGAAAATCGAACACACGCGGCGCGACATCTACACCCATCTCACGCCGTGGCAGCGGGTACAAATTGCCCGGCATCCCAAACGGCCCTACGCGCTCGATTACATCGATCTGCTATGTGAGGATTTTCTCGAATTGCACGGCGACCGCCAATTCCGCGATGACCGGGCGCTGATCGGCGGCACGGCCTTTTTTCAAGGTCAGGCCGTAATGGTGATCGCCCAGCAAAAAGGGCGCGACCCCAAGGAAAGAATCTCCCGCAATTTTGGCATGCCCCAACCCGAAGGCTACCGCAAGGCTCTCCGTCTCATGAAGATGGCGGAAAAATTCAATCTGCCGGTGCTGGCTTTCATTGACACCCCCGGTGCCTATCCAGGGATCGGCTCCGAGGAACGCCACGTTTCCGAGGCCATCGCGGTCAATCTGCGCGAGATGGCAATGCTCAAGATTCCCACCATCGCAGTCGTGGTCGGGGAAGGCGGTTCGGGCGGGGCCTTGGGCATCGGGGTCACGGACCGGGTAGTGATTTTTGAAAACAGTTATTACTCGGTTATTTCTCCCGAAGGCTGTGCCGCCATCCTTTGGAAGGACGGCACCGCGGCTCCCCAGGCTGCCCAAGCCTTGAAACTCAATGCCGCCACCCTGCTCGATTTGGGTGTGGTGGAGGAAGTGATTCCAGAACCCATGGGCGGAGCCCATTACAATCCAGCGGCTGCCGCCGAATCCCTGGGCCACAGCTTGCAAAAGCAGCTCAAGGAAATCACCAAACTTCCCGTGGCCAAATTATTGGATGCCCGTTACGCACGCTACCGCAAGTTGGGCGTATTTGAGGAAACGCTCACTCGGGCCTGAACGGGGCGCTCGGTTGCCCCTCGCTTCCGGCTCGGCTATTTTACAGTCAAAAGTTCGATTTTTTCCGCCCGAGCCATCCCGGGGCTGATTTCGATCAAGGCGCCGGATAGCCGCACATCTTCACTCGCCACGGGGAACCTGCGCGGCATCCCGTCAAGGAAACGGCCGATCACCGGTTCGACTTCCCGACCCAACACCGAGGCATAGGGTCCGGTCATGCCCACATCGCAAATGAATGCGGTCCCTTTCGGCAATATCCGGGCATCCGCGGTGGGCACATGTGTATGGGTGCCCAGCACTGCGGTCACCCGACCATCCAAATACCAGCCCAACGCCTGCTTTTCGGACGTCGCCTCGGCATGGACTTCGACAATGATCGCATCGGTCTGAGGGCGCAGTCGTTCGATCATCCGATCTGCACAAAGAAAGGGACACTCTGATTTCAAGTTAAGATACTGGCGCCCCAACACCGTGAAAATCCCGACCCGAAACCCCCGGGCCGCGATGACCAGATGATCCCATCCCGGGCATGTCGCCGGCAGATTCGCCGGTCGGCAAACGTGCTCCATCTGGTCAATCTCAGTCACCCAGTCACGTTGATCCCAAACATGATCGCCCAAGGTGATTGCATCCACCCCAGCACTGAGCAGGGATTGCGCAATGGCCGAAGTGATTCCGGAGCCAGCCGCCGCGTTTTCCCCATTGGCCACGACAAAATCCAAGGCATGCTGCCGGCGCACCCCCGCAAGTCGTTCATTAACTATATCACGACCGGGACGGCCGACTATATCTCCAATGAACAACAGTTTGAGCATTACGCCAACGTGGAGCGCAAGAACGGGTCCGCCAATCGAAAAACAGTATGACATTCTGGTGGCTGCCTAGGCTTGCCCCAAGTCCGTGAAACCTCTTAGCTCCGGACCCTTTTGTTCCGCCTATGAAAACCACGACCTCTCCCACTGCGTTTCCCAAAGCCGAAATCGGCCGAGAAATGAAAGGTGCCGACGCCGTCGTCGAATGCCTCATTCGTGAGGGCGTGGACACCATTTTCGCTTATCCCGGGGGAGCTTCATTGGAACTGCACCAATCCCTCGCCCGCACGGATAAAATCCGCACCATCCTGCCCCGTCACGAACAGGGTGGTTCCTTTGCGGCTGAGGGTTATGCCCGGGCATCGGGCAAGGTTGGCGTATGCATGGCGACGAGCGGCCCCGGTGCGACCAATCTCATTACTGCCATCGCTGATGCCTTCATGGACTCGATCCCTCTGGTGGCCATCACCGGTCAGGTTCATATCAATTTTATCGGCAAGATGGCGTTTCAGGAGACCGATTTCTACGGCATGACGCTGCCGATCGTGAAGCATTCCTACCTCATCACGGATGTGCATGAACTCCCGCGCATCTTCAAGGAAGCTTTCCATCTTGCCCGCACGGGACGACCGGGACCGGTCATCATCGATATCCCGAAAAATGTGCAGCAAACCCTGTTCCGCCCGGTTTACCCGGCCACGGTCGAGTTCAGCAATCCCTATGTCGGCTGTGCCCATGAAGCCACCGATGACCAGCTGAAGCAAATTCTGGCGCTGATTGCGGAGGCCAAGAAACCGATGCTCTACGTTGGTGGTGGAATTGTCTCCGCCGCTGCGACGCAGGAACTGAAGGTCTTTGCCGAATCCACCAACATTCAGGTGGCCACCACCTTGATGGGCATGGGGGCATTCTCCGAATCCCACCCGCTCTCCATGCATTGGTTTGGTATGCACGGCGCCGCATATGGCAATTGGGCGGTGGATCAATGCGACCTGCTCGTCTGTCTCGGTGCGCGCTTCGACGATCGCATCACCGGCGACACCGGCAAGTTTGCCACCAAGGCAAAAATTGTGCACGTCGACATCGACGCCTCGGAGCACAATAAAAACAAGGCCGTCCAACTCGCGGTGGTCAGTGACATTAAATATGCCCTCCGGCGCCTGAATGAGTTGATCGCGGCCGCCAAATTTGTCCCGCCCGACTCGACCCCATGGCACAATGAAGTGGCCAAATGGAAAAAGGATTATCCCTTCAGCTACGAGGCGAGCCAGCACATCCAGCCACAGGAAGCCATTTCCCTGCTGTATGAATTGACCAAGGGAGAAGCCATCATCACCACCGGGGTGGGCCAGCACCAGATGTGGGCCGCGCAGTTTTACCGCTTTGACGAACCCCGCCGTTTCATCAGTTCACTTGGACTGGGGGCCATGGGTTTTGGCTATCCGGCCGCTTTGGGCGCCAAGGTCGCCTGCCCGGACAAGCAAGTGATCGATATTGATGGGGATGGTTCGTTTGCCATGAACATCCAGGAACTGGCCACGGCCAAAATCGAGAAAATCGCCGCCAAGGTCATCATCCTTAACAATCAGCATCTGGGCATGGTCGTGCAGTGGGAGGACCGTTTTTATGACAGCGTCCGGGGCAATACCATCCTCGGAGATGAAAAGAATATCGGCAGTCCCGACAATCCCGACGCGCTTTACCCTGACTTCGTCAAGATTGCAGACGGATATGGCGTGGCCGGCCGTCGCGTCATCAAAAAGAGCGAGCTCAAGGCGGCCATCCAGGAAATGCTGGATCATGATGGACCGTATTTGCTCGATGTCATCGTGCCTTACACCGAACACGTGTTGCCCATGATCCCGGCGGGCAAATCGGTGAAAGAGATGCTGCTTAAATAATCCAAGCCGGCATCGCTATTACCCTTCAGCCCGTGCCCCAGTGCACGGGCTTTTTATTTCTCCGTCATCACGTGCACGCCATCCCAATCACTGGGTGGCGGATTGATCCGGTATTTGGCGACGATATCAAGATACACCAGCGAGGGATTCTTCGTCACGCCCGGGGTCACCCCTGGCAGGTTCGGCTCGATTTCGCGGCTTCGCTCAAAGCTCGCCTGCGCCCCGTCCCAATCGAGCGCGTAGTGCTGGTCGAGACCCTGTTCAAAAATCCGGATGCATTCCATGGTGGCCTCGGACACATTTTCCTTCAAACCGACAATTTCGAATATGGGAACGGCTTGCGAACGCCCCTTGACCACAATCCGGCCCAGCCGCCGGAAAACGAGCCGGTCCCCGCCGTGTTTCTCGCAGGAGTTTTTCGTGACTTCGGTGCACATGGTATAGCTGCCCCAGCTTTTCGCACCCGATTCCATGCGGGCGGCCAAGTTAACATTGTCGCCCATCATGGTATAATTGAAGCGCGTGCGACTGCCCATGTTGCCGATCATGCACATACCGGTGTTCAGCCCGATTCGAGTTTGCATTTGTTTGACGATTTCGGGCCATTTCTCCCCCTCGTCCTTCCATTTCGTGCGTAATTCGGCCAGTTTCTGGTGCACCCGTTGCGTCGCCACACATGCCCGATAGGCGTGATCGGGGGCCGGGATCGGGGCCCCAAACATCGCCACCACGGCATCGCCGATATACTTGTCGAGAGTCCCGCCTTCCTCTTGAACGATGTCAGTGCACGCCGTCAGGTATTCGTTCATCAAATCCACCAAGGGACCGGAACCGAGCACCTCGGAGAAGGTGGAGAAGGATTGGATGTCTGAAAAATAGGCCGTGATTTCCGCATCGTGACCGCCCAACTGCGGATCCTCGCCTGACTCAACCATCCGACTGACCAATTCGGGCGAGACATAGGCACCAAACATTCCCTTGATGCGGCCCTTCTGCTTTTGTTCTTCCAGGACCTGCCAGATCAGTGCACCAAAACTGGTGGTGAAAGCAGCGCCCAGGGGGCCGGTCATTGGCAGCAAAACGTGCATCTCACGAAACAGCTGAAAAGCCACCGCGACATAAATTGCGGCCGCCAGCACCGCCATGATTTTAGTGAACACGCCCCGACCCCCGCCCGCGATCACCATGCCGGTGACGAACAGCGTAAGACCGAAGATCACCCCGTAGATCGCAGTCTGGCTGAGATGGGTGATAAACTTTCCGGACACGATGGTTTTCAGCAGATTGCCGTGCACCCCCACCTTGGGCACAGGCACCGAATCAAATGGTGTGGTCGCTAGATCCTGCAGCAATGGATCGGTCGGGCCGATCAATACCACGGCATCCTTCCAATCTGGTTGGGCGAAAAACTTCTCAGCTGAAATTCGCTCGGTGCCATCCTCCGATTTCAACATTTCGGCGTAGTTGTATACCGTGGAAAATCCTATCCGGGGATTATTCTCCGGCGCCAACCAAGCAGAGAACCAGTTGACCTCAAGCAACTGGCCGTTCTTCAACGGCAGATGTGACACCACCGAGCCATCAGGCCGCACCAATTCGAGCGTGTTTCCCGCTACCTGGATCGCATCCGGACCCAGGCCGAAATACAGCCGGGCCAATTCCAAACTCAAGTGGTAATAGGTCCGCACGCCACTCGGGGCAAACAGGGGCACCCAACGCGTGCCACCATCAATGGTGTCAATCAATCCGACGTTGGGTGGATTCCAAGGTGTGTTTTGGCCCACGTTGAAGGCTGGTAGCTCCGGGCTTTCCAATTGCTCGGTGGGCCCAAGACCATTCGTCAGCAATGGAAACTCCCGTTGCTGTTTCCGCCCATTGATATCGCGAAATACCGCGGCGGAATAGGATGCAGCCAGCACTACCGGGGGATTTTTCCACAGGTATCGGGCAAAGGCCCGATTGCCGGTCACATACTTGGTGCGATCCACCGACTCGGAGACTCCGTTGTCGGACAGCACAAAATCAAATCCAACCGCCCGGACACCACCCTGAGCGATCAGGGCTTCCGCCACCCGGGCAAAATACATGCGACTCCATGGAAATCCGCCTATTTCATCGATGGACTGGGAATCAACATCGACATAAACCACCTTCAGCGGGGTCGGCAGTTCACCGCGAAATTGGTAACGCCAATCAGTAAACTTGCTCTCCACAAAATCCAGCCAGCCATTCGCGCTCAAGATACACCACAGCAATGGGATCGGGGTGAGGAGCGACCAGCGTAGAGAAAACAAATTCTTCGCCTTGGGGAGGAGCATCTCCCGACCAATCTAGCCAACCGAGCTGTAAACGGAAGCAGATTTAACCATCCATACCCCATCCTTTTGACATCGAATGAAGCCGCGGGGGCACTTTCTCCGCGGTGAAGGCTTACTTGCCGTCACCGGTGGTCGTGCGTGGGGTCGGCGCTGTTGCCGGTGGCGGCTGATTCGTCGTCGGGGGGGGAGTTTCCGCTGGTTTCTCGGTGGTCGGTGTCGTGGGCGTCGGTGTCGTGGGTGTCGGTGTCGGCGTGGTGGTTGGAGTGGTAAAGACCACATTTGCCACCGCCTGCGTCACCTGTTGCACCGTAGCCGCAACTGCTGCCTGGGTCGCGGGTGGAGTATCAATTACAATCACAGGCGTGCTGGGCCCTGCCGTGACCGTCACGGCACCCGTGACATCATCAACTGTCACATCAATCAGCACTTCAACTTCCTTGTTGTCGGGCACCGAAACTTCACTGGGCATGTTCACCGTTCCCGAGGCCAGCACCACGTTACCTTCCACCGTCGTGAGTGAGAAGAAGGCCCGTCCCGTGCCATCAGGTCGAAAAACAATCCGGAACGTGGTCCCGCGAATACCTGCCGCGCCCACCGGGGTATTCACCGTGA
The DNA here is from genome assembly GCA_021734075.1 of Cephaloticoccus sp. Taxonomy (GTDB): domain Bacteria; phylum Verrucomicrobiota; class Verrucomicrobiia; order Opitutales; family Opitutaceae; genus Cephaloticoccus. The sequence continues at coordinate 55,513 of JAIPJW010000005.1, forward strand.
AAGTGGAGCCCGCATCCGTGTTCAATTTCTTTACGTTTCCGACCAATTCACCGCGGCTGAGATTCAGTTTGGTGGTTGAAGACGAGGGTTCCGCCGTCATGGCGGCCACGGATATCTCATCGGCAAAGGGGTCCTGCAGAAATTCGTCGATCGAAAGCGAGGTGTCCTGCGCCAGGTTTACCGTCGCACCATTGGAAAAAACCAGCACCACACTGGAATCATTGGCCGTATTGACCACGTATCCCTGCGTTAATTCCACACCGGCCGACAAATCAATTGTATTGCCGTCCTTGATGGCCGTCACACTACCGGTCACCTTGGCCACCTTGATTACACCGAGGAGTCGTGAACCCTCCTCTTGCCCTTGCACGGAAGCGGCAACAAACGAAGTTACAGTGAACAACAACAGCCAAGAGATTATCTTTTTATTCATGGGAAACAGGGATTCGTGAGCTAGCGCTTTGTTGCCAATTGCTGGCGCAAATGCTTGGCCGAGGGATTGGCGGGGTCAAGACGCAAGCAATAGTCCAAGGCGGCCCGTGCTTGGGGCATGCTGGCAGGTTGCAGACTAAGGTGAAACCCCTGGTAAAGCCAAACTGACGCGTTGGCCGGGGCCAAAAGCATGGCTTGGATCATTTCGTTCCCTCCGTCCAACCACTTGCCTTGCATGTCGCTAGCCACAGATTTACGTATCCAAAACTCCGGAACGACTCGGGAAAAGCCGAGCGCCCGGTCCGCATAGATTTCCGCGGCACGCCCGAGTTCCGCCACGCGTTCAGGGGTGACATGCGCTTGGAGCGATGTTGCCATGGCCAAATCCGACCAAGCTTGGGCATTGCGTGGGTTTATCTCCGTAGCCAGTTGCAGGTCTTGCCGTGCCCCACTCAAGGTGGCCCGATAGATTGGCTCACTGGCTTCGTGCCGCCAAAGTGTATCCAAAGCTTGACGAGCGGAATAGCGCAGCGCTTCGCCCCGATAAAACGGATACAATCCAACCCCGACACCCCAAACCAGAGCCAGAAGGACCAATCCTGATATGGCTCGCGACCGGAGCCTTGGCTTGTTCTCCACCTGCAATTGTGAGGGCCAGACCCGCTGCACGAGCAATGCGGCCAACAGGGCAAAAAGCATGCCCAGCGCGGGAATTTTAAAGTGAAAGTCGACCAGCAGTTGGAGGGCAAAAGCCAATAGACCCACGGCGACCGCCTGCCAGAAAAGAGGTTCATCCAAGGCGTGACGCAAACCCGGCACCGATTCGTCGCGACTGCGGCGACCCAATCCGACCAGCGTCACAGCTCCTGCCATCCCGAATATCAGGAGGAAACCAACGCTCCCGTAATCACTGAGCGTGTTCAGATAATCATTGTGCGCCCACTGCGGTTCCTGCTGATAGATTTCGGGCCGATATTTTTCAAATAGCACATTGTAGCTCCCGGCACCACTCCCCAGCACTGCATGCTCGCGAAAGAGCGCCCAGGCTCCATGCCACATGACGGGACGCGTCCATTCCCCGGATTCGTTGATCATGGCTTGAATCCGTTCGCGCACGATCGGACTGAAAGAATGAAGCGTCCAACCCGCCAGTGCCAAACCTCCAACCGCGCCCAACATGACACCCAATCGCCATGACCAGCGCCGCTTTCTGGCCAGCAAAGGCCAAAGCATCAACGCCGCGGCCAATCCGGCCCATCCTCCGCGGCTGACCGTAAAAAACAATCCCACTGCAGTGCATAGGCCCAGGTAGCCGAAAAACACCCTTTGCAGTGCGGTCGCCCGTCGGCGTAGCGCCAGCACCCAGATTCCCGGAATAATGAGCAAATAAAATGCCGCCAAACTATTGGGAATACCAAACGGTCCACTGGAACGGCTGAGAAACTGATCCGCCTGCACCCGACCCAGCATCAGCCAGTCAGGCTGCACAAAACGCTGATAGGCCGCCAGCATGGTTGCAACCAGCGCCAACCCGCCGATTACCAGCAATAGAACAGTTAGGGGGCGTCGATGGTGGACCCCGTTCAATACAATCCAGAAGGTGATGATTATATGTGCCCACAAAACCCAGTCGTGCCAGCCAACCCAGGGCACGGGTGTCACCCATATGACATTGGCCGTCGCATAGATCAGGAAGGGCAAACCCAACCAACCAACCGGATGCAAACGCATCTTTCCCTTGGTCCAACCCCAACCAATCAACTGCACCACCAAGGTCAGAGCCGTAAGCAGGCTGGTCACCAACATGGTTTCCGGGCGATAGCCGCCCAGGCCGAGCGTCGTCCAAATCAAATTGACCGACAACAAAATCACCAACAGCCACTCGACTGGGGCTGCGCGGGGCGAAAGGGGGGCGTTCGACTCAAGCACGACACCTGTTCAAGCCGCGCCCGTCCCGTGCGGCGACAAAAATCCCGTGAACCCCGTCAAAGGCCAAAAAAAACGCCATCCGTGGAGGATGGCGTTGGTCTGGCTTGAATGTGCCGGATTCAGCTCGTGGGCACGGACTGGATCGTCTTCAGGATACGACCGGCCACCAAGTAAGGATCGGCCGCGGAATTCGGACGGCGATCCTCAAGGTAACCCTTGTAGCCACTGTTGATGAAACTGTGCGGGATGCGAATGGACGCGCCACGATCCGCCAGCCCGAAGGTAAACTTGTCGATGGACTGGGTCTCATGCAGTCCGGTCAGGCGCATGTGATTGTCCGGCCCATAAACGGCGATATGCTCGTCCATGTTTTTGCTGAATGCCGCCATGAGCTGCTCGAAGTAGGCTTTACCGCCGACTTCGCGCATGTGTTCGGTGGAAAAATTCGCATGCATACCGGAACCGTTCCAATCGAGCGGCTTGTTGAATGCACCACGGATGGGTTTGCATTGCCACTCAATATCCAAGCCATAGGCCTCACCCAGTCGTGCAAGGATGTAGCGAGCCACCCACATCTGGTCGGCCGCTTTTCGTGAGCCCTTGCCAAAGATCTGGAATTCCCACTGACCCTTGGCGACTTCGGCATTGATGCCCTCGAGATTGATGCCGGCATCGAGACAAATATCGATGTGCTTCTCCACCACCTCGCGGGCCACACAGCCGACGCTGCTGTAACCCACGCCGGTGTAGTAGGGACCTTGGGGACCGGGAAACCCGCCGGGAGGGAACCCAAGTGGTGCGCCGTCCTTGTAAAAGAAGTATTCCTGTTCAAAACCGAACCAGGCATCAGCGGCATCGGGGATGGAGGCCCGGCTGTTGGACGGATGTGGAGTCTTGCCGTCCGGCATCATGACTTCGCTCATTACGAGCACCCCGTTCTTGCGCGTGCTGTCCGGAAAGACCGCCACGGGTTTCAGCATGCAGTCAGAACTCTTGCCCTCCGCCTGTTGGGTCGAGCTGCCGTCGAAGCCCCACATGGGAAGTTCTTCGAGCTTGGGAAAGCTGGCGAATTCCTTGATTTGAGTTTTGCTGCGCATGCCAGCCAACGGCGTGTAGCCGTCCAGCCAGATGTATTCGAGTTTGAATTTAGCCATATCGGTTAGGTTTGGTTTAACAGGGTTTTTGCTACAATCACCGCGGAAACACCCATGAGAATGGCACCGAAGTGAAATGTAAAATCACGAATTGTAGAGCACCTTATGTGCCAGCAGCCGAATGAAATCTGTCATTACGGAAATTTCTACCTCAAATTACTCAAGTCATTGCCCTCCAATATTCAAGGAAAACAAAGTCACCCTTGCCACTCAACGGGACAATGCCATTCTCGAACCAGTATTTCCGCTTCATGCCTGATATCAAAGACACCAAACGAGCATTGGTCCGCATCGGATATGATGGAACCGTGCAAAAAACGTTTCGCGGACATGACAAGGAAAGGCGTTTTGCCAACGAAATCCGGATCTTGCGACATCTAGAGTCGCGGGGCTGCGATTTCGTTCCCCGCCTACTGAAAAGCGATCCCGAGCAACTTAAAATCATCACCACCAGTTGCGGTTCACGGGTCGAGCACATCGGTGAGGAAAAGCTGAAAAGCCTGTTTGGGGAATTGGAGGCCTACGGGGTCCGCCACGATGATCCGTATGTGCGCAATGTGACCTACCGCAAAGAGGACGGTCGCTTTTGCCTGATCGATTTCGAACACGCCATCTTGCTCGATGAGCCGACGCCAGCAACCGCCCCGAGTGACGGCCCGACCCCCTGAATAAAATTTCCACGCAACCTACACCCCCCCGCTTGCATGCCCCGGACCTGCGTTGGTCCGGTCTGACCCATAAGGGAAAAGTCAGGCCGAACAACGAGGATGCCTTTCTCGGCCTCTGTTTTGAAGGGCACGATGTGCGTTATCTGGGCAAGACCGGGGAGGCCTCGGTCAGCAATGCTGATTTTGTCTTTGCCGTCAGCGACGGTATGGGTGGTGCGCAATCGGGTGAGTTCGCCAGCCGCATAACCATTGAAAAACTATCCCACTGGCTGCCCAAAAGCTTTCAGATGTCCGCTCTGGGTGTTGCGGTCAACCAAACCGAATTACTCGTTGAGGTGTTTCATTCCATTCATGGGGAACTGCTCAATTTGAGTCGGAGTTACGAGGAATGCCGTGGCATGGGCACGACCCTGAGCATGTGCTGGTTCACCCCCGAACGGGTGTATTTCGGCCACATTGGCGACAGCCGTATCTATCATTTGCCCAAATCGGGCGACATGCATCAACTCACCCACGATCACACCCACACCGGTTGGTTGCGGCGCAAGGGTCAAATTAATGAACGTGAAGCCCGTTCGCATCCCATGCGACATTCCCTGAACCAAGCCTTGGGCACCGGTCGCCAAATCGTCGAGCCCCAGGTCGGTGCCGTCGTTTATGAACCGGGCGATCGCTTTTTGCTCTGCTCCGATGGCCTGACAGACGGTCTATGGGATCGCCACCTCGATGAGTTTGCCCGTCTGCCCAATCCTGACGAAACCGGCCGCAATCCGGCCCAGCGTCTGATTGACGAATCCCTCGAACGCTCGGGGCGGGACAACCTCACTGCGATGGTCATCGAAACCAACCGGGCCGCCTCCCTTCCCCCGCAAATGCCAACGTCGTGAAATGAACCCGATTTTCGTCTACGGCACCTTGAAACGTGGCGGGCGCTATCACTCCTATCTGGCCGGGCAACAGTTCCTCACCACCGCCTGCACAATCGCCGGTCACACTTTGTATCAACCGGCTGACTATCCTGCGATGGTATTGGATGATACCGACCGCAAAGGCGTGACGGGTGAAGTATGGCAGGTAAACGCAGCATGTCTGCAAGCACTTGACCAACTGGAAGGGGTGCATGAACACCTCTACGCCCGAAAGCCGGTTAAACTGGTTCCACCTCATGCCGAACTCACCGTGGAGTCGTATTTCTATTTAAGACCGGTCACAGGCCACCCGCATCTGGGCTCAACCTGGCCTTGAGCCCCCGCTTGATTTCTTCTTCAAATCCCAGGCCGGCACGCGTCGCACCGCGATGAACTTGGCCCGGAACAAATCGTCCATGATTTTCAATGCATGTGACGGTATCCGCTCAACCAATCCGGCCAACGCCGGCAATTCTCCTATGGGCTCATCTTCGATCGATACGGTGGGACCGGGCGCGGGTGCGGGAACTGACGTTACCTCTGTCAAAAAGGCGGATTCCTCGGCTTCACTGGGGCCTACGGGCGCACTGTCTTCCTCAATCAATTCATCCGGTTCGGTTTCTTCTGACCGTGACATGACCGGTGCCGCCACTCCGGACAAGCGCGCCTCCATACCTGCTTCCAACCGGTCAATCAGTCCTTTTTTTTTTCGCTGTCTCCGGCATCACCCGGGGGCATGGACTCGGCCAAAGCGGCCAGTTCCTTGATCAGGGAATCGATGGCCCGGGAACGGCTGGCCTCAACGGCTTTCAGCAGCGTGACTTCAAAATTTATTTTTTCCGCCAACCCCAGCTTTACGCCCCCCTCCCCTTCCCGCAGGGCATCGAGCAAGCGTGTGACCTGCTCGGTGGTCATCACCACATTCCCCAAAACAGTGGTGCTACCGCCCTGAGCAATTGCATCCAACAGCGCCGTGCGCACATGGGCCTGCAGATCGGACAACAACCTGACGAGATCCCGGCCGGCCGCGTCACACTCGTCGACAATCGCCACCATTTGCTGGTGGTCACCGCGCGCCGTGGCACCGCCCAATAAGGCCACCTTTTCCGTCGCCACCAGTCCATAAACATCCAGCACATCCGGTTCGGTGATTTCCGCCCCGCAGAAGGATATCATCTGGTCAAAAATCGATTGCGCATCGCGTAATCCGCCATCAGCCATTCGGGCAATACAGGCCAGCGCGCCCGTTGAGATTTTGATTTTTTCCTCCACTGCAATCTGTTGCAGACGCCCCACGATCAAGTCGGCTGGAATGGGCCGGAGATCGAACCGCTGGCAACGGGACAAAATGGTCGGCAGCACTTTTTGCACATCCGTCGTGGCGAAAACAAATTTCACATGTTCCGGAGGCTCCTCCAGGGTCTTGAGCAGCGCATTGAAGGCCTGGTTCGAAAGCATGTGCACTTCATCGATGATATAGACCTTGTATTTGCCCTGGGTGGGGGCGTAGCGCACGTCGTCCCGCAGTTCACGAATTTGCTCCACCGAATTGTTTGACGCACCGTCTATTTCGATCACATCCAACGAAGACCCGTCACCGATCGATTTCACTATCGGGTCGTTGACGTCAAATTCAGCGTTGGGCCCATCGGTGCAATTGAGCGCCTTGGCAAAAATCCGGGCGGTGGATGTCTTGCCCGTGCCCCGCGGTCCCACGAACAGATAGGCATGCGCAATGCGATTTCGGCTGATGGCGTTTTTCAGCGTCCGCACCACATGGTCCTGCCCCACCACATCGGCGAAGGTCTGGGGCCGCCACTTGCGGGCAATGACTTGATAAGCACTCGACACGATGTGTTAGCAGAATTCCGAAATCGGTTGGGGCAAAGCTGAAAATTAAAAAAGTGGCCAGGCACTCCACGGCACTGGAAGAACGTCGTTGCCGTTGCTACCTTCCGGTCCTGGCGGAGTTCACGCGCCTACCCATGCATGGCACCTGGCCGAGGCGGAACGTAGGTGCCTGAACGGGGCATTCAACTGCAAACTGCAATTTTAACCAATTTGGAGACCACGGGCCCGACCAATCATCCCGTCAATCCGCCCGGGAGGTGCATTTATAGGTGTTTGGCGGGCTGCATTTAGCCCGAAGATTTGCAAAAATGAAAATTCGCTCAAAGAAATTTCCATCTCCCCCGGAAGCATCCCGAGCAGTCGGCCCGACGGGTGCATGCTTTACCCCATGGGATGTCAAAGATGCAGGTTAGGGATTTGGCTCATCCGGACGATGTCCGTCCGGTGGCGGGGGTCGCGGAGGGCCGCCGTTGCGTTTGGCCCGGTCTCGCTTCCAGCGTTCGCTCATCTCTTTTCTCAATTCCTGCAACTTGCCCACTTGCTCCGGGGTCAGCACTTTCGCGACTTCCTCGTTCATTTTTTCCGCGATTACCACGGTTTCCTTAAACCCGGCATTGCGCACCCGGCGCAATTCACCTTCAGCCTTCATCACAATCGGGCGGATAATTTCCTTTTGTTCGGAGGTCAAAGCCAGGCGATCACTGTAACGGGTCAAGACCATGGTGGTAAACCGGTCCATCGCGGCTGACTTCATATCGTGATTCCGGGCCACGCGCAGCACCAACAAGCCCCCGAACACCGCGCCGGCCAGAAACACCCCAAAAAAGGCGAGGATGACTTTCCAGGGTTTATTCATGGTCATTTATCCCCAGAACAATGGCGGCAGGATCTTCAACCGTGAAAAGGCTTTCGGTCGCCTGGGGCGCGGTGGCCTGGGCAATGACCGAGTAGTTGCCAACCACCCCCAGCACGGCGAGCAAACACGAAACACCCAGCGCCCGGAGGGAAAAACGCTCGATCAGTGACATGGCGGGACGTTTCTTTTCGAAGGCTCGGGCGGCCACTTGCGTGGCGAAGCCATAGGGTGCCGTCCACCCGCGATCATCCGGCGCTTGCCGGGCAACCTGAACCAGTCGCTGCCATGCCTTGTCTGTGGGCTTCATGATCTTTCCTTTTTTTCTAGGGTTTCGAAGAGTTTGCGCAACTTTCTCCGTGCGCGAAATGCACGAACTTTGACCAGGGATCCGTTCCAACCCGTCAATTCACTGATATCGGCAATGGTTTTTTGCTCCAAATCCAACAGTCGGATGACCAATTGATCATCCGGTTTCAACTGGGCCAACAACTTACCGACCAGCTCCTGGGCGGCCAGGGCATCATCCGGGGTCACTTCGTTGTCGTTGGTCAAGACCGCATCCAGCACGTCGGCTTCCTGCTCGGACAGGTCGGCCCACCGAAATTCCGGCCGCCGCTTCTGTGCGCGCAGATGGTCGATGCAGGTCGTCACGGCAATGCGCGACACCCAATGGGAAAATGGCACCGACCCCTGAAATTGTTCGATTCGGGTAAACATCTTCATGAATATCTCTTGGGTCAGGTCCTCCTCCAACACCCTCCGGGGAAGATGCGAGCGCACAATGCGGACAACCATGGGGTAAAGATGGTCGACGAGTTCGCGCGCAGCCGCTTGGTCGCTCTGGCGCACCCGCGCAAGGCAACCGGGCAAGTCAAACGACTCGTCTTCAGGCATAAGGCAATAGAATCAGTCTCATACACATCTGACAAGACGCAGCGGGCCCAGCCCAGGTTACAATCAGACGGATGACACTGCCGTGACTTGACGAAGCTGCTCCTGCGGTCCTACCTTGGCGGGGTTGATGCGAAACTTGCTGCAGGCTCTACGACTTACCACCGCGCACGATCTCTGAATCGCCCGCCGGGTTGATCGTGCGTCCTTGCCTGCTTCTTCTGCCACCGCGTATTGCGGTGTTGAGCCCATCCTTCCTGTTTTGTTAACCTTTTTGTCCGTTTCGTCATGCAACCCGCACCCATCACCAAATACCGACCGTTCCCACCGGTCAATCTGCCCAACCGCCAATGGCCCGGCCGCACCCTGACCCATGCCCCCCTCTGGTGCAGCGTCGATCCCCGCGACGGCAACCAAGCCCTGGCCCAACCCATGAGCGTCGACGAGAAGATCGAA
>JAIPJW010000109.1 GCA_021734075.1 Cephaloticoccus sp.
CCTACGAACCTCGCTGGTTTATGGCCGCACAGCACTGCAATCCCGAGGAAGCCGTGCAAATCCACAACGAGCTTGGGGCTCGCCAAAGTGTTGCGATGCACTGGGGCACCTTCCAACTTACGGACGAATCCCGCGATGCCCCGGCGGCTGCACTTCATTCCGCCCTGACCGCATACGGTTTGTCCATCGACAAGTTTCGGGCCGTGCCACCGGGTGAAACGGTGCTGGTTTGAGGGCACAAGCCAAATGCGTGATGCAGGGCAGGAACTTTGGACGCAATCGGGGTCAAAGATGCATCGCGCAGAGAATATGATGTTAATATCGGGGTGGGTCACCGCAGAGATATCGACAGCCACCCATCCTGCAGCGTAATAATCAATAGTGACCCACTTTTTCAGTGTTCATAATGCACCAGCGTCTCCCACTCACCTTCGCAGTATGCGTATTCACACTTGTGCTGAATGGTGGGTTGATAGCGACTGAATCAAATCTGTGGCCGGTCAGTGTGTGGGAAGTCAATGAGAACACACAGGCAACTGAACAATGGCAGGCAGTCGGACCATTCTTCTTCAGTTCCCGGAATTCCGGGACCGGCCGCTACACGGGAATGCGGCCGCTCTACCTGCATCATCGCGATGCCCAGGCCAACTATAAGGAATCCACTTTCCTCTATCCGTTGTATACCATCCGGCGCGAACCGGACAATGTCAGCTGGACGGTATTCAATCTGATCAACAGTTCCCGGCCCACCGATCCCACAACAGCAAATGGTGCACCGATCGCCTTTGATGTCTGGCCGGTATATTTTTCCCGGGATACCGGTGTGGACGAAACGAGTTATCACGCCGTTTTTCCGGTTGCCGGCACCATCAAGTCCCGCTTCGGCTACGACCGGCTGAATTGGGTCGCCTTTCCCATTTTCTGGCAATCAGAGCGGGCCGGGGTGGTCACGACGTCGACCCCATGGCCGTTTATCAAACACAGCGAAGGCAATGGGCACCATGGATTCGCCCTCTGGCCGCTGTTTGGCCGGGCCGAGAAACCCGGGGACTATCGCCGGCAGTTTTATCTCTGGCCGCTGATTTACAAAAACGAGTCCCGACTGGGGCAACCCCAACCCAGTGTGCAGGCAGGCTTTCTGCCCTTTTATACGCACGAAGAGAGGGCAGGTTCGATCAGTGAGAATTATCTCTGGCCTTTCTTTGGTTATACCCGCCAAACCGCGCCCGTGACTTACAGTGAAAATCGGTATTTTTGGCCGCTCTTGGTGCAGGGCCGGGGCGACGAGCATTATGTAAATCGATGGGCCCCGCTCTATACGCATTCCATTCGCAAAGGGGTCGACAAAAAGTGGTATGTGTGGCCCTTGCTCAGGGAGGAACAATGGTCCGCCGACGGGTTGGTTCAGACCAAACATCAGTTCTTCTGGTTTCTCTACTGGTCTCTTAAGCAGCAAAGCGCCAGCAACCCCCAGCTGCCGGCCGCCTATAAAACCCATCTTTGGCCGCTGGTAAGTGCTTGGGACAACGGGGCGGGTCGGCGGCAGGTCCAATTGCTCAGTCCCTTGGCGGAGTTTTTTCCCAACAACGAAAAAATCCGTCATCTGTATACGCCGTTGTTCGCCCTTTACCGCTACGATCAACTCAACCCCGACAATGTGCGGCATACCTTGTTGTGGAATGCCATCAGCTGGCACCGCTCGCCCACCGAACGTGAATTTCATCTGGGGCCGATATTTAGCACCCGGCGCAACGACCAGGGGAGCCGGATCGCCATCGGAAATGGACTGCTCAGCCTGCGGCGCAAAGCCGACAGTCGCAAATGGCGGTTCTTCCTGTTCGATTTTTTGCCCAAAACCAACAAGGTGAAGGCTGAAACCGCCCGGTGATATGAAGCAAATCAACGCAATCCTCGAAGGCTTTGGCAGCACCCTGTTGCTCTTGGTGCGTTCGCTCAGTTATGTGGGAACCCTGCCCCGGCAATTTCGGCGTTTCGTGGAACAGTGCTACCTGATCGGTTACACGACCCTCCCCATTGTGGCCATCTTGAGCTTCTTTATCGGCGGCGTGCTCGCCCTGCAAAGCGGCTACAGCATGGATAACTTTGGCGCCAAGGAATTCATCGGCTCTCTGGTCGGGCTTTCCATGGCTCGCGAATTGGGGCCCGTCATGGTGGCAGTGCTGGTCGCGGGCCGGGTCGGCTCCGCCATCGCCGCGGAACTCGCCTCGATGAAAGTCTATCAGGAAGTGGATGCCCTGCTGACAATGAACATCCCACCCGAACGGATGTTGGTGCTGCCACGCTTGGCGGCGATTCTGGTCATGATGCCCGTGCTGGCGATCATTGCCAATCTGGTAGGCTGGTTTGGCGGCGCGCTCGTGGCCCAGAACGTGGACTTCATCGCGCTCTCGCCGGACAAATATTTTGAAACGCTCCGGCGCTACACCGATTTTCATGATGTGTGGAGTGGGATTGTGAAGGCGGAGATCTTCGGATTCGTGGTCGTGCTCGTCTCTTGCAACATCGGTCTGCGCACCAAGGGCGGACCCCGGGAAATCGGCGCGTCCGTGACCCGAGCCGTCGTGGCTTCACTCATTCTCATACTGGTGCTCGATTACTTCGTCACCAAGGCTCTGATGTAACATGAATTCCGGCTCCACGCTCAATCCTTTCACCGCCGAGGAAAGTCCGGCCGTGGGTGTGACCTTCGAGAAACTGAACAAACAGTTCGGCGACCTCGTGGTGCTCAAGAATATCAACCTGCAAATTTCGCCGGGAGAAATCTTTGTCCTCATGGGCCCCAGCGGTTCCGGCAAAAGTGTGCTACTGAAGCACATCGTCGGTCTGGAGGCCCCCACCAGTGGGCGCGTGATCGTTGACTGCCAGGATGCAGCTGATCCCGATACCCGAGAAGACGTGCGTATGGCCATGGTTTTTCAGGCCGGCGCCTTGTTCAACTCGCTGTCCGTCTACGATAATCTGGCCCTTTACCTTCGCGAGCACCGCTTCGGCAACGAAGCCCAGATTCGCGAAAAAGTCATGCATGCATTGCAGATCCTTTTGCTCGAGGCCACCGGCGGAAAATTCCCTTCCGAACTATCCGGGGGCATGAGAAAGCGGGTCGCCATTGCCCGGGCCTTGGTAATGGAACCTCAGCTGATGCTATATGATGAGCCCACCTCGGAACTGGATCCCATCATGGCGGCCACCATCAGTGAGATTATCGCCAGTCTGCGCCAGGAATATCACGTGACTTCCATCGTGGTCTCCCACGACCGCGATCTGGCCCTGAGTATTGCCGACCGCGTGGGCCTGCTGATGGACGGAAACCTGATCACCGTGTCCACTCCCGCGGAGCTTAAATCCAACCCTGATGTCAGGGTAACTGATTTCCTGAATCCCAAAATAGATTTGCACGATCCCCGCTTTAAAAAACTGGAGACCTGAACCATGAATAACGCCCAATACACCATCCGCGTCGGACTCTTTTTCCTGCTTGGTCTTGCTCTGATCTGGGTGACCTATGAGACCCTGGGCAATACCTCCAGACTCAAAAAACAGGGCTACATGCTTGTTGCCGGTTTCGACAATCTCAAGGAACTCAAGGCCGGTGACGACATCCGCATGGCCGGAGTGCGTATCGGCGCGGTGGAAACCACCCGCTTGGCCAACCGGCGTGCCGAGGCGGTGTTGCGCATCGAAAAGACCGTCGTGATCTCGGGTGATGCCACTGCAACCATTGTCGCCGCCGGATTACTGGGCACCAATTATATCTCCATCGATCTGGGCAGTCCCACGGTTCCCCCGCTGACGGCTGGATCAGAAATTCGCACGGTGGCTTCCCCGGATCTCAACACCATCATGACCCAATTGGGGGAACTGGGGAACAAACTGGACGGTGCCCTGGGTTCCATTGGCGATGTGTTCAAGGGGCAGGATGGCAAACCGGGGATGATTCAGCGACTGGACAATTTGATCAGCGAAAACAGTGAAAAGGTGAACCACACCATCGCTGGCCTGCAGGAGATTACGGACAAGATCAACCGTGGTGACGGCACCCTGGGCAAACTGGTCAACGATCCGGCCCTGCATGATCAATTGTTGGCTACCGTAACCGAACTCAAAGGTGTCGCCGATGACGCCCGGGGCTTTGTCACCAACGCCCAGATCCTGGTCGACAAGGTGAAATCCGGTGAAGGCACGCTGGGTGCATTGATCTATGACGACCAAACCGGTCAGGATTTGAAAGCCACCATGGCCAATCTCCGCAGTGTTTCCAACAAACTCGCCAAAGGGGAAGGCACTCTGGGCAAACTCATCAATGACGACAGCCTCTACACTGGGGCCCAAAGCACCTTGAAGAAGGCCGATCGGGCCTTGGACGGGATGAGCGATGCAGGACCCATCACCGCGGTGGGCGTTGTCGCCAATGCACTGTTCTAAGCCGTCATACCATCCACTATGACGGGCACGACGCTCATTCTTTGCGGGTGTAGAGCCCGTCGAATACGGTTTGCCAGGTTGCACCCTGGTCCCGGGAATTTTCCCAGTGCTGACGCACGGTGCCGTCCTTATTCGGCGTCCAAGTAATGCGATTGAGGCTGGTGCCACGGGGCGTAACACTGGTTCCTTGCAGCACCATGCGGCCCTGAACATCAAGCCCTCCGGATAATTCCAGCACACCACCCTGGCCCACCCAGAATTGCTGCCATTGCCCTTTGGCCCGATTGTAGGTGTTCAAGCTTTTCCCCGAGCCACCCCCGGTGCCCTGCCAGTTTTCCAACAAACCGAAACCCCCGGAAATCGGCCGGATACTGTTTGTGCCTGCCGTTTTTCCGTCCGGCGTGGTGACGTTCCATTCACCAATCCAAAAATCAAACTGATGGGCTTCCGCCGGTGGGGTCGGTGCTTGCGCCGACCCACTCGTGGGGAAGGCCAATCCTACGACCAAACCCAGCAACAGGCATGATTTCATGCGGGTAGCATGGTCAACCAACCGGCGGCGGGCGAGTCAGGACTGCCGGCCGGGTCAACTCACCAGATTCGCCTTGATATAGTCGAAACTCTGTCGAAGGGAATCAACGGGGTCACCCGGACAGGTGTCCTGCTCAACAATGAACCATTCGCAACCCCCGGCTTCCGCCTCGGTGATGATCCGGGCAAAAGGCAGGGTGCCGGCACCGATTTCGCACCACTTGTGTTTGTTTTCCGTCGTAAAGCCATAGTCCTTCAGATGAATGAAAGGCTGGCGACCGCGCAGCTTGCGCACCCACTCCACCACATCGCCACCGCCATAATGGATCCAATAGGTATCGATTTCACCAACCAGGTTTTCCGGCGCAGTGTGGGCGTAGATATAGTCGAGCACCGGGGCTCCCTGCAGTTTCACAAATTCAATGGCATGGTTGTGGTAGCCGAGTTGCATGCCTGCGGCCCGTAGCACCGCTCCGGCCGCATCCAGCTTGCGCACCAATGCCATGACCTGGGCGGCATCTCCGAAATCAATACCGGCGGGATAGGGATAAGCGGTCAGGTTGCAGCCCAATTTGTGCAACTGATCCACCACCCGCTCCGGCTCATCCAAAATCTGCTGGGACGGCTCATGCGTGGCACAAATCTTCAGCCCTTCCCCCTGCATGATGCTCACCACCTCGGCGGCCGGAATGGGACCGATGCCACTGACCTGCACCGCCGTGTAACCTATTCCCCTCAATCGTTTCGCGGTTGCGGCCAGAGCCGGAGCCGTTTGGCACTGATCACGCACGGTATAGAGCTGGGCGGCAACTTGGGATAGTTTCATGGGTTATGCTCCAAGGCGTCACTACCGGCTCGTCAGGTCAAGGAATCGTCCAAAAAAAACGCGCCCGAAAAGGACGCGCTTTGGTCAAATCGTTTTACTGCTCAAACTTTGGGTCCACGCTGCGCCAGGCTCCGGGCCCGCAGTCGCAAACCATTGAGCCGGATGAACCCAGTCGCATCGCTTTGATTATACCAGCTCTTCACGCCTTCCATCGACGCGATCTTTTCATCGTAGAGCGAGTATTTCGACTTCCGGCCACAGGTGATGATGTTGCCCTTGTAAAGCTTGAGCCGCACGGTGCCGGTGACGTAGCGCTGGCTCTCGTCGATCATGGCTTGCAACATCTCGCGCTCCGGAGCGAACCAGAAGCCGTTGTAAATCAATTCGGCATATTTGGGTATAAAGCCGTCGCGCAGATGCAGCACCTCGCGATCCAGGGTCAATGACTCCACCTGACGGTGAGCCTGCATCAGAATGGTGCCACCGGGGGTTTCGTAGACACCCCTCGATTTCATGCCGACAAAACGATTCTCGACGAGGTCCACCCGACCGATGCCATGCTTGCCGCCCACTTTGTTGAGGGCCTTGAGGACGGCTCCCGGCGTGAGCTTTTTCCCATTCACGGCCACACAGTCGCCCCGCACAAAATCGAGTTCAATGTATTCCGCCTTGTCGGGCGCGTCCTCGGGTGAAACCGAAAGTTTGAACATGCCCTTGTTTGCCTTCGTGGTGGGATCAAACCAGGGATCCTCCAAAATACCGGCCTCATAGGAAATGTGCAGCAGGTTGCGATCCATCGAATAGGGCTTCTTGAGCGAGGCCTCGACCGGAATCTTGTGCTTGGCACAATAGGCGATCATCTCGGCCCGACCGGGGAAAAGATCGCGATAAGCTTCAATCTTCCAAGGCGCGATGATCTGCAGCTGCGGGGCCAGGGCCATGTAGGTAAGTTCAAAACGGCATTGATCGTTGCCCTTGCCCGTGGCGCCGTGCGCCACCGTGTCCGCCTTTTCCTTCTTGGCGATGGCCACCTGGGCCTTGGCGATCAAGGGCCGGGCAATTGAGGTGCCCAGATAATATTGTCCCTCGTAGATGGCATTGGCGCGGATCATCGGATAGATGAAGTCACGGGCAAACTCCTCCACCAAATCGAGGGTGTGGTGTTTGGCGGCCCCGGTCTTCAGCGCCTTGCGATCAAGGCCCTTGAGCTCCTCCTCCTGGCCGATGTCGGCCGCAAACGTGACGATTTCGGCGTCATATGTTTCCTTGAGCCACTTGACGATGACGGAGGTGTCGAGACCTCCGGAATATGCGAGCACGATTTTCATGGTGAAATATTGAGGTGGTGTTATCCGGCGTGGACCGATTGGGCCAACGTGGCCATGATGGCCTTTTGCATGTGGAGCCGGTTCTCCGCTTGGTCGAAAATGATCGAACGGGGACTGTCCAGAACTTCCTGGGTCACTTCCTGACCGGCATGGGCCGGCAGGCAATGCATGAACAGCGCGTCGGGCTTGGCGGCGGCGAGCAATTCTGGTGTCACAGTGAATGGGGACATCACCTTGATCCGCTCAGCAGTTTCCTCTTCCTTCCCCATGCTGATCCACACATCGGTGTAAACGACGTCCGCATCACGCACCGCCTCGTAGGGATCGGAGGTAAACTCATACCCCTTGGCGAAACCCTCCCGAGCCAATAGTTGGTCAAACTCAGGAGCCGCATCGAACCCCGCCGGACCAGCGAGGGAAATTTTCATGCCGAACATATTGGCCCCCAGAATCCAGGAGTTGGCCACGTTGCAGCCGCGGTCACCCACAAAGGCGATCTTGCGACCCCGGAGCGAACCCACCAGGTCGCCGCCCCGGCCCCAGCGTTCGGCCAGGGTAAAGGCATCGGCAAACGTCTGGCACGGGTGGAGCAGGTCGGTTAGCGCATTGATCACCGGCACCGAACCGAAATCAGCCAATTGCTGCAATTCATCGTGGTCAAAGGTTCTGACCACGAGGCCATGGACAAAGCGTGACAACACCCGGGCCGTGTCGGCAATCGTCTCGCCGCGACCCAACTGGATGTCATTCTTGTTCAGGAAAATCGCCTTGCCGCCGAGTTCATGGATTCCCACCTCAAAGGACACGCGGGTGCGGGTGGACGATTTTGAGAAAATCATTGCCCACGTCTGCCCCGCCAGGCTGGAAGGAGTGTGCCGCCCACGACCCTGCTTCAGGCTTTGCGCCAGCGCAAACAGACCCGGTAATTCATGGGCCTTGAAGTCGGTTTCCTTGATGAAGTGTTTCATGAAAGCCGGTCATCCTGAACCCGCCCGCCCCATCCCACGAGTGAAAAGTTGCGGGAAATGTTACGCTTTGGCGGCAAGGACCGCCCGGATGATTTCGACCGATTTGGCCAAATCCTCCTGCGTCACAATCAACGGGGGCAACAGGCGGATAACATTATTGCCCGCTGCGACCACCAACAGGCCCTGTTCCCGCAGTGCGGCCACGTAAGGCGATGGATCCACCGCCATTTGCAACCCAACCAAATAGCCCCGGCCGCGCACGGTCAACAACTGGGAGGCATATTGCGTGCTCAGCTGGGTGAGTGATTGAATCCAATGCGGGTTCTGGGCACGGACCTTGTCCAGCAAGTGTTCCCGCTCCATGACGTCCAATACGGCCAACCCAGCCGCACAGGCCAGTGGGGTTCCCCCAAAAGTAGTGCCATGGTTGCCGGGTTTGAACAGCTCGGCGCACCGCTCGCCCACCCAGATGGCCCCGATCGGAAATCCGCCGCCCAAGCCCTTGGCCATCGCGATGGCGTCAGGACGCACACCTGCCGATTCAAAGGCATAGAACGTGCCGGTCCGTCCAATCCCACATTGCACCTCGTCCAGCATCAGCAACAGGTTGTGTTGATCACACAGCTGGCGCAGCCCGAGTAAAAACTCCGCCGTGCATGGATTGATGCCACCCTCGCCCTGAATGGTTTCCACCAGGATCGCCGCCGTCTGGTCATCCACCAATTCGGCAAAACTGGCCAAATCATTCAGCGCACCAAAAGCAAATCCCGGCACCAGCGGTTGAAATCCCTTTTGGATCTTCTCCTGCGGAGTCGCACTCATGCCCCCGAACATCCGGCCATGAAAAGCCTGCTTGGCGCAAATGACCTTGTAGCATTTGCCTTCCTCTCCGCTCTTCGCGACTCCGTGCAATCGCGCCAGTTTTAGCAACGCCTCGTCGGCCTCACCCCCGCTGTTGCAGAAAAACACCCGACCCGGTCCGGCATAGCCCACCAAGCGCCGGGCCAGCTCCCCTTGATTGGGGTGCCGGAACAGATTGCTCGTATGGATCAGCTCGTTGGCTTGCCGCTGAATCGCCGCGACCCAATGCGGATGACAATGCCCCAGGGCAGAGACCGCGATGCCCGACGTAAAATCGAGATAGCGGTTGCCCGCATCATCCCAAACTTGGGCCCCTTTCCCTCGCACCAGGGTCAACGCGGCCCGGGCGTAGTTTTTGACCACATGGGCGTCATAAAGATCGGCGGTGTTGGTGCGGATTATGGATGGTTGGGACATGGCAGGTGGAGACGAAAGGCCGGATCAGCCGTGCACTATCTCGGTGCCGATGCCCTTGTCGGTGAATATTTCCAACAGGAGACTATGGGGCAGGCGCCCGTCAACAAAATGGACGCGGCGCACCCCCTCCTGCAGGGCCCGCATGGCACTGTGCACCTTGGGCCGCATGCCCTTGTCGATGACCCCTTTCTTTTTGAGTTCATCCACCTGACTGATCTTCAGGGTGGAAATCAATGAATCCTGGTTTGACGGATCGGAAAGCAGACCGGGCACATCGCTCATGTAAACCAGGCGCCGGGCGCGCAGGGCGATGGCCACCCGACCGGCGACCAGGTCCGCGTTCACGTTGTAGGGCTTGCCATCATAGCCTTCCGCCACGGGGGAAATCACCGGCACGAACCCGTCACCAATGACCTTTTTGATCAACTTGACCTTCACTTCGGTCACTTCGCCGACATAGCCAAGGTCAATCGACTTGCCGTCATCATCCGTTTGCAGCTTTTCACAGACCAGAACACTGACCCCGGACATCCCCTTTGGATTGCCGTGGGCAGTAGTGATGGCGAGGCACACATCGGGGTTGACCACATCGTCGAGCGTGCTCTTTACAACTGCGATGGTCGCCTCGTCGGTCACGCGCATACCGTTGATGAATTTGGCCTGCAAACCAGAGGTGGCCATTGCCGTCGTGATCGCCTTGCCGCCACCATGCACCACGACCACATTTATCCCCACTGCCGAAAGAAATGCGATGTCATGCGCCACATCCAATCGTTTCGTCGGATCGGGGTCGTCCATGAAACTGCCGCCATATTTCACTACAAACGTGGAGCCACGAAATCTCTGGATGTAAGGGAGGGCCTCAAGCAGCACCTTCGTCTTGGCGGTAATTTCGTTAACATTCATCGGCGTTCAAGGAAGGGGAGGGCTTGCGGGTGGGAATAAGATTTGGCGGGCAGAATTGGTTTACCGTGCGGAAAACCAAAAAGTGGTCCAACGCTTTAATGCACTCCGACCGGTGATATCCACCAAATTATTCCACCGGTAGCGGCGGAATCCGTCCGATAAATATTTTCGCTTCACACTTGAGTCCCCGGGCCTCAGTTCTATCTGCCGTGTCGAGCACCACTCTCTCCTTCGCGTCCCGTCAAGCACACCGGGCCTGGTTGGCCAGTCAGGCCAAACTGCCCGTCGGATTCCGGGTCGGCACCACCAGCTTTGCCTTCACCCCACGTGAAACCCCCAAGCCCGCCAAGATGACGATCACGCTGATCGCCTTGGATGAACCGACCGAGGCTTTTGCCGCCGTGTTTACCCGCAATGCCTTGCCCGGAGCACCGATCAAAATCGGTCGCAAAAGGCTGGCGGAAAAGCGGTGCAGTGCGGTTGTGATCAACAACAAGATCTCCAACGTATGCGCGCCGGATGGCGAGACCACGGCCGAGATGATCTGCGCCGAAACCGCGACCCTGCTCAACCGTCCCACCGGCGAAATTCTCCCCTCTTCCACCGGTGTCATTGGGTGGAGTCTGCCGGTTGAAGCCATGGTCGCCGCCCTACCGGGCGTTCTACCTCATCTTCAGTCCGAATCCATCCTCCCGGCCGCCGAAGGTATTGTGACCACCGACCTGTATCCCAAAATTCGTCGCGTGGATATCGGAGCGGGCAGCATCGTCGGAATCGCCAAAGGTGCCGGTATGATCGAACCAAACCTGGCCACCATGTTGGTCTATATTTTGACTGATCTGGCCGTGCCCCGGCAGGTCCTGCGGGAAATGTTGGCCCGGGTCATTGAACCCAGTTTTAACAGCATCAGTATTGATAGTGATACCAGCACTTCCGACACGGTCGCGTTGCTCTCCTCGGGCAGGGTGCCCTGCCCGGACATGGAGGCGTTTGAAACCGGCTTGGTGCAGGTTTGCCGTGATCTGGCCGAGGATGTCGTGCGCAATGGTGAAGGGGTGCGTCATGTCATTCGCGTCCAGGTCACCCACGCACCGGATAGCACAACGGCCCGGGCGTTGGGCAAAGCCGTGGTCAATGCGCCCCTTTTCAAATGCGCCGTGGCGGGCAACGATCCCAATGTCGGCCGCCTCGTGCAGGCCATTGGCAAGTTTGCCGGGATGCAAACGAGGCAGCTTGATCTCAGTCGCTTGCGCCTCCAAATGGGGGGAATTGATATATTTTCCGAAGGCGTATTCCGCCTGGATCCGGAAAAAGAAAATGCCCTCGTGGCCCATTTGCGCGCCGCGGAACTTTACGCCAGCAGTCAGCCGGTGGATGGGGTTTTCACTGCCGCCGTGGATTACCCTCCGCACGAAAAATGCGTGGAGATCGTCATCGACCTGGGCGGAGGCGAAGTCAGTGCATGTGTGCTGGGTGGCGATCTTACCCACGAATACGTGAGCGAGAACGCCGACTATCGGAGTTGAGCCGATCCGGGGATTATTGATTTTCGTGCACCACCTTGGCCGGGGGAAACCCGTTGAACCAAGTTGCTGATGCATGGCTGTAGGCCCCGATGTTCACACTGTAAACCAAGTCACCTCGGTTCAGGTCGGGCAGGTTTTCCGCCATCGACACCACATCGAGGGCGTCGCAGGTCGGGCCAAACACCGAACAAATTGTGGTGGCCCCCTTCTTGAATGACCGCACCGGATATTTGCAGTGATCGAAAATGACCCCCGAATAGGAGTGGTAG
>JAIPJW010000110.1 GCA_021734075.1 Cephaloticoccus sp.
CATCGCCCCGGCGGTGGGGCTGAACGACGAGTATCAGCTGTCCAAATTGTTTCGCCGCCAATTCGGGCTGTCCCCCCGGGAAATGCGCATGCGTTTAAGCCGGGACCGTGGATCCGGAAACGTCCCTTAGTATCGCGCCGTCCCGCCGGTGATTTTCCGACACCCGGATGGACTTTCACCTCACGCCCGGCATGCTGCAGATAATTTATTCCCATGAACCACCCAGTTGCCCATACCCTCACCGGTAATTTTCCCATTGGTTTGCGTCTGACCGGCACTCTGACCGAGCGCCCGCTCCATGAGACCGCCGCGTGGGCCATCGCCGAACGATTTGGTTGCGTGGATATTCCCGCCGCGCAACTGGCGCAGGTGGGGCAGTGGTCGGCCGCCGGAATTCCGGTCGGAACCATCGATCTATTCAGCAACGAATGGACGGGCATGCTTTCGGCCAATGCTGGCACCCGAAAAGCGACCGTGGTCGCGGCGGAAAAGTTTATCCGGGCCGCCGCCGCCGCCGGCGCCAAAATCATCTTTGGGGTGATGCTCGCCGAGGATGTCAACCTGCCGCGCAAGGAGACCTTTGGCTACATGGTGGAGTCCTACGGCCAGTTGCGCGACGTGCTGGCCGAGACCGGTCTGCGTCTCGCCATCGAGGGCTGGCCCGGTTGCAACGCGCATTGCTGCAATCCGGAATCCTACCGGGCGTTTTTCAAGGAGATGAACTCGCCCCATTTTGGCATCAACTTCGATCCCTCGCATCTCCTGCGCATGGGCATCGACCCGTTGCGGTTCATCAAGGAATTTGCCCCCCAGGTGGTGCACCTGCACGGCAAGGACACCCACATTGACCGGGACCGGCTCTACGAAATCGGCCATGAACAGGGCGCGGTGTTCGCCGAGAATTTTGCCTGGGGTGGGGCGACATGGCGCTACACCATTCCGGGCAATGGCCGCGCCTCCTGGACCGAGTTGTTGGCGGAAATGGTGGCGGTGAACTACGCCGGCTACATTTCCATCGAACTGGAGGATGTGGATTACAACGGGACCCTGGAGGGTGAACAGCGGGGCTTTGTCGCGGCGCGAAAGTTCCTGCAGTCCTCCTAGTGGGCAGTGCGGGCCGTTGGACCGGCCGCCGCGGGTCCCGCTTTTTCAGTCCGGCCAGTTGTCACTCGTGAGCATCTCCGCCAATTGCGCGCGATCCGGGCTTTGGCCGTGCCGCACAAAATAGCCCGACGTGCCGCAGCCGAGCGCCAGTCGTTCGGATGGCGTGGCCCCCAGCAGGATGCCCAGGGCGTAACCGGCATTGAACCGGTCGCCTGCTCCGGTGCTTTTGCGCGGGTTCTCGCAATAGGGCCCGCACACTGCGGCCTCGCCGGAATTGCCCGCGGCTGCGGCACAGCGGATGAAATGAATCACCACTTCGGCGACCCCGAGTCGTTGTTGGAGGGAGCGGCCCAGGATCAGCGCCTCTTCCGGCTGCTCGTTGGCCACCGGCAGCCCCAGCAATCGGGCCAGAATATTCGCCTCATTGCCGTTCAAGCTCAGACAGACTTCGCCGCAATCCTGCAGGGAGGGCAGGACGGCGAGCATGGCCTCGATATCCACGGCTGCCCGACTCGCGGGATCGACCAGATCGATCAGGAAGCGGGTCCGTTGCGGCAATTGGCGGTAAACCTCGCGGCAGAGAAAACGCCACACCTCGGTCATGTGGGGGTAGAGGCTCCAATCGGTCAGGGCGATGACCCCGGCCTCTCGGCACGCCGTCAAATAGCGGCCGTCGGCGAGGTAACGCGTGACCGCGGGCACGTCGAATTCCGCCAACTGGGTCACGGAACTGAACATCAGTTTTCCATCGGTGAATTCGTAGGCCAGGGTGCGACCGGGTTCCCTTCCCCAACTTTGCACCGAGCGGAACCGTGCGGTGGTTTCGGCAAAGGCCGGGTGCGGCGGTTCACCCAAGGTGGCGAAGCAATCCACCGGTATCCCCAGTGCGGCGAGACCGTCGCCCATGTTGACGGCACAGCCACCCGGATGCACCGCATTGACCACAATCTCGCGCAGACTGCTCCGGCCGGCCGCCGCGCCGATCAGGCCGGCAAAATCGGTTATGCGCGCCACCGGAGTGAAACGATCCAAGGCCTGGCGCTCGCCGACCACCGTGATCATTTCATCCACGAACCCATCAAAACCAACCACCACGGACCGGTGGTTTGTCGGAGGATTGTTCAGGCCATTGGCCAATGATTTACGCAGGGATGACACGTCGCGCGGCATTGAGGGTTGTGATTCAGAGTGGGATGCTTGTCGGTGATAGTGTCGATTGCGTAGATGGCAAAATCAAACCTCCGGCGCATCGGGTTTGCCAGCGTCGCGAATTGCTTTACTACTCTATTCTGCAAACTTCCCCTCCACAATGAGCCAAAAATCCGACGGCATGAACTACGCCCCCCAGGGCAAACCGAGCCCCGTGGTCAAACCCGGCGAGTTCGTCTTTGCGGCCGCGTTTCTCGAGCACGGTCACATCTATGGACAGTGCAACGGCCTGTTGGAGGCGGGGGCGCTCTTGAAGTGGGTCTACGATGCCGATCCGGCCAAGGTGGAGGCCTTTCGCGCCAAGTTTCCGCAGGCCAAGGTCGCGGCCAGCTTTGACGAGATTTTGGACGACCCGGCCGTGCAACTGGTGGCGGCGGCGGCGGTGCCTTGCGATCGCGGGCCGATTGGCCTGCGCGTCATGGCGGCGGGCAAGGACTATTTCACGGACAAGACCCCGTTCACCACCCTGGCCCAACTGCAGGACGCCCAACTCGCCGTGCAGACCACCGGTCGCAAATACATGGTTTATTTCAGCGAGCGGTTGCATGTGGAATGTGCGATGCATGCCGGTGATCTGGTGCAGGCCGGGGCGATCGGCCAGGTCGTGCAGGTGCTCGGTCTGGGGCCGCACCGGTTGAGCAAGGCCTCGCGGCCCGATTGGTTTTTTGATCCGGCGCGCTACGGCGGGATTCTCTGTGACATCGGCAGTCATCAGTTCGAGCAGTATCTCCATTACAGCGGTGCGACCGATGCGACCATCGCCCACGCCGCGGTGGGAAATTTCGCCAATCCGGACAAACCGGGGCTCCAGGATTTCGGCGAGGCCTCCCTGATGGGCAACAATGGCACGTCGAACTACATTCGGGTGGATTGGTTCACGCCCGACGGACTGCGCACCTGGGGTGATGGTCGGACCGTGATCTTGGGCACCAAGGGTTACATCGAGTTGCGCAAATATGTGGATGTCGGTCGCGATGCCGCGGGGGACAATCTTGTGCTGGTGGACGGCCAGGGTGAACAGTTCATCAATGTCGCCGGCAAGGTGGGCTTCCGTTTCTTTGGCGAGCTGATCCTCGATTGTTTGCACCGCACCGAGATCGCGATGACGCAGGCCCATGCCTTCAAGGCCGCGGAACTTTGTCTCAAGGCTCAGGCCGCCGCCCGCATCCTCTCCCCCGCTTCGCGTTAGGCCGTCGACAGTTTTGGGCGCTTCAGGTCAGTTCGCTGAGTTTGGTGGCGTCCGGTCGGAGCGGAACCAGGTCCAGCAGGTTCACCGGGGCGTTGCGCTGGATCGACTCGACACCCGCGATGCCGACGAGGATGGACGCGGCGCCCTGTTCGTGGCCGGCGAAACGACCCCAGGGGTCGGGGCCCGCGGCGGCGGGATCGTAGAAGGAGCGGTTGAGAATTTCATCCGCCCCGCCATGGGCGCCGGTGGCCAGTGGCATGGGCACGAGGTAGCTCGGTTGGAAATGCGGGAAAACCCGGATCCATTCGCCCTCGGCCTCGGCGCCGGGCTTGGTGTCGAGTTGGAAATCGCCCGGCCGCACGGCCCGGTTCATGTGCGTGCCGATGAACTCGTGGTATTCGATCCGGCCGCGCTCCCCGTTGAAACAAACCCGCATGCCTTCGCGGGGCGAGTAGCAGGTGAGCGAGTAAGTGAGCAGTTCGCCGGTGCGGTAGCGGACGTTGAGCGACATCTGGTCGAAGATATCGATGTCCTCCCGGAAGACATTGCGGTCGCGGATGTAGCCGGAGTCGGCCTCGCCGGCGCGGTAGAGTCCGCGAAAGGAGGCGCTCTCGTCGAGGTCGAGCCGGAAGGGATCATCCCTTGCCTCCGGGTGGCCGGTGTAGCGGGGGTAGGTGGTGAGGTGGGCATCGCCGCGCGCCACGGCATTTTCCCGACCGTAAAAGACGAGGTCCCCGTAGGCAAAGACCTGGGCGGGGATGGCGTCGAGCCACCAGTTGACGAGGTCGAAGTGGTGCGTGCTCTTGTGCACGAGCAGCGTGCCCGACTCGGCGGCGTGGGCGTGCCAGCGGCGGAAGTAGTCGGCCCCGTGGTTGGTATCGAGGAGGTATTCGAGGTTGACGGCACGGATGCGACCGATCGTGCCTCCCGCGATGAGTTCCTTGACCTTGGTGCGGAAGGGAGCCCAACGGTAGTTGAAGGCCACGCGGACGCGACGCCCGGTCGCACGCTGCGCATCCAGGATGGCGCGACATTTGGCCGCATCGATGGTCAGCGGTTTTTCCGTGATGACATCACAACCGGCCTGCAGGGACCGGACAATGTAGTCGTGATGCGTCGAGTCCTTCGAGCAGACGAAGACCGTTTGCGGACGTGTCTCCCGCAGCATGACGTCAAACTGGTCGGCGGGGTAGGCGGGCACGGCATGGTAACCCAGTTCACCCGTGAGCATGGCGTTGTAGTAGGCCATGCGTGCCGGACTAAGATCACAAAGTCCGACGAGTTCGTTGGTCCCGCGGTAGGTGGTGACGAGCGGCTCGATGAAACTCAGGGCGCGGCCCCCGGTGCCGACGAATGCAAAGCGATGCTGGCTCATGGTGGTGACGAAGTTCAAGCTTGGCCGGGACGCGAGGCAATGACGCAAAGCGCGGACCGTTTGAGCGGGGGCATGGCCGGACTGCGCGCGGTTGAGGGTTCGGGCTACGGTTGCTTCTGCGCGAACCCAGGGGTCAGGAATTTGAGGGCGATATGGATGGGACGATCGAATTCAGTCCGGTGGTCCGGCAGGCGAATCCTGGCCTCGCTGATGCGTTCGAAGGGGCAATTGGTGCAAATCCGCACCGCTTCCACTTTGATCCTGGTTCCCGTTGGAAGGGTCTCGCGCGTGATCAACTCGGGTCCGCCCCAACTCGGGCTGGTCGGGTTGACCACATAATAGTCGACCGTGTCTTCATATCCGGGCGGTGCGTTCACGCCGGAGAGATGCATGGGCTGCAGCAATGCATACTCGGCGCCGATGTAGGCGGGGTATGGGGACACAGCGCTGACATCCTCATACTGTGCCACGGTGCTGCAACCCCCGAGGAGGAGAACCACGCTCAATAAAAGAAGCTTCATGGCAGTTGGGTTTTCCGGAGGTTGGTGCCTGGCCTCGGCAACGTTCGCAATGAAGCGCCCGACCGCGCAAGCAAAACGACTCGTGTCCGGCGGATGGCGAGACGGCTTCCAACTTTCGTTGTCATGTTCGGTTTTTGGGCGCAGACTGATCCTCACCATGAAACTGCTCTTATCCCTGCTGCTCTGGTCCCTTGTGTTGGTGTTGTGCTGGCCGCTGGCCTTGCTGGTCCTGGTGCTCTGGCCTTTCCTCTACCTGCTCTCCATCCCCTTTCGCATCGTGGGTTCGCTCATGGAAGCCCTGCTGGCCTTGGTCAAGACCCTCCTGTTTCTACCCGCCAGACTGCTTGGCTACCGCGGTTGAGCGCGGTGGATTCAGTTGCCCGATCGGGCCTGGCTGCGCCGGGATAATTTAGGCGGCGTTCCTAGGAGCCGTTGGTGAAGATGAACTCCTGCTGCATGCGGACAATGACCGGGTGACCCTGATGGGTCGGAACCGAGAACTGCCAATCGGCCAGCGCACGGAGGGCGGCATCGGCGAAAGCCGGGTGGGTGGTCTCAGCCACAACCGGAAGGCGGGCCCGCCCCTTGCCATCGACGTAGAAATCCAGCACGGCGCGACCGTGGGGCAGCGCGGCCGAAAGGCCGGGATGAACCGGCGTCACCGTGCGCAGCACGGCCAGCGGGTGATCGATTTCACCCGCGGAACAGATCAGGTTCACGCCCGGGTCAACCCCGGCATTCCGCAACAAGGCGTCCGGCGTTTCCAGCGGCATGAGGGTCACGATGCGTTTGGCCGAAAATTGAAAACTCAGATTGATGCGAAAATCGATGGGTTCCCCATTCCGGCGCGCGGGTTCGAATCGCCACTGCCGGAGTGCGGCGACGGCCTCGTTGGCAAATTCCTCACTGGTGTAGCCGGTGACGAGCAGGTCGGTGAGCTGCCCCATTGCATCGATCCGAATCGATACCCGGGCCTCGCCTTGGGCCAGAGGTGATAGTCCGAGGGCCAGCGGGAAACGCGGTTCGACCGTCCGGAATATTTTTGGCAGTTTCAGGTCGTCGGCGTGGACGGACGGGGCCAGACCGGTGCCCAACAGCAGGACGGCAAGTAGCATCGAACAGGGAGATCGAGCGTTCATGGCTATGGTGGGTTGTGCCCAAATCTACGCCGTTATGGGCGAAATTCAACGGACATTCCGGGGTATTTCCTGCCCTGAATGAGGGTGAAAACTTGTGCCGTCCCGGCGGGCGCAAAGCGGGAGCGACCTCAGCCGGACCCATTCGTCCGGGTCGCCATGGTCAGCAAGGTGACAGCCATCTCGTTGCATGGCGTGGGGATGCCATGCTTTTTACCCAGCCGCACGATCACACCATTGCGCGCGGCCAGTTCCATCGGCCGGCCGGCCAGCCGGTCGCCGTGCAGTGAGTTGACGGCATCCGGGGGCGCATTGCGGCACCTTTGCACGATGTCTTGTGGCAGCGACTCTTCCAGGACGGCACCTTCGGCGCGGCCGACTACCAGGCATTCTTGCGCAATTTTGTCCGCCAGCTCCGCAATGCTGTCCTCCCGGAATATGCCGGTGGGTTGCTGGAGCAGGGCGTTGATGATGCCGACCGAATTCAGGCAGAGTTTGCGCCACGCCACGCTCTTGAAGTCGGCGGTCAGGGTCACCTCAAGGGGTGTCCCGTCAAACAGCTCAGCGAACTCGCGGCCCTGCGCGTCGTCCGTCACTGTGAGAAGGCCGCGACCGCGTTGTTGAATATGGGCGGGATCCCTGCGTTCCGCGGGCAGGTCGACGATGACCGGCAACAGCCGATCCACGGGGAGGAATGGAGCGAAACGTTCGCGGTGCTCGACGCCGTTTTGCAGGATGGCGACGGGGGCACCCTCGGCGCAAAGTCGGTCGAACCACCGGGCCGCCCCGCTTGCATCATAAGCCTTGGTCGTGATCAGGACCCAATCCACCGGCGGGGCCCCGGCCGGATCGGTCAACACGGTCGGCTGCATCGTAATCGGGCCGTCGGGAGTCTCGACCTGCAGGCGGGCCAGGGCGGTGCGGGCACAGAGCAGAATCTCGTGCCGGCCGAGGCGGTGCAGTTGGGCGGCGATCACGCCGCCAATGGCGCCGGGACCGATGATGGCGATTCTTGCCATGGTTGCAGGAGGGATTGGCTTGTTTCAGTTGCCGCGCGGGGTGATCGTGCTGCGCAGTGGGCTGGCGGGTAAATTGAAGGTTGAGGGATCGTCGGGCTGGGCGGGATCAAAAGTGGCGAAGTCGGCGGAGATTTTTTCTGCGAGGGGCAAGTTGGAATCGCGGATGGCCTGAGCCACGCCCTTGGCCAGTTCGTAGGCGCCGTAGTTGTTGTGGTGTGTGGCATCCTTGCCGTGGTTGGCAAAGGCCAGAGTCGCCCGTTCCGGCCCGAGGGCCTCGTAGAACTGCGTGCTCAGGGCGGCGAGGTCGATGACCACGACATTTTGCTCGGCGCCCACCTCGCGCACAGCGGCAGGATAATCGCCGTGGGTGTTCGTGATTTTGCCGTGCTCGTCAAAGGTGCGGCGTTGCGGTGAGGTGAGGAGCACGGGTGTGGCGCCGCGCATCCGGGCCTCGGCAATGTAGGCACGCAAATAGGCTTGGTAGGTGGTCTTCGCCTCGACATAGGTTTGCGGCCACTGCTTTTTCTGATCGTTGTGACCGAACTGGATGAAGAGGTAGTCCCCGGCCCGGATTTGTGAGAGAATCTTGGCCAACCGCAGCCCGGTGAGGAACGATTTCAGCGTCTCGCCGGATTCGGCATGATTGGCGATCGCGATCCCGGGCCGAAAAAATCGCGGCAGCATCTGGCCCCAACTGGCACCGTCTTCCCAGCGCTGGTCCGTGACGGTGGAGTCGCCGGCGAGATACACGGTCGGCCGTTCGACGGGTTCGACCATGATGGTGCGCACCCCCGGCGCGCTCCCGTTGAACTCGAGCGTGAGTTTGTCGTCCCAAGTCAGGGAGCCGGTCTCGCGGTCGTTCAGGATTACGGCACTGCCGCCCGGTGCGTTCTTCTCCGGTGGGGGCAGGGAAGCATTGCGCACATTGACGATGAAGCTGCGCGTGTAGAATTCGCCGGCGGCCGTGGCGACACGGTCAAGCATCAGACGACGCGACTCGGCTTTCACCGTGTTGACGGTGGCCTTTGCTGCATCGCCAAAGGTCACGGTGACGCGGTAATTGCCCTCGGGAACGGCGACGGAAAAGAAAAACGGCTCGTGCGCGGCAGTGGGGGCGGTGCCCAGGTCGAAGCCGAAACCACGTTCCGGCGAGAAGGTGTCGGCCGGCGTCAGCGTGGTGAGATCGAACGTGCGGACCGCGGGTGCGGCCCACCCGGTCAAGACCGGCAGGGTCACCCAAAGGATCAAGTGGCGCAGCATGGATTTTGGGAGAAGCATGAGCGGATTCAGAAGTGCGAGGGTGAGGCTTGGGCCTGCACGCTGCCATCACTGATCCTGGCATTTTGCCCCACGCCCTGGCGGAGGGCGATCATTTCTGCACCCGCCAGCAGCACGGGACCGTAGCCGTGCGCGGCATAGACGCTCACGGGTCGGTGATAGTAGAACATGGGGTCGAAGGCCATGCCGGTGCCGACGCAGGTGTTCTCGACCTGACCCAGTTCATTGACCTGCAGGGCGACGGCGTTCCAGCCGAGCGAGACGACCGGAACGTAGGCGAGGGGATCGAGCCAGCCGCGGTTGATGCCGCGGGCGATCGCGTAGGTGAACATGGCGGAGGCGGAAGTCTCCAGGTAGGAGTCGGGGCGGTCGAGCAACTGGTGCCAGAGTCCGGCGGATCCCTGCACGGCGGCCAGACCCCGGGCATGGGCGCGATAGAGTTCGAGCACAGCGGCGCGTTGCGGGTGATCCTCGGGCAGGACACTCAACAGTTCCGCCATGGCGACGATGGCCCAACCATTGGCGCGGGCCCAATGAAATGCGGGGTGCGGATTCATTTCCTGCACCCAGCCGTGCATAAAGAGACTGTTTTCCCGCGCAAACATGCGACTGGCGAACTGGAGGACCTGCGCCGTGGCGTCGTCAAAATAATGCGTTTCTCCCGTGAGCACGCCCATTTGGGCCAGGGCCGGAACACTCATGTAGAGATCGTCGAGCCAGAGGGTGTTGTGCAGCGGACGATTGCGCGCGAGGGTGCCGTCGGAAAGGCGGAACTGGCCTTTGCTGATCCATTGCAGCCAGTGATCGGTCACGGGCCGCAACTCAGCCGGATGGATTCCGGCGCGCGCGGCCTTGATGAAGGCGGCGGCGAGTGAACCCGAGTCGTCGAGCGAGCGGGGTTTTACCACATTGCGCATGGTATGGAAGCGCGGCGGACCGCTGCCGGGAACGGGAGGCGGCACGTCTGCCGGCGGGTGGGCGCGAACGTGGGCCGCGAGGGTGGTGATCATCCCGAGCCGGTCGGCTACATGGGCGCGGTAGCGTTCGTCGCCGGTGACCTCGGCGGTGAGCAGCAAGCCGGCATAGGTCACGCCCCATTCGTAGCTCAGGGGTGAAAACTGACCGACGTGCAAGCCGGTGCGCGGCGGCAGTCGGGAGAGGTCGGTGACGGGTTCATGGTTCTCGAGATTGACGACATGCACCGGACTGGTGGATTCGACATGGGCGAACACGCGGTCGAGCACGGTTTTGATTTCCGTCACCGTGGCCGGGGCATACGGCACCGGATAGTTTGCGGGTATGCGGCCGCTGTTGATGACCAGGGGATCGGGCGCGGCGGGCGACTGGGCAAGGGCCGGTGCCGCGAGCAGGGCGAGGCCGAGGAGGGAGGAGGAAAATTGCATGGGAGAAATGGGGCGGGTGGGGCCGGGGAGAGGGGCAAAAAAACGCCAAGTTTAATGCGCCGGTGGAACCGAAATCTCGGGTGGGGGCGGGAGCGGCAGGGCCTCGTCCAGCGCAAAACCCGGATGCGGCGGCTGGTTGTAGGCGGTGTTCTGCCACGCAATCGCAACCCGGTATTGAGGATCATGCATCAGGGTGGTCAGCCGATGCGGCGTGGGGATCGTGCTCGTGTAGATGCGCAGCTCGGAATTGTCCCGACTGCGCCAGATGACTTCCTCGCGCCAGTCGCCCCAGAGGTCGGCGCTAAGGGCGGGAGTCGCCTTCGTGCCGTTGTTCGAGGTGCAGCCATGCGCGATCAAAAGCGGATCAAGCGTTTCCGTGGTCCAGTTCCACTTGAGGATGCGATTCTGGTCGAGCAATTCGCTCAGCAGGTCGCCGTCCCAGTAGATGCCGAAGTTGCAGGGAAATCCCCTCGGGCGATGGGCGAGGATCAATTCGCCCTTGGTGTTGTAGATCCCGTCCATGCCGGCGCCCGCGGCCCAGAATTCCGCGCCGGGAAAACGCGGGTCGATGTTGAAGGCATTGCCGCGGCCCGGGCCCTCGCCCTTGTCGCCCCCGTCCGCGGCCGCTTTCACGGACGGAATGGTGAAAATGGGCCGGCCGGTGCGGGCATCGCGCAGGCTCATGCCCTGCCGGTCAAAGCGTTCCTGGATGTCAAACACCTCCAGTCCGGGATTGTCCGGGTCGAGCTCACCGACGTGCAACGCATCGCCGTGGCCCCAACCGGTGGAATAAAGCCCTTTGCCGTCGGAGCCCACCACCATGGCCCCGTAGATGATGTCATCCTTGCCGTCACCATCGACATCGGCGACCGAGAGCTGGTGGTTGCCCTGTCCGCGCCAGGGATTGGTGTTGTCCGGCGGTCCGAGCTTGTCGCTGTCGAACACCCAGCGGGAAGTGAGTTGGCCGTCGCGCCAGTCCCACGCGGCGATGACAGTGCGGGTGTAGTAGCCGCGGGCGAATATCAACGAAGGCAGGTGGCCATCGAGATAGGCGACACCGGCCAGGAAACGGTCTGAACGATTGCCGTAGCCATCGCCCCAGACGGCCTTGAGCTGGTCGGCCGTGGGATTGTCCGTGTCAGGATGACGACCGGGCAGATATTTCGTCGTGGCCAACGCCGCGCCGGTGCGTCCGTCAAACACCGTCAGGTATTCCGGTCCGCGCAGGATGCGACCCTCCAGCCTTGCCACCAGGCCGGCGGGGGTTTCCGTGCCGCCGGTGCGGTCGCGCGAGGGCACCGTGGTGCCGCCGGGCTCGCGCCAGTCGGCCGCGGGATCACCGATGATCCGACCCGTGCCGTCCACGGTGCCATCGGCCGTTTTGCAGGCCACCTCGGCGCGGCCATCGCCGTTGAGGTCCATGACCATGAACTGGGTGTAGTGCGCGCCCTCACGGATGTTTTTCCCCAGGTTGATCGTCCAGAGCAGGGAACCATCGAGCCGGTAGGCTTGGAGCAGGGTC
>JAIPJW010000006.1 GCA_021734075.1 Cephaloticoccus sp.
ATCCAGCGGCAGCGGATGGCAGAGGGGGATGAGACTGCTGGTCTGCTTGGCCCCCATCACCCCGGCCAAAATGGCCGTTTGGAAAACCGGACCCTTCTTGGTCGCGATATCGCCATCGCGCAGCAAGGCGGCGAGTTCCGCCGGCAGGCTGACCACGGCCACGGCATGCGCCGTGCGCTTGGTCACGGCTTTGTCGCCGACGTTGACCATCGCCGGCTGACCTTGGGCATTCACATGGGAAAGCATGGAAACCACCTTTTCACGCAAAGCCGGCCGGTCGCAAAGCTATAAATTACACATCAACTGGTTTACCTATCCATACCTCACTTTAGGTCGGTCGATTGGTCATGATGACTATCCCTCGGGGCAAGTGATTTGTATTCTAGTCTTGGTTTTTCTTTGGCTATATCTTGGAGAAAATATATGCCGAAAAAAATTAGACCTATCACGCACAGTATCGAG
This sequence comes from Cephaloticoccus sp., assembly GCA_021734075.1. Taxonomy (GTDB): domain Bacteria; phylum Verrucomicrobiota; class Verrucomicrobiia; order Opitutales; family Opitutaceae; genus Cephaloticoccus. The sequence goes on from JAIPJW010000006.1 coordinate 463, forward strand.
AACGCGTTTGCCCAAACACCGGTAATTTTTCTTCCTAAATAATACGCCGAAAAAAAATAAATTATACCTGTGATAGTCATAACAATCAGTAAAACCGGCGTGTCACTATTACTCACAATGGGCGCTATAAATTTGTAGTTTAATATTAGATATGCCGGCATGAGAATGCCTCCTCCCCGTAATAAACAACCGATGTCGAACTGCATTTCTTGGGCATTCACACGGGAAAGCATGGGCCCACTTTTTCACGCAAAGCCGGCCGGTCGCAAAGCTATAAATTGGGTTGGTGGATCGTAGGTCGTGGTGGGAAGATAATACCAATCGCCCATGAGATATGGACGATAAGAAATCCGTAGGGCTGGACCTTGGTGCAGCCTAGGCGCGACCAAGGTCGCGCCCTACAGGTCTATTTCTTGAGGGACGATGGTATAAGAAAGGATGGGTAGGGGCCGATCTCCGAGCGGCCCGCCACGGAGGTCGGGCCCTACCTATGGTTTCTCCCAAATGTTAGCTCCATACCGCATTTGCCCATGGTAGGGACCGTTATCCTTAACGGCCCTTGGCTGCAGGCGCACCACCGCAAACCGTCTCCGTGATCATCCGTCCCGACTACATCTCCCACGTGGAGGAATAACTGCGGTGGCTCAACCCTTCAGTGAGATCGATCGCCACGTCCATGGTTTTGGCCAATCGGGCTTGTTTTTCCGCGATCATCTTTTCCTCCTCCCAATGCCGGTTGTGCACATAAAGCTGGTAGGGGTTGATCACACATTTGAAGTCGAGCATCATCGACAAAGCCGTGCCGCCAAAAGCCATGTAACTGTGCGGCACCCCGGCGGCACAAACAAAGGTCAGCACCTTGTCGTAAAATGCCCCGTGCAATGAACCGTCTTCAGGGGTCGAGCCGATAGCCTCGATGTATTTCTTCAACTCCCCGCAGAAACCCCAGTTATAGACCGGACTGGCGAAGATCAGGCTGTCCGCCGCCAGCGTCTCTCGATGCAGTAATTGGTAGGCCCCGCTCTGGAAAATTGTATCGTTGTCGAAGGGCGGCAGCACATGCTCTTTCAGACTGAACACGCGGGTCTCATGTCCCTTGCCGGTGAGATAAACCCGGCACTCCTCGGCCAGTTTCACACTGCGGCTGTTGGCGTCGAGACTGCTGGAAATAATGGCAAAACGCATGACGACTCCCACTCAAACCCAGCGCCATAAGTTGGCCACCGTGCCGGCCGGAAAATCTCCGGGTCCGGATGGCAGCTCCACAAAACCATCCGTGCTGACCAAACCGGCGAAATCGCCCGAAGAGTTCGTGGGTTGCGGCCGCGCACTTTGCCCGCCCCGGCCATCATCGACCAGTTGCACCGGCAACAAATAGGCGAGCGGGGCCTGGAAGCTGATGGGTTCGGCCAGTCGGATGCTGGTGGGGGCCAACGCGGTGTGCCCGGTGGCGCGAGTCAGCGCGGGCAGAACATAACGATGAAGACAGGTGTAGGCCGAAACCGGATTGCCCGGCAGGGCAAAGACCGCGACCTGCCGCGAACTCATGCCGAACCAGAAGGGCTTGCCCGGCTTCTGGGCCACCCCATGAAAGATTTTCTTCACGCCCAGGGCCTCCAGCACTTCCGGCAGGTAGTCGAATTTGCCCTTGGAGACGCCACCCGTCAGCAGGACCACGTCAAACTCCGCCAGGATGTGCCAAACCTGGTGTTCGATTTCGTGCCGCATGTCATGGAGGTGAAACCGCTCGACCCGCGGATAACCCGCGGCGATCAGGGCGGCGCGCAGGGCATAATCGTTGCTGCGGCGGATCTGGTGCGGGGCCACGATCGCATCGACCTCCACCAATTCGTCGCCGGTGCCCACCACCGCAATCTTGGGTTGTTGGCTGACACTCAGGGTGGCACAGCCGCAACTGGCGGCCACGGCAATTTCGCGCCCCGAAAGTTTGGTGCCCTGAGGCACAATCAAATCACCCGCTGCATAATCAGATCCGCGCTTATGCACCGCGTGGCCCGGAAGCAGCCTGTCGACACATTCTTCCTTAACGGTCACGGAATAGGTCACCTTTTCCCGCTTGGTCACCTCATAGGGCACCACGCAATCGGCCCCGATCGGCAACATGGCCCCGGTCATGATTTCCACGCAGGCGTCCTGCGCCGGATCAAGTTCAAACGGTCGCATGCCCGCGGCCTGCACCCCGCCAATCTGAAAAGTGCGCACCCCGGTCTCCACGCTGGAGGACCGCAAGGCATAACCATCCATGGTCACCCGGTCAAAGGGCGGCAGGTCGCGATCCGCCCGAACTTCCGCCCGCAGGACGCGGCCATGCGCCTCCGCCAGGACACAATTTTCCGCGGGGAATTGGGCGATCCGGGACAGGATCAGTTTTTCGGCTTCTGCGGGGGTCAGCATGGAAAGGGTGCCAAGCTAACGTCTCGGCCAAACGTGTCATGCACTTTCCATGCAATCGAACAGATGGGGCTGTTCCGACGGTTGGGGCGAACCGTCCCCCCTCAATTGCACTCGGGCGAAGGCCGCACTTGATAAATTTGTCACGCTGGCTTTGCCACCGGGCCCGCACTGTGTCTCAGTGGCCCATCATGTCCTCCGATCTCCGTGACCAATTCAGCCGGCCGCTGCGCGATTTGCGCATTTCGGTCACGGATCGCTGTAATTTCCGCTGTCCCTACTGCATGCCCAAGGAGGTTTTCGGTCCCGACCATGCCTTTCTGGCCAATCCGCAACTGGTCAGTCTGCCGGAGCTCGGTCGCATCGTGCGGGCCTTTCGGACCCTCGGGGTGGAAAAAGTGCGCCTGACCGGGGGGGAACCGCTGCTACGGCCCGATTTGCCAGAATTTGTCCGCCTGTTGAAAGCAGAGCTGGGCTTGCCGGATGTCGCCCTGACCACCAACGGCTGGTTGCTGGAAAAACACGCCCCCGCGCTGCGGGCCGCCGGTTTGGACCGGATCAATGTTTCCGTGGACTCGCTCGATGAAACGAAGGCCGGAATCATGAACGGGCTGGGCTTCAGTGTGAGTCGGGTGTTGCGGGGAATTGATGCCGCCGCCGCCCTGGGTTTGCCCGTCAAAATCAACTGCGTGGTGCAACGCGGGGTCAACGACGACGAGTTGCTCGAGCTTTGCGGCTATTTTCGGGAACGCGGCCATGCGCTGCGCTTCATCGAGTTCATGGACGTGGGCAACACGAACCACTGGACCTCCGACCAGGTGATGCCGGCGCTCGCGATCATCGCCCGGATCCATCAGCAATGGCCGCTCGAGGCGATCGGGCCGGCCTATCGCGGCGAGGTGGCCGCACGCTATCGCTACAGCGACGGCCAAGGGGAAATCGGCATCATCAGTTCGGTCACCGAACCCTTCTGCAAGGACTGCCATCGCGCCCGTCTGTCGGCCGACGGCAAACTCTTCACCTGTTTGTTTGCGTCCGAGGGCCACGATTTGCTGGGCCAGTTGCGTGGCGGCATGAGTGATGAGGCACTCACCGAATTCATTGCGAACATCTGGCGCGGACGGGGCGACCGTTACTCGGACGAGCGGGCGGAGCTGCTCGCCAAAAAGGAACCGCGAGCCAAGGTGGAGATGAGCTACATCGGCGGGTGAGGCAGGGCGGGATTACTGATCCCGCCCTACACCTCACTGATACCGCACACTCAAACCGAGGTAGTTCAGCATCCAGATTTCCTTCCACACGCGGTAGCGACCCGCCTGGGTGATCTTGCCGAATTCCTCGCGCTCGGAGTGAGGATTGAGAAAACCCAACTGGGTGTTCAACTGATCAAGCTCATGTTGCTGTGAGTTAAGGTCCGTCAGGGGATCGGCATCAAAGGCGACCAGGGTTTCCCCGGCGGTGCGCTGACGATGCCGGGCCAACAAGCGCGGCAAAGCGCGCCGCCAGGGCAAACGCTCCACCAGCCAGTTTTCCGGATAAAAACCGCCAAAGGGGATGTAGAAATTATCGGTCACGAAGCGACTCCCGTCAGCCGTCAATGACACGAGGGCAAAACAGACCGAAACCATGCCGTTGGCCTGGGGCAGGAAAGTGACCTGCACGCGCACACGACCCTCCGCATCCTGATAGACCGACCCGCGCAAATAAATGCCGCCGCCGATTTCCGCCTTCAAGGCCTGCACCTGCTTGAAACCCTGCGCCCGCAACCATTCACGCACCTTGAGCAGACGTGGATGCGTCGGCCATTCCTCGCCGCTCTGGTTGACCGCATAACGGGGAAACAGCGGCAGCGAGCTCACACTGAGGGCCTGGATTCCGAGCCAGTTGTAGAGCGTCTCGCCCAGAAACCACACCAGCATGAAGGTGATCACCAGGGCCCAAAACGGCCGGTTGATCAGGTTGAAATCCACGCTCATCTGGGCCAGCCCGAAACCAAAGACGAGCCAGCGCATCCACCGCACAAAAATGGCAATCACCGGCGAACCGGCGCGCTGGTTCACCTGAACCAGAACGATGGTCACAAAGATTGCGGCGAGGAGAAAATAAGAAGGCTCCATGGGAAGAAGGGTCGGCGAAGATCAACCTACCCACTCAAGCCCGATAGTCCATACCGACGGGGAGTAGGGTGATAACCAAGGCGGCGTTCTGTGGTTCAGCTCAGGCGCACCGGCATGATGACGCAGATGAAGCTCTCGAGGGTCTTGAACACCCCGGGGCTGACCTCGTCCTTCACCTCGAAGAACACCTCGTCCTTGCTCAAGGCGCGAAGCGGATCCATGACAAATTGTGGGTTGAATGCGACCTGCAGATCCGGTCCGCTGTAGCCAATGGCCATGGATTCGTGCGCTTCACCGAAATCCGGGCTTTGGGCGGTGATCTCCAGCAAGTTGCTGGTCAGCTTGATCTTGACCGAGTTGGCCTTCTCGCTGCAAACCAGCGCCGCGCGGTGCACGCACTGCAGGAAGAGCTCGCGCTCCAGCTTGATGCGCTGGTGGGTTTCCTTGGGAATAACCTGTTGATAATTTGGATAATTGCCCTCCACCACCTTCGAATAGAGGTAGATGCTGTCGATCAGGCCGCTGCCATCCTTGTCGGTGCCGATCTGGAATGCCGCCCGGCGGTCATTGAAGTTGATCTTAAGCTTTTCCCCCTTGTCGAGCAGACGCAGCAGCTCGCCCACGGTCTTGGCCGGCAAAATGATCGCCCCGGCCGAATCTGCCGGCACATCCATTTCCTTCGAAATGTGCGCGAGCCGGCGACCATCGGTCGCCACGAGGGTCAACTTGCCATCCTTGAAGTTGAAATAGACGCCGTTGAGGATGTAGCGCGTTTCGTCGCTGGACTGTGCATAGGCCACGCTCTTGAGCATCGCGGTGAGCTCGGCCTGTTCCAAGGTGTAGGACTTCTCGTCGCCAAATTCCGGCAGGGGCGGAAACTCATCGCGGCCGATGCCCATGATGCGGAAATTGGAACCGCCCGATGTGAGCTTGACCTGGTGGTTGGGGGATGCGTCCACCGAGACGTCCACATTGGGCAATTCACGCACAATGCCGGCCAAACGTTTGACGGGGAGGGTGACGGACCCGGTCTCCTTGACGTCGGCCTTGATTTTGCAACGGATGCCGAGATCAAGATTGGTGGTGGTCAGCGAAATCTGGTCCTTTTCCGCTTCGATCAGCACATTGCTCAGAATGGGCATGGTGGCTTTGGAGCCGACCACGTTGAGCACTTGGGCAAGGCCGTTGGCGAAATGATCGCGATTGATTTTGAATTTCATGGATGCGCGGGGCGGAAGGAATTGGAGTAACTAACAAAGTCTAAAAGAATAGGTCTTCAATAGATATTTATATCCGTATTCATATGAGCGGGGAAAAACTCCAGTAACAAGGTTCTTTCACTCTGGAAAAAGGCAATTTTTGCCGGGCCAAAAACCAAGAATAAGTGACCAACAAGCATGGGGTTATTCGCAACGGTAAAGTTGTTGGTGAGTTGCCATGACCTTGTTCACACGGATTCCACCGGGCGATTTCGGCGGGCCACCCGGGCCCGGCGCATATGCCGCCCCAGACCGTAAAAGATGTAGGCCAGAGCCAGAATGAGGATCGCCACCTCCTTGAGCACAACCACCAAACCGGCGGCGACGAGGAAGAGGATGAAATTGCTCACCTTGGTGGTGGTTTGCAGGTCCAGCTCCTTGCCGCTGGGGTAACGCACTGTGCTCACCATCAGAAAGGCGATCAGCATCATCAGGAAGGGCAGGGCCAAAGCCCAGCGATTGAGTGACTTGTCGGCGTTGGCCAAATGGATGAGAAACAGCACCAGGGCGCCCACGGTGCCGGCCGCGGCCGGCACGGGCAGCCCCATAAAGTCCTTGCTGGTCTCTGTTTTGTCCCGGTGCAAGAGGGGGTTGGTGATCACGTTGAACCGGGCCAGGCGGATCGCAGCACAGAGCAGGTAGATGAAGCCGACGAACCAACCGACATTGCGAAACCACATGATGCCCTGAGTCGGCGAGATGATGAAGAAAAACATCAGCAGGGCCGGGGCGATCCCGAAGGAAATGATGTCGGCCAGGGAATCAAACTCGGCCCCAAACAGGGATTCACGACCGCCCATGCGCGCCAAACGGCCATCCAGGGTGTCAAAGGCTGCCGCACCCAGAATGAACCAGACCGCCATGCGGTAATGGTCCGTGGGCAAAGCGCCTAGATAGAGGCCGTCGGCCGAAGTCTCCGCCAAACGGGCCTGAATGCAGTTGATCACGGCCATGAAGCCGCAAAACAGATTTCCGGCCGTCATCAGGTTGGGCAGGAAATATATCCGGCTCGCCTGGGTGACGTTGTAGGGATTTTCCGGATCCCGGGGATCTCCCGCAGGGTGGTTGGGATCGTCCATAAATTTTACTTTTTGGTCAGACTCTCGAGGTATTTCCAAAACTTCGAGTGTTGCTCCACCAGTTGCTGTTCCGAAACGGGCAGTTTGTTGCGCAGGAGAAAATCCTCGAGGGAGTTGCTGTGCAGGATGTAGTGGGTGTGCAAAATTCCGTCCTCCTTGACCTCAAAATAAAACCGGTAATCCCCCGCCCGCAACCGGTAGAATACCTTCCCGCCGCGGTTGAACCTCCCCAGCGGTTCGCGGGGATGTTCCAAATCGGACTGCTTCAGGCTGCTGATCGGCTCGATCAGTTCAAGCTGCAGAAGTTTGTCGAGCTGGTTGAGTTCGCGCAGACTCTGCTCGGAGAAGGTGACTTGATACATGGTGCAATGATAGGTCGCAGGGCCGGGGTGTAACCACCGGTTGGAACCGGCGTCTCTTTGCTATCAACCCTTAATCCTGTTATCTATGAAAAAGCCTGATTTAACCGCCCTCTTGACAGTCGCAACGCTATTCCTTGCCGGCCCGGTTACCGCGCAGTCCTCCGACCAGCCGGTCGACCCCAGTCCCCGTGCCTCCAGCATGAAAATGATGGGGATCAACCAGGACGCCCCGGACCGCGCCACTGCAGAAGCCAACATGCGGGCCAAGCTCTCCGAAAATCCGAAATTTATGGGCCGCGCCGATACCGACAAGGACGGCCGAATCAGCGATGATGAATGGGCCATCGCCAAGGAAAAGTTCTGGCACCACCGCCAGGAGCGGATGGAGAAGAGGCGTGAACACCGGGACGAGGATCGACCTGCCAAGGGGCCGCAAGCGCGTGGTCCCAAGGATGACCCGGCCTTTCGGCGCGGCTTCATCATGGGCAAGTATGATGCCAATAATGACGGCCGGCTCGATGAATCGGAACGCGCCGCCGTGCGCACCGCCATGGAAGCGAAAATGCGGGGCACCATGGAGAAGCAGCTCGCCCGGTTGAAGGCCGTCGATACCGACAACGATGGCAAGATCAGTGATGGGGAGTGGGCCGTCGACCGGGAAAAGTTCAAGGAAATGCATCCCGGGATGGGTCCGCATGATGCGGGTATGCTGCCCCACCCCATGCCGGAGTGATTCTCGCCATACCCCGGTGCGGGGTGGCGATCCGATCAGACGGCGGTGCTTTGGGGCCCGCCGTCTTTCGTGTTTCCATCCGGCGGGGTCCCGGCACACTGCGGTCATGCCTGTCACCCTTTCGGATATTCGAGCCGCCCGCCGGCGCATCAGTTCCGGCATCATCAAGACCCCCTGTGCGGAATCCATTCCGCTCTCGGAAATCACCGGCGCGCGCATCTTTTCCAAGCTGGATAATTTTCAACGCACCGGTTCTTTCAAGGAGCGGGGCGCGCGCAACGCGCTCCTGCGCCTGTCGGCGGCGCAACGCAAAACCGGGGTCGTGGCGGCGAGCGCGGGCAACCACGCCCTCGGGCTGGCCTACCACGGCAAACTGCTCGGCATTCCTGTGCATGTGGTGATGCCCGACTATGCGCCGTTGATCAAAATCACCACCTGCCAGCGCCTCGGGGCCAACGTGCGCGTGCAGGGCCGCGACTTTGTGGAGGCCCGGGCCCTGGCAGATGAATTGGCCGCCCAGCACGGCTACACTTACATCCACGGCTTTGATCACCCCGATATCATCGCCGGACAGGGCACCATCGGCCTGGAAATTCTGGAACAGGTGCGCCAGGCCGACGCCATTGTTTGTCCGGTCGGCGGGGGCGGTTTGATCGCCGGGCTTTCCCTCGCGATCAAGTCCCTGCGACCCAAGATCCGCGTCATCGGCGTCGAGAGTGTGGCCACCGGCAACTTTGCCGCGGCGCTGAAAGCCGGCCGCCCCGTGTTGCAACCGCGCCGCCCGACCCTCGCTGACGGTCTCGCCACGTTGACGGTGGGCAGCAACGCCTTTGCGCTGGCCCGCCAGCACGTGGATGAGGTGATCAGCGTCAGTGAGGCGGCCATTGCCCTCGCCATTTTGCGCATGGTCGAGCTGGAGAAAACCGTGGTTGAGGGCGCCGCGGCCACGCCGCTGGCCGCCATGATGTCCGGCAGGCTGCCCCAGCTCGCCGGCAAGAAGGTCGTGCTGGTGGTTTGCGGCGGCAACATCGACCCGGCGATTCTCAGTCGCATCATTGAGGGCGGTCTGGTCAGTGACGGGCGGCTTACCCGCTTCACGGCCCGTATTAGCGACCGGCCCGGCGGCCTGGCGCGGCTCACCCGGGTGATCGCCGAGTGCGGCGCCAGCGTGAAGGATATTGAACATGATCGGGCCTTCAGCGGCCCCGATGTTTCCGCGGTCCATGTCGTTTGCACAGTGGAAACCCGCGATCGCACCCACATCGCCGCACTGCACCGGGCCCTGAAGAAAAACGGTTTCCCGCTCGTCGTGGCGAAATGAAATTCCCGACGGCAACGGCGGTTGGGTATAACCGCCCCTACCTTATGGCCCTCAGACATCGGTTAGAGGGGGTTATCCTTAAGCGCCATTGTTGGGGAATAACGGCAGTATGCGTCCTGCTCCTCGCTGGCTGCCAAACCGCACCACCGGCTGTGGCGCCGGCGGCCCCTTCACCTGCAACGGTCGTCTCCACGCCGGCCCCGGTTCTTCCCCCTGCGCCGGTCGCTGCGCGCACGGACGATTTGATCATCGTGGCCGGGCTGGGATTTCACACCGGCACGCGCGTGGTCGTCTGGTCGGAAAAAGCGGGACTCAATGCCTATGACTTCAATCCCACGAAACAGGCAGGCACCGAAAATCATGGCGGGCGGCGCCTGGCGTTGCCCGGCGGCAAACCCGGCGGCGCGGAACCCCAAACCCCGTGGACCTTGACCGGCCTGCAAAAGCAGATCGATCAATTCGTGCTGCACTACGACGGCGAAGGTTTCAGTCGGAACACGTTCAACGTGCTGCAACAGCGGGGCTTGAGCGCGCACTTCCTCCTCGATGTGGATGGCACGATTTATCAGACGCTCGATCTGCGCGAGCGGGCCTATCACGCCACCATAGCCAACAGTCGCTCCATCGGGATTGAGATGGCCAATCGCGGCGCCTTTCCGCCGGAAAAAAGCAAGGAACTGGACGCTTGGTATGCCACCGACGCCCAGAAGGGAATCGGGTTGCGGCCCCCGGCGAATGTCGGCGCCACGGGAGTATTGACCCCTAACTTCATTGCGCGGCCGGACCAGCCGCAGATCGTGACCGGAGTCCTCAACGGCCGAATCTTGAAGCAGTATAATTTCACGTCCGAGCAATACGCTGCGCTCATCAAGCTCACCGCCGCGCTGCACCGCATTTTTCCGCAAATAAAGGTGGACTACCCGCGGGACGTTGCAGGCCGGCTCGTCCGGAACAAACTGGCCGACCAACGACTGGAAAAATACCACGGCCTGCTGGGCCACTGGCACATTCAAAATAACAAGATCGATCCCGGTCCCGCATTCCAATGGGACCGGTTGATCGACGGCGCTCGCCGGGAATTGGCCGGGGATAAGCACGGAGTGGATGGGCCATAAAAGCAGGGGCCGAGATCCTTAACGGCCCCTTGGTCCGAAACTGATGCCTGATCGCTGACGGCGCCCTAAAATTGGGTCTTCCGGCCGAACGCGGGATCGAGCTTGAGCAGGGCCGTGACGACCAACGAGGGCACGGTCGCGATCATGACCCAACCAAAGAAATTGATGTAGCCCAGCTGTTCCTGGATCCAGCCAGCGGCCATCCCGGGCAGCATCATGCCGAGTGCCATGAAACCGGTGCAGATCGCATAGTGCGCCGTCTGGTGCTCGCCCCGGGCCATATACATCATGTAGAGCATGTAGGCGGTAAACCCGAAGCCATAGCCGAGTTGCTCCACCGCCACCGCTCCGCCAATCAGGAGCAGGTTGGTGGGTTGCACCACCGCCAACAGGATGAACACCGCGTTGGGCACGTGCATGCAGGCGATCATCGGCCAGAGCAGCCGTTTCAACCCGTGCCGTGAAACGATGTAGCCCCCGATCAAGCCGCCGAGGGTCAGGGCGATCACGCCGATCGTGCCGTAAAATATCCCGACCTGTTGCGTGGTCAGACCCAGCCCGCCGATTTCCCGGCCATCCAGCATGAACGGGGTCGCGAGTTTGAGCAGTTGCGACTCCGCCAGGCGGTAGAGCAGCAAAAAGGCGAGGCTGATGCCGATGTGCGGCTGCCGAATAAAAGAACCGAAAGTGGAAAAGTAACCCGTGGCAAAGCGGGCTTCGCGCACCGCGTGATCCTCGGCCGGGCGCGGCAGCACGATATGATGATAAATCGCGGCGAACGTGAATATCACCGCCAGCGTGCCGAACACCAATGCCCACGCGTGCACCATATTGCCGGTGGTTTGTTGCAGGTAACCCGCCAGCCAAACCAACCCGCCCTGGCCGGTGATCATGGCCAGGCGGTAGAATGTGCTGCGCACCCCGACAAACGCCGCCTGCTGGTGCGGGGGCAACGCGAGCAGATAAAACCCGTCGGCGGCGATGTCATGGGTCGCCGAGCTGAAAGCCAGCAACCAAAACACCACGAGGGTGGCGCGGAAGAAGCCCGGCCCCGGCAGGGTCAGCGCCACAGCCGCGAGCGCGGCGCCAATGATGAATTGCAGGACCACGATCCAGCGCCGCTTCGTGCCCAACAGGTCCACGATCGGCGACCACAGCGGCTTGATCACCCACGGCAGGTAAAGCCAGCTGGTGTAGAGCGCGATGTCGGTGTTCGAGATGCCGAGGTTCTTGTAGAGGATGACCGAGAGCGTCATCGCTGCCACGTAGGGCAGGCCCTGGCTGAAATACAGCGAGGGGATCCAACGCCAGGGCTGGGGGGAATTAGCGGCAGGGCCTTCCATTAATGTCCGCGAACGTGTCCAAGGTCGCAGGCGGGAGCAATGTCAGAACACCAGTAACGGGTGAGGGGGAATTTAGGAAAGCAGGATTAGGCCACCGACCGACCTCGGCCATGCAATCCACCATTGCCGCACATGGGGTGGGTCGTATTTGCAACGCCAAAGCGATCAGGGTTAAAAAATCAATTTAGCGCGCGGTTTGCCATCGGGACTTGGTTCGTTCCATCCACGGGTTCGCTCTGTGCTAAATTACACCTGCGGTTCAAGAGGGCGCCCCGGAAATTTGTTATCTGATTATTCGATGAGTCTCAGGGACTGCCGTTGAAGCGGGTTTTTTCGACGTCGCGCTCAAGGTAGGGGATGCCCCGGGTCAGCCAGTCCGGCGCGGGAGCATCGTGCAGGTAGTGCTCGAAATATTGCCACATGCGCCGGGCAAAATCCTTCTCGTTGGCGTGGCGCGTCAGACCGTGGCCTTCCTGCGGATAGTTGATCAGCCACACGGCCTTGCCGTGCCGGCGCAGGGCGAAGTAGAGCTCGAGGGCCTGTTCCCAGGGCACGGCGCCGTCCGCATCGTTGTGCTGGATGAGCAGCGGGGTCTGCACGGACTTCACGTGAAATATAGGGGAGTTCTCGATATACAATTCAGGCGCGTCGGTGGGGGGCGCGCCGATGCGGCTCTGGGTCTGCTCATATTGAAATAGGCGGGGCTGGCCGGTGGTCCAACGGATGCCACCATAGGCACTGGTCATGTTACCCACGACCGCCCCGGCCTCGGCGGCACGAAAGCGGTTGGTCCGGGTAATGATGTAGGCCGCCTGGTAGCCACCCCAGGAGGCACCCTGGATGCCGAGATGCTGCTCATCCACGAAGCCCTGGGCGATTACGGCATCGAGCGCGGCGTTTACACAGTCGAGCGCACTTTGGCCCGGATGGCCGATGGTGTAGGCAATGTCCGGCAGGAGCACGAGGTAGCCGTTGCTGGCGTAGAAGGGGAAACTGATGTTGGAATTGGCGGTGGGTTGGAAGAATCGGTGGATAATGTGCGAGAGCCGTTCGTAGGTGTAGACGATGAGCGGATACTTTTTGTGCGGATCAAAATCCGCTGGCTTGTAGAGCAGGGCCTGGAGGGGCTCCCCGGCGGGGTTGGTGAAATCGACCAGCTCGGCGCGGCCCCACTTGAATGGCGCGAGCTGCGCGCCGCCGTCGGTCACGCGGGCGGGGGCGGCAAAGTCATGATCGGTGACCCAGACGTCGGGAAACTCGTCGAAGCGCGACGCGGTCAGCAGGTGGACATCGGCGTCCACTGCGCGCCCGACGTGGCGGTAATTCTTGTCGCCCCACAGCAACCGCACCGGGTCCGACGTGGCGGCAAAATCCTGGCGAAAAAAACCGCTGGCCCGCGTGGTTTCACTTTCACCGCGCAGGATGAGGGGTTGGTTGGGATCGATGCCGCGCGCGGGATCGTCCGCCTCGTGGGGTGCGATATCCTCCACCCGCAGGAAGATCCGGTGGGCCCGGCCCCAGCCGCGGGTGAGATTGCGCGGGGCCCGGCCATCCACCCAAAGTTGCCAGACGTCGTAACGACCGTAGGCGATGAAGGACTGGCTGTCACTCACCCAACCGGCCCAGCCATAGGCCGCCGCCGGCTCGGGTTCATCGTGGTTTTCATTGTGAAACGCAACCGGGAGTCCGGCCGTGAGTGTTCGATGCGATCCGGTGGCCGCATCGAGCACGTGCCATTGCAACTGGTCGTAGTAGGCCGCCCATTGGCCGTCGGGGGAAAACGTGACCGCCGGCATGCCCTCGTCGCCCGAGCGCCCGCGCAACCTGGGCAGGGCCAACCGCCGGGTTCCGGTAGTGGCATCGATTACGTAAATATCGGCATAGGTGCCGTCGTGGTCGCGTTCGCGCAAATAGGGTTCCTCCGCGAAACCCAGGGCCCGCGTGCCATCATCCGACAGGATCACTCCGGGCAGATCTGGCGTGGCGATCTGGGTGTAGCGGCCGCTGGCCAGATCAAGCACGCCGCGATAAGTGCGGGTGCTTTCGACCCCGGCCATGACCAATTGGCGGGATTGTGTGAGGCCATCGTGCCAACTCCAAAGATCGGCCACCACCACGTCCTCCGGATCGCGCTTGGGTTTGGGATCGACCACCGGATAATCGGCCACGCCCAGATATAATTTTTTGCCGTCATGCGAAAACACCGGCATGGCGTTTTGGCTCACCGTCATGCCCGGGGCCATGCCGGGTGTATTCGCCGCGGCGACCATCACGGCATCGTCGGAGCCACGCGACCAGAGATAGGCCCTGAAATAGGGTGTGGGCGTCTTTTGGCCGTCGCGGTCACTTAGAAATGCCGCCCGGGTCTGGGTGCGGTTCCAGGCGAGTTTCAAATAACGCCCCGCGCCGCGCAGCAGGGCCTTGGGCGAGGACCACCCCCCGGGAGTGTAGGCGTAGACGCCATTGCGGCGTTCACTGGGTGAGGAGACGACGAATAACAAGGTGCGCCCATCGCGCGCCAAGGCGTATTCCGTCACATCGTCAAAGAGGCGTTCCTTGCGGCTGGTCAGATTGCGCAGGACCAGTTTCGCCCCATACGGCGGGGAATTTTTGTCGGCGGTTTTGCCCCGCAGATTTTTGTCGGTGGCCGGGTCATGCAGGTAGGCGATCCAGTCTCCCTGCGTGGAGACCTGCACGGATTTGACGTTGGGCACCGTCTCGTTTTTGCCGGTGGTGAGGTCGGTGATGACCAATCCGCGTTGATGCGTGGCATGGGCTTTTACGGGCGACATCCGTTCCGCCGCCATGGCGGCGAAGGAGGGAAAAGTGGTGGAGATCAGGAAACGACTGTCGGGAGTAAAAAGCAGGTTGATCTGAGGCAAGGGAGGGCGCCGTTCGTCGGGACTGGTGGGGCGCGGAAATTGAGGCGGGGGTGTCGCCCCCACGTTGGTCCGCAGTTCACGACCACTCGGCAAATGTCGGGCGATCACTTCGCCATCGCCCTGTTGGGGCATGTAACCGTAGGCCAGCCAGGCCCCGTCACGCGAGAGGAGGGGCGTCGTGATCCGCCGCCAGGCATCAAAGTCATCCAGCCGCAACGGGCGTTGGGCGACCTGACCGTCAAGGGGCCGGGACAGCAGGACCAGCAGGGAGAAAACAAGCAGCAGCCGTGGGGACGGGGTCATCGGTCGTTTCGCATGGGTGGAATCAGCACGTGGCGTCAGCGCCACCAACTTGAACACGGTTGGACATTCCTCAAGTCCGGTCCGCAGAAGGGGGTGGAAAAACGTTCAATCTTTTAACCGGTTTAATTGTCGGGCCGTCGGGAACTCACTGGCCACCGGAGCGTCACTACTTCCACTTCAACTGGGTTTCGACCGGCCTTGGGGCAGGGCGGGACCCAGCGGGAGTGGTTCTTTGTTGGGTGTGTGTTAAAGAAGCCCGCGCAGGGGTGGTTCCCGGCGCGGGCTTCGGCATTTTATGGGCGGGCGGGCCAAGCACAACAGGAGAGGGAGGGAGAAAGTGCAGACCCGACGCCACAACCAGCCGTGCGCCGCGTCACTTGGCCGGCTTCATCTCGCGGATGAAGGCCTCGGCTTCCTTGATGGATTTTTCCATGTCGCGCACCAGATTGGCGATGTCGCCTTGCAGGGCGCGCGAAGTGGTGTCGAGCGAGCGCAACGCCTGGGCGTTCAGGTTGTGTTTCAGGAACAACACCTGATCACGAAAGCTGACCAAAATGGGTTCCATGCGCGCGGCCGCCCGGCGCATGGCCGTCATCAGTTCGCCATAGCGCACGCGGGTGGCGGCGAGTTGCTGCTGGCTCTGGGAGCGTAGCGAGACATTGGAGTATTGCGCCAATTCGTTGCCCCATTCCTCGAAAAGGGCGTTGGCGACTTCGTCGATGGCGCCGATCCGGTCGTTCACCTCGGTGGCGCGGCTTTCGCATTGTTTCAACTGACTGCTCAACTCGTCGTATTTGAGTTTCAGCTCACCACCATCGACCTTGGTCACGGCGAGAAAACTCTGCAGCGCATCGGTGAACTGCACCTTGGCCTCTTCCTGGGCGGTCTGCGCCTTTTCCACCCGGGTCACCAAAATGTCACGCTTGGCGTAACCCATTTTCTCCATTGCCCCATAGTAGGTGGAGGAACAACCGGCCAAAATCAGGATGGAAGACAAAAGGAGGGATTTGCGCATGATGTAGGGTGAATTGTCCAAGTCTGGCGGATGAGCGTGGGCGCCGCAATTATTCGTTGGCAATCAGGGCGAGGGCGGTTTCAGCGTCCTCCTCCGTCACCTGCACCCGCACCCCGGTGCCGGCATAGAACACGTGGGGCGCATTTTGCGCCATCGATTCATCGGGGACGAACGCGGTGATCCCGTTGCCCTCGAGCATGGATTTGAGAAATAGCGCTTCATCAACACTGGAACATTCGGCCACGGTAACCATGGCTAAAAACTAGCTGGAATTCCCGCAATAGCGAGCTCGGGAACGTTTTGCGAGGACCAGGGTCGCGTCGGCGTCTGCAGCTCGGGAAGCACCATTCAATGGGCCCAAGCCCCCGGGGCAAGCGAGGGGCACCTTGGAGAAATTCAGATTTTTAACATGATGCGTTACAATTGGGCTTAGCGCACTTTGGCGCACATGATGCAGTCGCGCGGGTCCGGGCTGAGGTTGGGGGCCACGTGATAACGGCGGAGGATCCCTTCGCGGGTCATGCCGGCTTTTTCCATCACGCGGGCGGAGGCGGGATTTTCCACGTCGCAAAACGCGCAGGCCCGGAAAATCGCCGGTTGGGCCAGCGCCCAGGCGATCAGATAGCGCAGGGCTTCAGTCATGAGGCCCCGGCCCCAGTGGGCGCGGCCGAGCACATAGCCGAACACGGCATGGTTGCCGTGGATGATCACGCCGATCGAGCCAATCGGCGTATCGGTGCCGGCCAGGCAGAGCAGGTAGCCGTAGTGCCCGGTTTCGTTGGCCCAATCATGCATCCGTTGCTGCAAAAATTCCGCCAAGGGGGCGACCTCGGTGTAGGGTGGCCACGACAGGTATTTGGTCACCGTCGGATCGCTGGCGTAGGCGGCGAACACCGCCGGGGCATCATCCGGACGCGGGCGGCGCGCAAACAGGCGGGGGGTGTTAAAGGTATCCGGTGGGCGCATGCGGGACAGTGCTGGTATTAACGGCGCGACGGGCCGGGAAATCAAGCGGCGGGAAAAAAGGGTCGCGACAAAAAAAGTTTGTGCGGGGTCTTGATTTATCGGGGGCAGAGGCCGTATCACAATATGTCCCCCTTCCCGTGATGACCATCAACCATACGCTTAAAACTGACCGCCTGCATGCCGGAGCGTTTTGCGCGTTCATGCGTTCCGATCGTCAGTTTGCAATTACCGCCGTCAATTACGGTTGGAATTGTGCCCTTGGAAGTGGTGTCACCTGATCCGCGAGAAACCGATTCTCACCGCCGACCCACTTCCGCCCGGAAGTGGGTTTTTTGTTTTTGCCGAGGCCGCTTCCGGGAAACACCCACCAAATTTGTGTTTTCCCATGACCCCGTCCACCACAGCTCATCAATTGCTCGACACTCTTTCCGTGGTCGAAGCCGTGCTGCAACATGTCAGCCGGCGACTGCCGTCGCATATTTCCCGCGAGGATCTCGCCAGCGCCGGCAAGGTCGCCCTGATCGAGGCCTTGCGGCGCTTCACCGGACCCGACCGCGAGGCCCGGGCATTTTGTTATGCCCGGGTGCGCGGTGCGATCTTCGATGAATTGCGCCGGCTTGATCCCCTGTCCCGCCACACCCGCACCCGCGTCAAAACCGTCAACCGCGCGACCAATGCCCTGACGAATCAACTCGGTCGCGAGCCGGCGGACTACGAAGTCGCGGCCGCCACCGGTCTCACGATCGGCGATGTGCGCGAATCCAACCGGATCGCGGTCATCGAATTCTGCCCGCTGGATTATTCCTCCACCGGGACGAAGGCGGATTTGCATGATACGACGACACCCTGCCCGGCCGAGGCGGCCGTGCAGGATGACGTTGCCCTTTCCGTGCAGGCAGCGCTGGACCGGTTGCAGCCGAACCAGGCACTGACCCTGCGGCGCTACTACCTCGAGGACGCCACCCTGGATATGATCGCGCTCGAACTGGGAGTCTCCCGGGAGCGGGTGCGGCAGATCCGGGTCGCGGGCGAGAAGCACTTGCGGGCCGATTTCATCGTGCTGGCCCAGTGGCAATCGCTGTTGGTCCTGCCGCGCACGCAACGGCCCGCATTCACCCACCGATAACCCGGTTTATCATGAAAATTTTATCTTCAGTTCCCTTCCTCCCCGGTCTGCTCAAACGGGCCGGCGGTTTGTCATGCTCAACCCTGACCGGTGTGGTTGCCGCCTTGACCCACCCGGGTCCGTTGCGGTCGCCCGCCGGTCAGGAAAGGCTGTTCTACAACCCGGTTGCCTTGGGCACGCAAACCATGCCCTGCATCGTCGTGCTGCAGTCAAAGAAATCGGCGAACGAATTCTACGACGAGTGGGGGTGAGCAGGTATCGCCAGCCAAGGCGGGGTCCGGCCGGTCCCCACCTGAACGCCGACCCCCTACCCGAGGGTTACCCACGCCTGCGACTGCATCGATTGGCCGATGGCGTCGAGCATGCGCTGGGCGCGCACGCCATCGGCGAAGGTCGGGAAATCCTCCGCCTCGCCACGGATGGCGCGGACGATGCCCGCGGGCGTGGTGGGCTTCAGGTTGCGAAAGAATTCCGTGGGGACGGCCTGCTTGGGCAGGTCGGTCTTCCACGTGGCGTAGCGGGTGAGGGAGGCGCCGGCATGCAGCCAGAGATCGTCGGGCGTATCGGATTGCACGACCAACGTGCCGTGTTCGCCCGACAGCTCGATGCGGAAGTAGTTGCCGTAACCGGGGGCCACCTGTGAGGTCTCGAAGTTGGCGATCACCCCACCCGAGAGTTCACTGAGCCAGGCCGCGTTGGTGTCGGTGGTGACCCGGTGTGTTTTGCCCGCGGCATCCTTCTTTTCCGGTATCAGGATCTGGGCCAGGCCCACGACGCGCTCATATTCCAGACCAGTGATGAAGCGCACGCCGTCGAGCATGTGCACACCGAGGTCGCCCAGGGCCCCGAAACCGGCAATGCTTACATCATTGCGCCAGGCGTAGGGTTGGGCGGGGGCGCCGAGAAAACTCTGCAGGTAAACGCAGTTGACGCGGAGCAACCGGCCGAGTTCACCCCGGGCCACAATTTCCCGGGCAAAGCGGAACGAGGCGACATTGCGGTAGGAAAAATTGATCAGGCCCAGTTTGCCGGCTTGAGCCCGGGCGGTTTCCATGGCCTCGGCTTCCGCCATATTCATCGCCATGGGCTTTTCGCAGGCCACGTGAGCCCCGTGCTGCAACGCCAGTAGGGACAGCTCGGCATGAAACTTGTTGGGCGTGCAGACCGAGACCAGATCGGGCTTGGTCTCGCGCAGCATCGTGGCCGGGTCGGTGAAACGCGGTGCATCCGCATATTGTTTTTGAATGCGCCAGGTGGAGGGATCGGCCGGGTCGCAAAGGCCCACGAGGGTGACCCCCGGCTGGGTGGCAATCATATCCAAGTGGACGGTGGCAATACCGCCGGCACCGAACACGGCATAACGTAACGGAGTGGTGGACATGGAGAAAATCTCAGGGGTTCAGTTGATCATGCACGGCCTCGGCCCAGCTGGTCAGGGCCTTGATTTGGACGTCGGTCAGCCGGGCTTCGGCGTGCGCCAGTTTGTAAGAGGTCAGCGGCATGGCCTTGTCGCGCACCTCGTCCATCAGCTCTTCCAATTTGTGGCGCTGCTTCTTGGCGCTATAGGAGCCAAATGCGGAAAAATTAAAATGCGACCGGCCTTCCTCAACGTGATCGGCGAGCCACCAACCGACGGGCTGGATCTCGGCATACCACGGATACCGCGTGTTGTTGGAATGGCAGTCAAAGCAGGCCTGTTCCAGCACGGTCTGCACTTCGGCCGACGGCGGATATATCACGGTCAGGTCGTCCGGACCGGGCGCATCCAGGGACAGGTTTTTCTCGGGCCGGATGAACTGGATGCCAAGGGCCACCACGACCAGGATGAGCAGGAAAGTCTTCATACGTCAGGTGAGACTGGCAGCCGTCACCGTGGTGGCAAGAGTTCGCCACCCTTGCGTCGGAATTGGGGTTGGAACAGCATGCCGCCACGATGACCCCCATCCCTCCGCCGACCGGTTGCCTGGCTTGTGGTGCATGTTGCCATTCGCGGTCGCCGACCTTTGTGCGGATCACCGGCAAGGACTGGACCCGGTTGGGCGACCGGGTCGAGGCCTTGGCTCATTTCATCGGTCACCGTGCCTATATGCGCATGCAGGATGATCATTGCGCCGCACTGGCACTGCGGCGTGATGCGGCCGACCAACCGGAATATTTCTGCACAATCTACGAGCAGCGACCGCAGGTCTGCCGCGACTTGCAGCGGGGATCCCTCCAGTGTGCCGCGGAGCGGGAATTGAAATCCGGCCTGATCGGCCGGTAATGATGACATAAAAGTCCAGTTCAACTTGTCGAGTGACACCGTGGTCCCTAGGGTTTCGCCATACCTATGTCCGCACGTAAAACCCATACCCCCACGACGAGCCTGCCTCCCTTCACCAAAATCATGGCTGCGAATCGCGGCGAAATCGCCGTGCGCATCTTTCGGGCGGGCAACGAGCTGGGCTTGCGGACGGTCGCGGTCTACGCCGAGGAGGATCGCTTTTGCATCCACCGCTACAAGGCGGACGAAGGCTATCTGGTCGGGCACGGCAAGGGTCCGGTGGCTGCCTATCTCGATATTCCCTCCATCATCGGGCTCGCCCTTGAAAAAGGCGTCAACGTCATCCACCCGGGTTACGGGTTTCTCTCCGAGAATGCGGAGTTCGCCCAGGCCTGTGCGGATGCGGGTATCGCGTTCGTGGGTCCGCGACCCGAGTTGCTGGAAATGATGGGCGACAAGACCGCGGCGCGCGCCCTGGCCAAGAAGATCAATGTGCCGGTGCTACCCGGCACGGAGGAGCCGGTGACGGATCGAGCCAAGGCGATGGCGGCTGCGAAGGAGATTGGCTTTCCCCTGATCATCAAGGCGGCCTTTGGCGGCGGGGGCCGCGGCATGCGCATCGTGCCCAAGGCCGAGGAACTCGAGGCCTTGCTCGACGAGGCCCAGGGCGAGGCGGAACGCGCATTTGGCAACCCGGCGGTGTTTCTGGAAAAATACATTCCGCGGGCCAAGCACATCGAGGTGCAGATTCTCGGCGACCAGCATGGCAACGTGATCCACCTGCATGAGCGTGACTGCTCCGTGCAGCGGCGGCACCAGAAGGTGATCGAGGTGGCGCCGAGTTACGGCCTGCCGCGCGAAATCATCAGCGAGTTGTGTGAAGCCGCCGCCCGCATGGCGCGCGAGATCCGCTACGACAACGCCGGCACCATCGAGTTTCTCTACGACCTGGACCGCGACGAGTGGTTCTTCATCGAGATGAATCCGCGCATTCAGGTCGAGCACACGGTTACCGAGGTGGTGACCGGACTCGATCTGGTCCGGGCCCAGATTCTCATCGCCCAGGGACATCCGCTGCATTCGCCGGAGGTGGGCATGCCGCAACAGGCCGACGTGCCCTGCAACGGGTTCGCCATCCAGTGCCGGATTACCACGGAGGATCCGGAAAACAAGTTTGTGCCCGACTACGGGA
This sequence comes from Cephaloticoccus sp., assembly GCA_021734075.1. Taxonomy (GTDB): domain Bacteria; phylum Verrucomicrobiota; class Verrucomicrobiia; order Opitutales; family Opitutaceae; genus Cephaloticoccus. The sequence goes on from JAIPJW010000006.1 coordinate 21,951, forward strand.
GGATTCTGGCCTACCGCTCCCCGGGTGGCTTCGGCGTGCGACTCGACGGGGGCATGGGTTACGCCGGCGCGGTCATCACGCCGTTTTACGACTCGATGTTGGTCAAGGCCATCACCAGCGGCCAGACCTACGTCAGCGCCCTGAACCGCGCCCACCGGGTGCTCAGCGAGTTTCGCATCCGCGGGGTGAAGACCAACATCCCGTTTTTGGAAAACGTCATCGCGCATCCGCTTTTTCGCACGGGCCAGGCCACGACGATGTTGATCGACACGACCCCGGAGCTGTTTCGCTTCAAACCGCGGCGCGACCGCGCGACCAAGATTCTCAGTTTCCTCGGCAACGTCATCGTCAACGGCAATCCCCACGCCAAGGGCTACCGGCCCGGCCAAGTGCTGCCGGCCGTGTTGCCGCCCAGCCGGGACGACCACAGCACGCCGCCCGACGGCACGCGCCAGTTGTTGCTCAAGCTCGGGGCGAAAAAATTCGCCGACTGGACCCGGCAGCAGAAACGTCTGCTGATCACCGACACGACGTTTCGCGATGCGCACCAGTCGCTCATGGCCACGCGGGTGCGCAGTTACGACATGCTGGCCTGTGCCGGCCATCTGGCCCGCCGCGCCCCGGAGCTTTACTCGCTCGAGATGTGGGGCGGGGCGACGTTTGACACGGCCATGCGCTTTCTCAACGAGGACCCGTGGGAACGCCTGCGCGAGCTCCGCACGCGCGTGCCCAACATTTGTTTCCAAATGCTGTTCCGCGGGGCCAACGCCGTGGGTTACACGAATTACCCCGACGCCGTGGTCGCCGGTTTTGTGAAGCATGCTGCGGCCAACGGCATGGATATTTTCCGCATCTTTGACTCGCTCAATTATCTGCCCAACCTCCGCGTGGCGATGGAAGCCGTGCAGGACACGCACGCGGTTTGCGAGGGCACGCTGTGCTATGCGGGTGACATCCTCGACGAGAAGCGCGACAAGTTTTCGCTCAAGTATTACGTGCGCATGGCGAAGGAGCTGGAAAAGATGGGGGCGCACACGATTGCGATCAAGGACATGGCGGGCATCTGCCGGCCCTTTGCCGCGCACAAGCTGGTCAAGACCTTGAAAAGCGAAGTCGGCGTGCCGATCCATTTTCACACCCACGACACCAGCGGCATCAATGCCGCCTCGGTCATGCAGGCCAGTGCAGCCGGGGTGGACATCGTGGATCTGGCGATCGCCTCCATGTCGGGCAGCACCGCCCAGCCCAACCTCAACTCGATTGTCGCCGCGCTGCAGCACACCCCGCGCGACACCAAACTTGATCTGCTCCAACTCGACGCCTACTCGGATTATTGGGAACAGGTGCGCACGTTCTACGCGCCGTTTGACACCGCCCCGAAAACCGGCAGCGCCGAGGTGTATCTTCACGAGATGCCCGGTGGCCAGTTCACCAACCTCAAGGAGCAGGCCAATTCGATGGGCGTGGCGCATCGCTGGCCCGAGATTGCGCGCACCTACGCCGAGGTGAACCAACTCTTTGGCGACATCGTCAAGGTGACGCCGTCCTCCAAGGTTGTGGGCGACATGGCGCTGTTTCTCTTTTCCCGCGGCATCAAACCCGCCGATGTGGTCAACCTGCCCCCCGGGGAAACCCCGTTTCCCGAGAGCGTGCTCGACATGCTCGAGGGCGGACTGGGCTGGCCCGAGGGCGGCTGGCCGACCGGGCTCTGGCGCGCGGTGCTGGGCGAAAAACGCTTCAAGGCGGCCCAGGCCAAATACCGTGCCGACCTCGCGAAGGAAAAGAAACGTGCGGCCCGGAAATCAACCGGCCGGAAATCGATCAGTCTGGCGGAACTCGACCAACTGAAGGCGGCGCTGGCCGCCAAATTGCACCGCAATCCGACGGACGATGAGTTCTACTCGCATCTCATGTATCCGCAGGTGTTCGCCGACTTCGCCAAACACCAGCGCGAATACGGTAAGGTCGCCGTGTTGCCGACCCCGGCATTTTTCTACGGGCTCGAGCCGCAGGAGGAAATTTCCGTCGAGATCGAGGAGGGCAAGGTGCTCATCATCCGTCTCGTCAACGTCAGCGAGCCCGACAAGGACGGCCGCCGCACGGTGAACTACGAACTAAACGGCATTGCCCGCGAAGTGCTCATTCTCGACCGGAGTGTCACGGCCAAGACCAAGGCGCGGGTGAAAGCCGATCTGGCCGATCCATTGCAGGTCGCGGCTCCGATTCCGGGTTTGATCGTCACGCTTTCCGCCTCGGTGGGGGCCAAGGTCGCCAAGGGCGACCGCCTCTTCATGATGGAAGCAATGAAAATGCAGACCTCCGTCTACGCCGCCGAGGATGGCGTCGTCGCCGAGATCCATGCCGCCGTGGGAGACACGGTCGAATCGAAGGACCTGATCATCAAGATGCGCGCCAACGGCTGAAGTCATTCCGCTGCTGGCAAATTTGCCACAGGTAATCAGACTTGCCGGATGGTTCCTTTTTCCATTCTCGATCTTTCGCCGATTCACCAGGGGGGAACGGCGGGAGAGGCCTTGCAACGGTCGCTCGATCTCGCGCAACTGGCCGAAGGCCTGGGTTATCGTCGATACTGGGTGGCGGAACACCACAACATGCCGGGGATCGCCAGTGCGGCGACCGCGGTCGTGATCGGTCATCTGGCCGGCGGCACGAAAACTATTCGCGTGGGCGCGGGCGGAGTGATGCTGCCCAATCATGCGCCGTTGGTCATCGCCGAGCAGTTCGGCACGCTGGCGGCGTTGTTTCCAGGCCGCATCGATCTGGGCCTGGGGCGTGCTCCCGGCACGGATCAATTCACGGCGCGGGCGCTGCGCCGCGGCAAGGCGGACACGTCCGACCACTTTCCGCAGGATGTGGTGGAGTTGCAGAATTATTTCCGGGCCGCCCAGCCCGGCCAGGCGGTGCAAGCGGTGCCGGGGGCCGGCCAGGCGGTGCCGATTTGGGTGCTCGGTTCGAGTTTGTTCGGGGCACAACTCGCCGCCCAGCTGGGCCTGCCCTTTGCGTTTGCCTCCCATTTTGCCCCCGACCACCTGATGGAGGCGCTGGATGTTTACCGGGGCAATTTCATGCCCTCGGAGGCGTTGACCCGACCCCATGCGATGGCGTGCATCGGGGTCTATGCGGCGGACACGGATCAGGCGGCCGCCCGGTTGTTCACTTCACTGCAGCAGAGTTTCCTCCACTTGCGCCGCGGCGTGCCCGGTCAGTTGCCTCCGCCGGTGGACGACATGAAGCAGGTCTGGTCACTGCTGGAATCGCGCCTGGTCAACCATGCCTTCCGCGAGGCCGTGGTGGGTTCACCGGCCACAGTCAAAAGTGGATTGGCCACCTTCATCCAACGCACCGGGGTGGACGAACTCATGGTCACCTCGGCGATCTTTGATCACGCTGCGCGGCGCCGGTCCTTTGAACTGGTGGCCCGGGTGCGGTCGGAAATGTTGCCGGGCGGCGCCGGGTGAATTGACCCGGGGTGGGCGGTGCTGAATGGTGGGTCCATGAATCCTGCACAATGGACCGAGGTGGATGGTTACTTGGTAAACAAACTGGTGCCGCTCGAGCCCGTCCTGGGCGAAGCCCTGACCGCGAGTGCGGCCGCGGAACTGCCTGCCATCAATGTAGCCCCAAACCAGGGCAAGTTCCTGCAGTTGCTCGCGCGCATCACCGGAGCACGACGCATTCTGGAAATCGGCACCCTCGGGGGTTACAGCACAATCTGGCTGGCACGCGCCCTGCCGGCCGATGGCCAGCTGGTCACCCTGGAAATCGACCCAAAACATGCGGCGGTGGCCCGGGCAAACTTTGTTGCCGCAGGAGTGGCGGTGCAGGTTGACCTGCGGGTCGGGCCGGCGGCGGAAACCTTGGCGCACTTGGTCGCGGAAGCGACCACTCCGTTCGATTTCATCTTCATCGATGCGGACAAGGAAAACATCCCGATCTACTTCACCCGGGCATTGCAACTGGCGCGGCCGGGCACGGTCATCGTGGTGGACAATGTGGTGCGCAACGGGGCGGTGACCGATGCCGCCAGCACCGATGTCAGCGTGCAGGGCGTGCGGAAATTCATGGAACTGGCCGCCTCGGAAGCCCGGGTTGACGCCACCGCGGTGCAAACTGTGGGCAGCAAGGGCTATGACGGCTTCGCCCTGCTGCGCGTGAAGGGCTGAGCGGCGGTCCAAGCATGGGCAAACTTTGCCAGGAGGCTTTGGCTTCTGACCTGACAGCCAGGATATTTTAAGAACAGGAGGATAACCGGTGAATCTTCCCCCCGGCGTTCGCCGGGCAATGCACGGCCCACCCGCCGGGTTATTGCGCGGGTCCCGAGAGTCCCAATCCCGCCGACTTGGTCGCGAGTCCAGTCGGACTCATGGGGCGGATATTTTATGGCTTCATGAAATATTCGGGTTAGGCTCAATCCACAACTTATGGACTGGCTCCTACAATTGGTTTCGAATGAATCAGTCGCCCGCACGATATTGTTGTTGGGTATCGCCGGTGCGACCGGCGCGGCGTTGGGCAAAATTCGCCTCGGCGGGGTCAGCCTCGGGGTGGCCGGGGTGCTTTTTGCCGGACTATTTCTGGGTTACATGAAGCTGACAGTGGACGCGCATGTGCTGGAATTCGTGCGTGAGTTTGGCCTGATCGTTTTTGTTTATACCCTTGGCCTGCAAATTGGTCCGGGATTCTTCGGTTCATTGCGGTCACGCGGTTTGGTGCTCAATGGCTTTGCCGCCGCCATCGTGTTGCTGGGGGCCGCGGTGGCCTGGGGCTGGATTAAAATGGGTTTCGTGGAACCGGCCGCAGGCGTGGGCTTGCTCTCGGGTGCAACCACCAACACGCCCAGCCTCGCGGCGGCCCAACAGGCCTTCAAACAAGTGGGTGTTTTCGGGGATGCCTCGGCGACCCTGGGCCTGGCTTACGCCGTGGCGTATCCATTCGGCATCATCGGCATCATTCTGGCCATGTTGTTGGTGCGGGTCATCTTTCGCGTGGATGTGAAGGCGGAAGTGGCCGTGGCCGAGGCGGCCCAGCTGCCCAATCAACCCAAGCCGGTGACGCGCAATTTTGAGGTGAGAAACGCTAACCTGGTCGGCCGTCCGCTGGGGCGGGTGCCGGGGCTTAATGCTTCCGGGGTGGTGGTTTCACGCGTCTCGCGCAACGGGGTGGTCGACGTCGCCCGCCCCGAAACCCTTTTGCAGCTGGGCGACATCCTGCACGCTGTCGGCCCCGAGGAAGGGCTTGACGAACTCCGTGTGGTGGTGGGCGCGGAAACCGGCGTGGATTTGAAAACCCTGCCCGGTGCGGTGACCAATCGCCGGCTGATTGTGACCCGCAGTGAAGTGTTTGGTCAGCAGCTGGCGGAGGTGGAGGTCTTTGCGAGCCACAATGTCGTGGTGACACGGGTAACGCGCGGGGGCATCGAATTCACCCCGTTGCCGGGGTTCAGATTGCAATTTGGCGATGTGCTCATGGTCGTGGGCGAGGCGCCGCAGATTGAACTGGTGGCGGCGGCCGTGGGCAATTCGAACAAGGCGCTCAACTCGCCGCAGCCCATTCCATTTTTTCTCGGCATCGCACTCGGCGTGATCGTCGGCGCCATTCCCCTGGCGGTGCCCGGCTTGCCGGCGGCGGTGAAACTGGGTCTGGCCGGCGGGCCGCTGGTGGTGGCGATTCTGCTCTCGCGCATCGCCAATACCGGACCACTCGTCTGGTATCTGCCCACCAACGCCAACCACATGTTGCGCGAGGTGGGCATCACGATGTTCCTGGCCGCCGTGGGGTTGAAGTCGGGCGAACACATCATGGAGATTTTGCTCGGCGAGCAGGGATTGCAGTGGGTGCTGTTGGGCGCGGTCGTGACCCTGGTGCCGTTGTTGTTGGTGGGCTTGCTGGCGCGCGCCTGGAAAAAAATAAATTACGCGGAACTGACCGGACTGCTCGCGGGCAGCATGACGGATCCGCCGGCCTTGGCATTCGCCCAACAATCGACCGGCAGCGATGCGCCGGCCGTGGCTTATGCCACCGTGTATCCCCTGGTGATGTTGCTCCGGGTTTTCAGCGCGCAGTTGATTGTCTACCTGTTGGCCCGCGCGGCTGGCGGGTAGGCCGAATGGCAGAGGGCCGTGCGCTTACACCTTCGCTGAAGCTATTGCGCACAGGCCGCGCGCGATCCACCTCGCAGCATCAGCCCATGGCACGAGGCTCAACAGGTCAGGCGTTCTCGGGCTGCAGGTAACGCAACACGTCGGCTGCGGAATAACGGTCTGCGCCGGCCGGCACCAGTCGGGCCAGATCAGCAACCTCGTTGCCGGCGGTCACAATGGCGGGTTCCGGTGTGCCGTGGCGCACCTGACCCAACCCGACGGTCGCCATGAGCCCATTGCACAAACACTTGCGGCCCACGGTATCGGCCAAGTCTCCCCCTTTGCGCACGTAGTCGTCGACCGGTTCACCGGCGCAGCGGTAACCCACCGTGCCATCCTCCCGGAGGTAAGCCTGCCGCAGGTAGCCGAGATCGCAGATTCGTTCCCGGTCGGTATACGTGGTGATTTCCGAAATGGATCCGGTTACATCCGCCACCTTGAAAGGGAAACCGGTGGGGGAAGCCACGGGATCGGTAAACACCGCGGCGGTGCCACCGCGACTGGCCTGCAGCATTGTCCGCTTCAACTCGGGTTCGACGCCCGATTCATCACAAAAGGCAAAGGCCGTGCCGACCTGGATACCCGCCGCGCCGAGCTGCAATGCCTCCGCCAGTTTTTCCGGCCTGGCCTGGCCCCCTGCCAACCAGAAGGGCAGGCCGATGTCGCGAATCTTGGTCAGTTCGGGCACATCGCGGGGCCCGTAGATCGGTTCGCCCTGAGCATCCAATTGCATGGGTCCGCGCGGCGGGGCGTTGTGGCCGCCCGCGATTTCGCTTTCGACGATAAAGCCGTCCACCTGGCCGTTGGATTTTTTGGCCAAGGTCAACGCAAGCGTCGCGGAGGCAACGATCGCCAGAAAGAAAGGCCGGGACAAACGGGGAGCGTTCCCACCAAAAAAAGCGGCGGGATCAAAGCGCATCAAATGCTCGGTTCCCACCGCGGCGCCGGCCACGTCGATCTTTTGCTCGGCCGGTTCACCCGCCGCCAGGCGATCCAAGGCGCCGGGAATCTGGCGCGGAATGCCGGCACCCATTAGCACGTAGTCCACGCCGGCCAGCATCGCGCCATACAACGAGGCGAGCGTGGGCAGCTGAATTTTTTCCAGCAGGTTGATCCCCACCACACCGGAGTGACCCGCCTTGGCGAGAAAGACCTCGGCAAAATTCGCCGCCACCGTCAGCTCGGTCATGGCCGCGCTGGTTTGCAGCGAAGGCATCGGCGTGGATGCGAAGGCATGATCGGCGGCCTTGCCGCCCGGCGTGTAATAACGAGCCAGCACCCGCTCGACGATGGCCGGGATGGGAAAATGGGCGAGCGCCCGTCGCATGGCGCCATCCTCATCACCGGCCTGCAATCGCCGGGCCATCACGCTGGCCAGGGCCGTGCCCGAGACAACGCCGAGGGCGCCCAATTGCGAAACGGAGTGTGCCAGTTTCCAGTTGGAAACCGCCACGCCCATGCCGCCCTGAATGATAACCGGATGTGCCATAAATGAATATATTTCCGGGCGGAATGATCGCCGCCGGGTGCGACAGCGAATGAATAACCACCCTCCACGCCCATCCACCTTGGCGGGGCCCACCAAGTAACGAAAGGCTGATGAAGGCCGGGCCGGCGGTTATTAACAAAGTTGGCAGACCCTAGCAATATATGCACGCTGACGGGTGGGAGCCTATAATCCCTAGAATGGCTCGCGGGGTTGCGCTCCCCTCATTGGTCGGCATGGTGATCCCCTTGAAAACCGAGAGTCCGTTTCGTCGCGTCGCCCGTTACCTTCTGCGTTACCGCGGGCTGTTTATCCTGACCTTGTCGCTGGCGGTGGGCAGCACCCTGTTCCTCGTCGCGATTCCCCAGGTCATCAAGTGGATCGTGGATTCCGTGATCGCGGCCGGCCGCCGCGACCTGCTCCTGTGGGGCGTGGCAGCCCTGACCGGCTGCTATTTTCTGCGCGACGCGTTCAATTCCCTGCGGATCCGCGTCAACAACACGCTGGAACAACGCGTGCTGGTCGACCTGCGCGGGGATCTGCATGCCCGACTGCTCCAATTGCCGGTGGGTTATTACGACCAACGCCAGACCGGTGAGATCGCCTCCCGCGTCATCGAGGATGTGCAAAATGTCGAGCGCGCGTTGCTCGACGGCACCGAGCAGGGCACGGTCAGTCTGCTCACGCTGGGCGCCATCACCACGATCCTGTTCGTCCAGCAGCCGATGCTGGCCGCGCTCGTGCTCGTGCCGCTGCCGATCGTGTTTTTGCTCGGTCGATTGCATTTCAAGGCCGGCCGTGTGTTGTGGAAAAATACCCGCGAGGCGGCGGGTGCGCTCAACGGACTGCTGATGGAAAATATTTCCGGACACCGGCTCATCAGTTCCTTCGCGCTCGGGGATCGCGAGCGCGGCCGTTTCCGGGAAGCCGCCCACCTGTTGCGCGACACGACCCTGAAGGCCATGTATCGCTGGTCGCTGCACGGCCCCGGCACAAACTTCATCACCAGTCTTGGGGCGGTCGCAGTCATGGGCGTGGGCGGTTCGCTGCTTATGCAGAGCCAGGCCAATGGCGGCGATTTCACGCTGGGCGATTTCATCAGCTTCTTTGCCTACTGTTCGCTGGTCTACGAGCCGGTGAGCCGGCTCAATCAGCTCAACCAACTGCTGTCTGCCGCGCGGGCCTCGAGCGACCGGGTGTTTGAGATCCTGGATCATCCGGTGGAAATCGAATCACCAGCCCAGCCCAAGCCGTTTCCGGTGGGGGTGCCTGAGATCCGCTACGAAAACGTGAACTACGGCTATCCGGGAAGACCGCCGGTGCTGACCGATTTTTCACTCACCCTGCCGGCCGGCAAGGTCACGGCCCTGGTCGGACACACGGGGGCGGGCAAGACCACCTTGGCCAATCTGCTGCTGCGTTACTACGATGTGACCGGCGGGCGGGTGATGCTGGGCGGGGTGGATGTGCGCGACTTCGATCTGGGCACACTGCGCCAGCAGATCGGGCTGGTGGCGCAGGAACCGTTTCTTTTCAACGGCACGGTCGCCGACAACCTGCGCCTGGCCCGGGTCGGGGCCAGCGATACGGCCATGGTGGCCGCCTTGGAGGCCGCCGCGGCCTGGGAATTCGTCCAACAGTTGCCCGACGGAATGCACACGCAGATCGGCGAGCGCGGTGTGCGGCTCTCGCAGGGCGAAAAGCAACGTCTTACCATCGCGCGCGTCATTCTGCGCAATCCGCCGCTGGTCATCCTCGACGAGGCCACGGCCAGCGTCGACACCATCACCGAAAACGCCATCCAGCGGGCGCTGGGAAATTTGGTGCAGGAGCGCACCACGTTGGTGATAGCGCACCGCCTGTCCACGGTGCGCCGGGCCGACCAGATTGTGGTGCTGGCCCACGGTCACATTGTGGAAAAAGGCACGCACGACGATCTCATCGCCCGCGACGGGGCCTACGCCAAGCTCTGGCACGCGCAGGCCCAGGCCGACCAACACACCTTTGAAGTGCTGAGCGAGCTGTGAGGCGACACCTGCTTAGCCCAACAGAAGAGGAGCCGGATGAAGGGCAACCAGACAGGCCGGACTTTGGGGCGAGGTCAGGCCAGAAGTCGTTGCAAGCGTGCCACTCCCAGGGCCCAGAAATTCTGACCCCGCACCTTGCCGGTATAGAATACTGAAAAGGACCCGTCTTCTTCGGCTATCAGGCCCAGCGCCGTCCGCAAATCCTCCGACCATTGGGCCGTTCCGGTTTCCGGTTGCACGGCCAGATTACCGCCCTTCGGCCAATGTATGCCATCGGTGGAGATCGCGCATCCGATGTGCCGGGGTTCTGCGATGTAGGTGTCGCCGGGGGCACAATTATCGTAAACCGCGACATAGTGCGAACCGACTTTGGTGACGAGCGGGTTCTCGATGAACACTGGTTCGATCGGCGAAGGGTTCAATCCTTCACAGCGGGTCCATGGACCGTTGAGATTGGGGGCCTCGACCAAGCCGACCAACCAGGGCCCCAACGGGCAGTGGTTGTGGCTGCCGTAAAAGCCATACCAGCGTTCGCCAACCTGCCAGGGATAAAACGAGTCGGTGCCTTGTTGTCCTTCCCATGATTGGGCGCGGGCATCCGGTTGGAGAATGATTTCCGCATCCCGGTATGGTCCGCCGATGCCATCCCGGCCCGGGTTGACTGAGACCGCCCGCCAGATCCGGCCATTCATGTGCAGGCCCTCGGTTTCGCCCTGCCCGGGGCGATAGGCGACATAGAACAGATTCCATTGGTCCGATTGCTCGTCGAAAACAGCCATCGGGGCCCAAAGGGAGAAACGGTTGTCTCCCGGCGTAAGACGACCATCGGTCTCGTAAAGGGTGCTGATCCGTTGCCAGCACAAACCATCGGGGCTCGACCAATGGGCCAGACGCATTTTCACCCAAAAAGGATCATCCGCCATTTCGGCGGTAAAGAGATGATAGCGGCCGGCCTCCTTGACGACGCAGCCGCCCTCAAAACCATATTTATTGCCGGCCAGTGCGGGGTGGTTTGCCCCGATGACTGGTCCCCCGGGGGCGTGGGTCAGCTCAAAACGTTGTATGGGACCGGCCAAGGCATCGTGCATGAGTCCGGCAATGGCGGGAGGCAGATCGAGTTTCAAGGCCAGTTCCCGGGCCTTGGGACTGAGTTTGCGCCAGGTTTTGCGCAGGATATCGATGAATTTTCCGCGGGGATAATCCGCATGTTGCGCGGCGAAGGCGCCGATCTCGTTTTCCAAAAACACGAGCACGGCGGCATCCTCAAGGGCCTGGGTGCCGGGATTGGTCTTCAGTCCACTCTTGGCCACCCAGTCCGCCACGTCGTCGGCCTCCGGGGCGGATACACCCGCGGCAAGGAGCAACGTTTTCGCCCGCCCGGCCTGCTTGACGTAGAGGCTGCGGCGCCACGCGTGGTAACCCGGCTTGTCCAACGGGAAACTGTCGCGTGGCACGGACCAGCGTTCGAGATGCTGGCACCGCGCGGCGAGGCGCAGCAAGGGCGGGGCTTCGGGCACGAGCTGGTTGACCCAAGCCTCCATGCGGTCCGCATACACGAGTTCGGCGGGTTGGCCGTCGGTGGTGCGCTTGGGATCGGCCGCATGGGCGGCATCAATGGCAAGGCGGGCCTGGTCAAAATGGTTCATTCCAGGGAGAGGCAGAATGATTTAACCGCGAATTGACACGAAAAACTCAAATAGCTGTGAAGTCATGATTAAAGATAATCCGATATCCTTGATTTGCGGTTTCCCTATTTAAAGCCGGCAACCTTGGTCGCTTTGACCTGACTTCCACGGCACGAGCGGCTGATCGCCCTTGACTTGTGGGTCGTGAGCTCGCTCGCGTTAGATGACTGAGCGCTGGCGAGCAGGCTGCCAACTGTTTTGAATTCTCATCCTTGGATATCAAGGTGGACTGGGCGCTCCGCGCGCGGTCTGGCCCGTGGGACTGACTTGCCGATATCTGGGCGCGGAGCGCCCGGACCACCTCAAATTCGGCTCGCGACAAGCGGCTTCCACCGCACGAGGGGTTGGTCGCCCTTGATGTAAAGGGGGTGCCTGGGAAAGCCGTCCTTGGTGGTGCCGAGACACCAGAGGGTGTGGCGGGAGAGGAGCTTTGCGACGGCGAGGGCGCGATCCTGATGGACGCCGTGCGCGCCCCACGCAGCGACGACCCGGTCACAGCGTTCCGCGGCGGCGAGCAGGGCCTGGTCATTCTCCGGTCCGATGGGATCAGTCGCGCGCTGCATCTCCTTTGGATCCGTGGCGCGAAAGCCGAAGATGTTGGTCATCAGAAAACCATCATAACCTTCCCGCTCGGAAAACGAGCGGATGCGCGTGAGCGTGGGATCGAGCTTTTGCTCATCGGCCGTGCTCGGATTGAGCCCGATCCACATGATCAGCTTTTCGCCGAACAGCGGATTGATCCGATGCAGCAGGGTGTAGCGATGCCGCCGGTCGGGTGAGAAATGACAGTCGTTTACCACGCCCAACGCTGGAAACAATCCGGGCGGGCGTCGAGCTTCGCGCGGTGTATGATACCCCCGATCCGCGGTTAGACCTGAAATTCGCCGTCGCGGTAGATGACTTGGGTCGAGCCGTCGGCGAGATGGGCGGTGACGACGCGATTCGAGGTGGCGACGATGTCGGTGTGGACGGCGGAGTTGTTGTAACCCATCTCCGCCCATTGTTCGTCACTGACCGTGGCGGGGTCGCCGGTGTAGGAGTCGCGGTAGGCGGCACCGACGGCGAGGTGGGTGTTGCCCCACTGGCCGCCGACGTTCTCGTCAAAGAGGGTCTCGCCCATGAACTTGGTGATGCGGGAGAAACGGCGGTCGGTGAGGGAGAACTCGCCGATCTTGTCGGCGTTTTCAACCGCGATCATCTCGCGCAGCACATCCTCGCCCTCGGTGGCCGTGGCCTTGGTGACACAACCGTCCTTGAACTCCAGGTAGGCTCCCTTGATCAACGCACCGTAGCGATAGAGCGGTTCGGTGAAACAGATGCGGCCCTCGGTGCCGCGCCAGTCGGGTGAAATGAAGAGTTCGAAACTGGGGATGTTGCGGCCGGACCCACCGAGCCATTTGCGCTTGGGGCCGATTTTCACCCAGAGATCGGTGTCCTCGGCCTCAACGTGCAGGCGATCAATCCCGAGGGCATCGAGCTTGTCCTTGATCATGTAGAGTTCGGTGTAGAGGACCTTCCATTTTTCAGCGGGTTTGGCCTCGTCCAGGTAACATGCCTGGATGATTTCGTGCCAGTAGTCCTCCAGGGACAGACCGACTTCGTCGGCCATGGCCTGAGTGCCATACAGCGCAAGCGTCCAAGTGTAGTGACCGGCGCTTTCCTTGTCACGCCGCCAGTCCATGTAGGGTTTGTGGGCCTTTTGCACGGCCATGAGTTTCTTGCCGGGAATGCCGGCGAGTTCGCGCTTGTTGGTCTCGGCGAGGATGGCCACGGTGTGATCGATCTGATCGACGGTGCCGCGGTGGTATTTCTCAGCGAAAAACGACAGTTGTTCGTCGCTGGCGAGCTCGTAGAACTCACGGGCAATGTCGTCCGGGGTGTAGAACACGAGCGGGTGGGCCCCGGCCTTGAGGACGGCTCGGCGCAGGGCGATGAGGAACGGTTTGGCGACCTCGGGCACGCGCAGTTGGACGACCTCACCGGGTTTCACGCCCTCGCCGCTGTTGAGGGCGAAGTTGATCATCACATCAGCATAGCTGTCGAGCAGGTCGGCGGAGGGTTGGTAGGTCATACCGTCAATTTTGCAAAACCGGCTGCGAGCGCAAGGCACCCTAAACCAATTGGGCCAAATGGCGGATGAACGGACACAGGACCACACCGGGCGGCTATGATGTGAATCAGCCGGCCAGAAGTTATGGTGCGCTATGCCAGCGTTCAAATTGGATGATTAGTGGCGACCTGCACGCGCACGACACAAGTGGCGAGTGAGGCACGATTCACCGGGGTGGACGAATTGGTGCATGAGAGTCCACTTGTCCTGCACGGAAACAACCAAGCGGCCCTCGGTTTGGTCTGCGCCGATGGACCGGGTGCTGGTTCTACGGACAGTCTTGTTCGGCGATGATGATCGCGCCGAGTCGTTGCTCGGTTTCCACGCGGTGATGGGCTGCGGCGGCCTGCGCCCTCGGGTAGATCCGATCGACGATTGATCGGATTTTGCCTTCCTCGATCATGGTCTTGAGCGTGAGAAGTTCTGCCTTCGTTTCCCCGGCAAAAGCAAAGATCGCAGTCTTGTCCGTGAACCGTGAAGTGAGCACCGAGCGGATCATGTCGGAGAATTTGGGGTTTGCCGTCAGATACCGTCCCTTGGGCTTCAGGCACGCGATGCTGCGCGCGTAGTCGTTTCGCGCCACCATGTTGAAGATCACATCGTAGGTCTGTCCGGTGGCGGCGAAATCTTCCCGGGTATAGTCGATGAAATGATCCGCGCCGAGGTTTCGTAGCAGATCGGCTTTGATCGGATGATCCACGACGGTGACCTTCGCGCCCATCGCCTTCGCGATTTGCACGGCGAAGCTGCCGATACTCCCGCCCGCGCCATTGATCAATACGGTTTCGCCGGGTTGCAGTCTGGCCCGGCGCATAAAGTGGAGCGCGTTCAATCCGCCCAATGGCACGGCGGCGGCTTCCGTGAAACTCAGGTTGTCCGGCTTGGGCACGATCGTGTAGTCGTCAGGCAGGCACAGGTATTCACCGTAGGCACCGAGCCGCATTTGGGCGCACCCGAAGATGGCGTCTCCGGGTTTGAAGCGTGTCACGGCCGCACCGACGGCATCGACCTCGCCGGCAAAATAGCCGCCGAGGATGGGTTTTCTCGGTCGGCGAATTCCCATGGCGATACGCAGGGGCAGCCAAAACCAGTTCACGGCAAACTTGAAACGGCGCATCTCACAGTCCGACTTGGTGACCTCGGCCGCGCGCACGTGAATCAGGATTTCATTTTTCTGCGGCACCGGCTTCGGCACCTCGCCGACGTGGAGCACCTCCGGCGGACCATACCGTTCATAGACGATGGCTTTCACGACGGCATATTATTCGTGGTTTCAATCACGACTGACCCTCAAGCGGGCTGCCTGATGGGTCAAAACTTTCTGCAGTGGAGTTGAGGCGTCCGCCGGTGGAGGATTTCCCTTGGCTGAAGCCGGGGAGGACAGGCCGGCTTAATAAACCGCTTCGTCCAAGAGTTGAAACAATTCTTGTTCCGTGATGCGGCGCTGCGCCATCGAGTCGCGTTCGCGGAGGGTGAAGGTGTCGCCTTCCTTCTCGATGGTGTCGAAATCAATGGTCACGCACCACGGGGTGCCGATCTCGTCCTGGCGGCGATAGCGGCGGCCGATGGCCCCGGCCTCGTCGTAGAACACGGCGTAGCGGCGCTGTAGTTTTTTGTAGAGTGCCTTGGCGCGATCGGTGAGGACCTCCTTGTTCTTGAGCAGCGGCAGCACGGCGACCTTGACCGGGGCGATACGCGGCGAAAGCCGCAGCACGGTGCGCGTCTCGGTGTTGCCCTTCTCATCGGTGACCTGCTCCTCCGCATAGGCGGCGCACAGCACGGCGAGCAAAATGCGATCCACGCCGACGGCGGGTTCGATCACGTGCGGCACGAATTTCTTCTTCGTGGCTTCGTCGAAAATGTCCTGCGGTTTGCCGGAGGCCTTGGCGTGCTGGGTGAGGTCGTAGTTGCCGCGGGCGGCGATGCCCCAGAGCTCCTGCACCCCGAAGGGATACTTGAACATGATGTCCGTCGTGCCACGCGAGTAGAAGGCGAGCTTGGCCTTCTCGTGTTCGAACAGGGAAAGATGTGACTCGGGCAGGCCGATCGACCTGAGCCAGTCCCAGCACCATTGGATCCAGTCCTGGTGCGCCTGCGCCCAGTCGGCGTCCTCGTGGATGAAATATTCCATTTCCATCTGCTCGAACTCACGTGAGCGGAAGATGAAGTTGCGCGGCGTGATCTCGTTGCGGAACGACTTGCCGATTTGCGCGATGCCGAAGGGCAGCTTCACGCGGCCGGTGTCCACCACACTCTTGAAATCCACAAACATGCCCTGGGCGGTCTCCGGCCGCAGGTAGGCGACCGAGGAACCGTCCGTCATCGCGCCCACGTTGGTTTGGAACATCATGTTGAACGAGCGCGGCGGCGTGAGGCTGCCGGGCTCACCCGTGGCAGGGGAGGGAATGAGGGCGATTTCCTCAGGCGCGGCTTCCGTCATGTCGCGCATTTTGAAGCCAAAAATCTCACCGCGAACGCCTAACTTGCGCTTCAGCTCCCGTGCCTTTTCGTCGAGTTCCTGAGCGGTCCGCTCGCTCTCGAGTGCTGAGACGTAACCAATGGTCTTAGTTTCAAAATACTTTTCGCGCACAGACGGAGGAACCGTGCCATGGTGTTTCACCAGATCTGCGTATTCGAGTTCAAGATCGGCTTTGAGCGCAGTCACTTCCACAGCCGCGAAAAACAACTGGTCGGCCCGGTAGCGCTGCTTGCTCGCCTTGCAGTCCACCAGCGGATCGGTGAAGCCGTCGACATGACCGGAGGCTTCCCAGACCTTGGGGTGCATGATGATCGAGGTTTCGAGGCCGACGACATCGTCGCGGCGGCGCACCATGTCGTCCCACCAGCAGTCGCGGATGTTCTTTTTCAACTCGGAGCCGAGCGGACCGTAGTCGAAGAAGCCGTTGAAGCCGTTGTAGATTTCAGACGATTGGAAGATGAAGCCGCGGCGCTTGGAAAGCGCGACGATGGCATCCATGGAGACTTCGGCGGGAGCGGCGGATTCGGACATAAGGGGAGCACGCTAGCCGGGTGGGTTGCTCCCGGTCAACACCGGGGTTAAAGAGAAAACGGAACTTGCAGCCTGATCGAAAGTCTTATCCCACCGTGCCGCACGGATGGCTATTCAAGGGACCGTGCCGGTGCAGTCTCGATCAACTTTTGCATATGAACATGAAAAATCCAGTATTCAAACGCGGCCTCATTTGGCTGGCCCTGATGGTCTTGGTGGGTGCCTCCGGCATTGCGGTATGGGCGAGCGACAAGGCCAAGGAGCGTGCGCCGCTCGAGTTGAAAACCGACCGTCAACCCATCGATCGCGACAAGGCCCTGCGGGTGAGCTACGCCAGTGTGGTAAAACAGGCGGCGCCGAGCGTGGTGTATGTGTTTTCCAGCAAGACGGTCAAATTGCGCAACGACATGTCACCGTTTTATAACGATCCGATGTTCCGCCGGTTTTTCAATATCCCGGAACACGGTCAGATGGCCCCGCGGGAACAAAAGCAACAGGGCCTGGGCTCGGGGGTGATTGTTTCCAGCAATGGTTATATCATCACCAACAACCATGTGGTGGACGGGGCGGACGAGGTGAAGGTCGCCGTGGGTGAACCGCGCAAGGAATACAAGGCGGAGGTCGTGGGCCGGGACGCCAAGGCGGACATCGCGGTGTTGAAGATCGACGCCACGGATCTGCCGGCGGCCAAACTGGGGGACAGCGACCAGCTCGAGGTGGGCGACACGGTCTTCGCGATCGGCAACCCCTTTGGCATCGGCCTCACCGTCACGCACGGGATCGTCAGCGCGCTGGGTCGCGGCGGCCTGGGCATCGAGGATTATGAAGACTTTATCCAGACGGATGCGGCGATCAACCCGGGCAATTCCGGCGGCGCCTTGGTCGATACGCAGGGACGGGTGATCGGGATCAACACCGCCATTCTCAGCCGCAGCGGAGGATTCAACGGGGTGGGATTTGCCATTCCCTTCAATCTGGCCCGTTCCCTGGCCGAGCAGCTGGTGACCTCGGGCAAAATTACCCGTGGTTTCATGGGCGTGAACACCCAGGCGCTCGAGTCCGATCTGGCGACCCAGTTTGGGGTCAACCAGGGGGCGCTGGTGACCGATGTCACCCCGGACAGCCCGGCGGACAAGGCCGGACTCAAGAGCGGCGACATCATCACGAAGGTGGACGGCAAGGATGTGCTGGATCCGCGGCGTTTGCAGCTGGCCGTGGTTCGGCTCGCGCCGGGCACCGAGGTGAAGGTTGAATATGTGCGCGACGGCAAGACCGAGACGGTGACCTTCAAGCTGGGCGAACTGCCGACCAAGGAACTGGCTGCGGGCGAAGGTTACGGCGGGAGTGATGAAGGTGTGTTGAACGGCGTGGGGGTCACGGATATCACGCCCCAACTCCGGGCCCAATTCCGCCTGCCGCCGAATTTGCAGGGCGCGATCATCACCGATGTCAAACCCGACAGTGCTTCCGCCCGCGATGGGCTGCAACAGGGCGACGTGGTGCTCAGCCTGGATCGCCGTCCGGTGAGCAATGCCGAGGAGGCCGTCAAGCTCAGTGAGGAAATCAAGGGCCCCAAGGTGTTGGTGCGCATCTGGCGCGAGGGCGTCAGCCGCTACATCGTGGTGGACGAATCGGAATCAAAATAAGGTTCCGGAGGAGTGAAACCGCCGCCGATCATCGATCCAGCGGCGGACCCGTTTGGCCCCAAATCCGCGATTGCCTTGGCTTATGACATTCAGCAATTTGCCGCGATGAAGATTTTCATGGCTGCAGGGATTTTCGCGTTGTCTTTGACGGTTGGAGTGCAGGCCCAGTCAACCGAAGGCGGTGGCACGGTGGTGGGTGGCGGCACGCCGGCCCAGGGCGGTCCGCCGATTTCGCAACGCGTTTACCAGGGCATGGCGAATAACATCCAGGTCAATGAGCGGTCGGCCTATGTCGAACCGGAGAGCAAGACCCCGCCCTACTATCCCAAGCAACTGCGTGATGCCGGCATCAAGGGCACGGTGCTGGTCGAAGTCGAGGTGGACCGCGACAATTCCGTGCGCAATCCCCGGGTGATCAAGTCGGATCATCCCGAGTTGAACATGCTGGCGATCGAGACGGTGCTGAATTGGAAATACGCCTGCGCGGTCGTCAATGGGGCGATGGCCCGCTCCCGCATCGAGGTTGAGGTCGTCTTTGATCCCGCGGCCGCGGAGGCCGAGCGCAAGGTGCGGCTGGCCAAACTGCGCGGCAAGCCCAGCAAGGAACTGCCCGAGCTTTACCAGTATGACGAAGCGCCCGACCTGGTGCGCAAATGCCCGGCCGTTTATCCGTATGACTTGTTGATGAAGGGCAAGACGGGCAGCGCGACGGTGTCCTTCATTGTCGATCCCACCGGCAACGCCCGGGGCGCCGAGGTCAAGAAGGCCAGCAATCCGGAATTTGGCGCCGCCACGGCCGCGATGGTGGAGGCGTGGACCTTCGAACCGGCGATGAAGGACGGCAAACCCTGCTGGGCCCTGCTGACCCTGGAACAAAAGTTCAACCGCATCAGTGCCGATGCCCCGATCGATGAAGCCACGGGTGAGCTCGTTGATGACATCAAGGCCGACCGGGTGAAAATTTACGGTTTCAGTGAAATCGATGAAAAGCCCCGCCCCATCTACCAAGTCGGGCCGGAGTTGCCCGAGGCGCTGCGCAAGTCCGGCAAGGGGGCAACCGCCCAGATAGAATTCATCATCGACCACCATGGGCGCGTGAAACTGCCGCGGATCATCTCGTCCAATGAGGAGGCCTTCGGCTGGGCCGCGGCGACCGCGGTTTCGCGCTGGGTTTTTTCTCCGGCGGTGAAGGATGGCCAACCGGCCTACGTGCGGGTGCGGGTGCCGATTGCCTACGAGCCGCCGAAAAAGAAATAGCGTTCGGGTTCCGGGTTGGCCCGTCGGTTATTTGACGGCCACCGGTTCGACGTGCCAGATGTCGCGGCAGTATTCCCGGATCGCGCGATCCGAGGAAAACTTGCCCATCCGGGCCACATTGAGAATCGATCGGCGGGTCCAGTCGGCCTGATCCAGATAGGCGTGACTCACATTTTCCTGCGCTTCGATATAGGCGGAATAATCGGCCAGGAGCAGGTAGTCGTCGCGCTCGAGCAGGGCGTTGACCAAAGGCTGGAACAAGCCCGGCTGTTCGGGGGAGAACGTCCCGCTCTCGATCAGATCGAGCACGGCGCGCAGTTCCGCGTTTTGCTCGTATAATGCCCGCGGGTGATAGCCCTGCCATTTGCGCTGTTCGACCTCGGCGGCGGTCAGGCCGAAGAGAAAGAAATTCTCCGCGCCCACCTCCTCGCGGATTTCGACGTTGGCCCCGTCGAGGGTGCCAATGGTGAGGGCTCCGTTCATGGAGAACTTCATGTTGCCCGTCCCCGAAGCTTCCTTGCCGGCGGTGGATATCTGTTCCGACAGGTCGGCCGCCGGATAGATGTGCTGGGAGTTCTTCACGTTGAAATCGGGGAAGAAAACCACGCGCAGTTGGTCGCGGGACTCGGGGTCGGTGTTGATCACCGCCGCCACGGCGTTGATGAGCTTGATGATGAGTTTGGCCGTGGCATAGGCCGGCGCGGCCTTGCCGCCAAAGATCACCGTTCGCGGGGTGATCCTCGCCGAGGGGTTTTGTTTCAACCGGTGATAGAGGGTGAGCACATGCAGCAGGTTCAGGTGCTGGCGTTTGTATTCGTGGATGCGCTTGACCTGGATGTCGAAAAGGGAGTCGGGGTCGACCTTGATGCCGGTGCTCGCCCGGATGGCCCCGGCCAGCCGCACCTTGTTCGCGTGTTTCACCTGCTGCCATGCCATTTGGAAATCCGGATCGGTGGCAAAGGGCTCGAGCCCCCGCAGTTGGTCGAGATCGCTAACCCAAGCACTTCCGATCCGGCTGGTGATCAGTTTGGCGAGCCCCGGATTCGCCAGGGCCAGGAAACGACGCGGGGTCACGCCGTTGGTCTTGTTGGTGAATTTGTCCGGCCAGAGCGCATAAAAATCGCGCAGCACGGTTGCCTTGAGCAACTCGGTGTGCAGGGCGGCGACCCCGTTGATGGCGGAGCTCCCCACACAGGCCAGGTGCGCCATGCGGATGTATTTGTCGCCGCGCTCATCGATCAGGGAAAGGCGGCGGAGCCGGGCGGGATCATCCGGCCAGCGGTCGGCAACCTCGGCCAGAAAGCGTTGGTTGATCTCGTAGATGATTTCAAGATGGCGGGGCAGCACCCGCTGGAAGAGGGGCAGAGGCCATTGCTCCAGGGCCTCGGGCAGGAGCGTGTGATTGGTATAGGCAAAAGTTTGGTGCGTGATCGACCAGGCTTGGTCCCAGTCCATGCCATGCTCATCCACCAGCAGGCGCATCAACTCGGCCACGCCGATGGCCGGGTGGGTGTCGTTGAGTTGCACCGCGTATTTCTGGTGAAAGTTATCGAGGGACTTGGCGCGCTGGGTATGGATGCGAATCATGTCGCGCAGGGCACAGGAGACGAAAAAGTATTGTTGCTCCAGCCGGAGCTGTTTGCCGGCAGCCGGTTCATCGTTCGGGTAAAGCACCTTGGTGATGTTTTCCGAGACCACCTTTTCATTCACGGCACGGTAATAGTCGCCGACGTTGAAGGCCTGAAAGTCGAAGGAGTCGTGCGCCTCGGCTTTCCAGAGCCGCAACATGTTCACGGTTTTCACGCCATAACCCTGCATCAGGGTGTCGCAGGGCGTGCCGAGCACGATGCGGTGCGGGATCCACCGCACACCATAGCGTCCCTGATCGTTGGTGAAGGGCTCGGTGTGCCCGCCGAGTTTGACCTCGAAGGTGACCTCGGGGTGGTTGATTTCCCAGGGGTAACCCAGGCGCAGCCAACGGTCGCTTTTTTCCACCTGCCAACCGTCCTGGATTTCCTGGTCAAAGATACCGAACTCGTAGCGAATGCCGTAGCCGATGGTGGGAATGCGCAGCGTGGCCAGTGATTCCATGTAACAGGCGGCGAGTCGACCGAGGCCACCATTGCCGAGGCCGGGTTCCTCCTCCTGTTCGATCAGATCGTCCAGATCCTGCCCCATGCCCTTGAGCGCTTCCGCCGTGGCTTGGTAGATGCCAAGGCTGACCAGATTGCGGCCCAGTTGCGGTCCGATCAAAAACTCGGCCGAGAGATAGACCACGGTGCGGCTGGTGTTGTCGAAATAAGTCTTCGCGGTGTGCACCCAGTTGTGGAGCAGGCGGTCGCGCACGGCATAAGCCAGGGCCAGGTAGTAATTGTTGCGGGTCGCGACCTCGGGGAACTTCCCGACCATGCAGAACAGCTTGTTCTTGATGTCCCGGCCCAGGCCCTCCGGCGTGTTGTCCAGGTCGCACTCGTCCCACAGGGTGGACTTCGCTTCCTGCTGAGGCTTTTTCATAGGATTCCTCTCGGTCGTGGTGAAACATATTCACCCGGCCGGTGACCCGTTCGCGTCATCCACCGGGTGGACGTTGCCCATTACTAGCCGGGGTTGCCGGCGCGGCCAAGCCCAAAGGCAAACCGGGTGGCCACGGCTGATGCCGGCAGGGCGGCGGCTCCAAATTGCCCGGCTTGCTGTAATGGTCACGGAACGGCTCCGGGATTAAAATTCGGGCCAAGATGAAAAATGCCACCGCCTTGCCGTCCGACCAGATCACGGGTTATGTCGTGGCCGGTAAACCGGTCACCTGTCCGCACTGCGGGGGTGTCAGGTTCCACGACCGGAAGACGCTCATGAACACGCGCGGAGCGACATTCTTCAACCTCGATTGGCTGAATCGCGCGGCCTTCACCCTGACCTGCAGCACCTGCAGCCGGATCGAATGGTTTGGCCGCGAACCGACGCCCGGGCAATGACGGGCGGGCTTCAGTATTTTTGGCCGGCCTTCTTGTAGATGAAACTCAGGAGCCAGGCCGGGCCGATCAGGAGGAAGACGACGTCATTCAGGAACGACGGCTTTTTTCCCTCGAGCTTGTGACCGATGAACTGGCCGATCCACGCCAGGACGAAAAGTCCGAGGCAGACCTGCCACACCGCATCCCCGGCATACCAATAAAGCAGGGAAAGCAAAAAGTAGCACAGGCCCATGAAGGCCAGCATGCCGCAGCTCAAGGCCGGTGAAAGGCGCAGGTAAAAAAGAAAAACGAGCAGGATGGCCGGTTGCGACCAGTTGAACCAGTCAACCGCCCCGCGCCAGGCCGCGGGCACGGGCAACGACCAGATGAAACCGAGCACGCAGAAAAAAATCACCGGCACGCAAACCCAATGAATGAGTTCATTGGTGTGGTGCTGATGGCTCTCCCCATACTCGGCGAACCACTGGTCGGCGGTTTTGCGGGTGGACATGACGGACTTAGAATTTGATCGGCACCTGCACCTTGCTTTCCACAGGAGTGCCGGCACGAAGCTTGGGGAAAAACAGCCAGCCTTGCAGCGATTCAGTCAGGGCCCGCCGCAGGTTGTCATCCGGCACCCGGGACAGCCGCAGGTCGGTGACCACGCCTTCCGCCGAGATGGTCAGCAGGGCTTCCACCGGTTCCCCGGGCAGTTCCCAACCGGGGCTCATGATCGGGCGGGGCATGATGATCGGGGCGGCGGCATGGTCCGCCCCGGCGAATTTGGCGACGTAATGGGGAAGGGCGTCGCGCAGGCGCATGCGCTCCATGTAGGCGTAAAATTTCCAGCTGTCGGGGGATTTGTCGGTCATCATCTCGCGGCCGTCGGCATCGAACAGTTGCACGAAAAAGCGCAGCTTGTCGGCCCCATCGGGAATGGCGGAGGAAAACTTGACCACGGTTGATTGCCCGGCGGGCAGGTCGGGGAGATCGTGCACGACGATTTCCGGGGCCGTGAACCTGCCGCCCTCGGCCATGGCGGCCTCGGAATAGACCACGGCCACGACAAAGCCGCCGCGCACCGCCTCATGGGCTCGCACCGAGAGATCAAAATGGGAGATGCCGAATCGGCCGCCCATCGACTGGGCCGCATCACTGGCGGCGGCGGCGGCGCTTTCCGTGTCCACCATGCGGGTTTCGCGCGTGCTCATGGTTTGCCCCAACACATCGGCTGAGATCCGGCTGTAGCCCGGTGCACGCTCGAGCATATAGGTGGGCTCAATGCGAATGCGTTTTTCCGTGCCCTCGACCAGCACCACCGGATCCGTCCCCAGGACCTTGATCACGGGCAGCATCTGATCCTTGTATTTGGTTGTCAGGACCGTTGGGTGCGGGGCTTGGGCGAAAGCCAGTGAGGCAAGACACAGGAAAAGTGAATAAAAACGTATTTTCATGACGGGGAGGGGCAGGACAAGGGTAGCGCCATATGACGAGGAATTGGCATTGGACATAAGTGAGCTCCTTGGTGATGTCACTATCAGACCACCTCTACCCATGTCCGCTCCCCGTCCTCCCCGTGCCGAGTATCCGCGTCCCCAGTTTGTCCGCCGCGACTGGCTGTGTCTCAACGGCCCCTGGCAGTTCGAGATCGACCAGGGCGACAGCGGACTGGATCGCGGCCTGCTGACCCGACGGCTCAAGCAGCGCATCACCGTGCCGTTTTGTCCGGAGTCGAAACTCTCCGGCATTGGCAACGCCGACTATCTCAACGCGGTCTGGTATCGCCGCGATGTCACCGTGCCGAAAGCGTGGGCCGGGCAACGCATTCTCCTGCATTTTCAGGCCAGTGATTACGATACCTTTGTCTGGGCCAACGGCATCGCAGTGGGCCGCCATCGCGGCGGGATGACGTCGTTCACCTGCGACCTGACGGACGCGGTCAGACCCGGACACAAGGTGACGCTGGTGGTGCGGGCCCGGGACAACACCCGCGAGTCCATGGCCTCGGGGAAACAAGCATGGACCCATGGCAACAGCGGCTGCCACTACACGCGCACCACGGGGATTTGGCAGACCGTGTGGCTGGAGCCCGTGCCGATGCGGGCCCATTTGCAACGGCCCAAGATCATCCCCGATGTGGCCAATGCGCGCTTTTGCATCGAGCAACCCGTGACGGGGGCCCAGGCCGGACTCAGCTATCGCGCGCGCTTGCGCGACCGGCGCGGAGTGGTGAGCGAAGCGGAGTGCCGGTGCGGGGTCGGGTTCTATCCCCGGCTCGATTTGCCGGTGCCGGCGGAGCGCACCCGATGGTGGTCGCCGGAAGATCCGCATCTTTACTCGCTCGAACTGGAGTTGGTGGAGGTCAAAACCGGCAAGGTGATCGATACGGCAAAAAGTTACGCGGGCCTGCGCAGCATCTGCATCGACGACATGGCGGTGAAGCTCAACGGCCGGCCGGTCTTCCAGCGCCTTGTGCTCGACCAGGGTTATTATCCCGATGGAATTTTGACCGCCCGAACCGATGCCGCCCTGGTGCGCGACATCACGCTCTCATTGGCCGCTGGTTTCAACGGGGCCCGGCTGCACCAAAAAGTGTTTGAGGAGCGGTTTCTTTATCATGCCGACCGGCTCGGCTACCTGGTGTGGGGCGAATTCAGTGACTGGGGGCTCAATGGGGCGGAACCCGTGCGCGGCTGGCAACAGCAGGCCGACGGCCGGATCGCGCGCGGAGGCAACCACGGCGGCGCGGATTTTCCGGCGAGCTTTGCCACCCAGTGGCTCGAGGTGCTCCAACGGGATTTCAATCACCCGAGCATCGTCGGTTGGTGTCCGTTGAACGAAACCAGGCGCCGGCAGGATGAACGCATCACCACGCATGATGATGTGATGCGGGCGCTGTTTCTCGCCACCAAGCTCCATGATGCCACCCGGCCGGTGCTCGATGTTTCCGGCTACGCCCACGGGGTGGCCGAGGCGGATATCTACGACGGCCACGACTACGATCAGGATCCGCGGACCTTCCGGACCCGACACGACGGGCTTTTGCGCGATCAGCCCTTTGAGAAGGACGATCTCTGGCACCAGTCCATTCCCTGGCGCGGGCAGCCCTATTTCGTGAGCGAGTTCGGCGGCATTTTGTGGAACCCCAAGGCGAAACTGGGCGACGATGCCTGGGGCTATGGCGACCGACCCAAGACGCTGGAGGAATTTTACACCCGCTTCGAGGGACTGTGTGCGGCGCTCTTGGGCAACCCACGGATGTTCGGCTATTGCTACACCCAGCTGACCGACGTCTTCCAGGAACAGAACGGGATTTTCCATTTCAATCGTCAGCAGAAATACAACCTCGCCCGCATCCGCACCGCCCAGCAACGCGTGGCGGCAATCGAAGCGGGTTCGTGAGCCACCTTCAGCGAAACGCGTTCAACGGTTGCCGTCCTGCTTTCGGGCACTGATTTCTGCCAGAATATCTTCCGCGCGCGTCTGGGCCAGACGGACGACCGCCGGACTCATGTGACTGATGGCGATGGTGCGATGACTCAGGGCGGCCGCATGTCCGGACCGGGCGGCGACCTCGAACCAGACGAGGGCCTCGGTTTCATTGCGCGGCACCCCCTCGCCGGAAAGATACATGATGCCGAGTTGATCCTGCGCATCAGCCAGACCCTGTTCGGCGGCGCGACGGCACCACTGCATGGCCTGCGCGACATCCTTGGGCACCCCGTCGCCCTGGGCTAGGATCAGCGCGAGATTGAATTGTGCGCTGGCCTGACCCAATTCGGCCGCGCGTCTAAACCATTTGGCCGCTTCCGCCCCATCCCGGGTTACACCTTCCTCGCCACTGATATACAGAAAACCGAGATAAGTTTGCGCGGACGCGTTGCCGTAGTGCGCGGTGACGCTCAATTGTTCGAAACTGGAAGCCGCCTGCGCGACCTCGCCCTGAGGATTCAAATACATCATCGGCAGGTATTCGCCCAGATAGGTGCGGTTCCAAAAGAGGCCGCTGGTCTGATACGTTGCATAGTCGGTGAACGTGTAGCGGTAACCCGGGGTCCGGATCATTTGGGGCGGGGCATCGGGAAACGGGTTGCGCCGGAACAACCGCAACACCTGGGCGTTTTGTTCCAGCAGGCGGGTGGCCACGGAGGCATACAGCGTCGTGGGCTTGTCCTCGATGCTGGCCTGGATCTGCAAGGTGGCTTCAAACCGGGGAAAACGCGGGGCAATGAACGGAGGCATGCGATCCAATTGCTGCGGAAAGTAGCGAAATTCATAAGGCCGCCAGGTCACCCCACCGTCGTTGGAGCCGACGAATTCCGCGACGAAGTGAAACGGATCGAGGCGCGAATACAGCAGGTAGGAATTGACGCTGCCCAACCGGGTAAACAGGAGCTTCGCGGGTCGGGTCAGTTGCTCCACCCGGGCATTCAGCGGCAGAGAGGTGACGCTCCAGAAAACCAGGATCGAGAGCACGAAATGAGTCCACAGCACGACGTGCAGCACCTGGCGCCGCCAAGGTTTGCGGAAGGGCAAGCTGGATGAGCTTGTCCTCAGGGCGGCCAGGGCCCGTTCCGGTCGGACCAGCCTGAATCTCCGGGTGGCGGCGGCCAGCATCTGGTCATCCAGGAGGAGAAAGCCGAGGGCAAAGGAGGCGGTGTTGAGCCAACCAAAATTGCAGGTGAGCTGGATGCCGATCTGAAACAGGGACCAGCAGGCGAACGCCAGCCACCGCCCGCGTCTCCCCCAAAAAACCGCCAGCAAGGGCGCCACGATTTCGGCCGCAAAGGTCAGCGCGATTTCAACCACATGCCAGGCGTGCGGCAATTGATGATCCAGATAACCGAGAATCGTCGGGCAGGGCGCGGTCTCATACAGCACGTCCATGGCCGTCAGGTTCAACCAATGAAGATCGCCGCTGAGTATTTTCGAGAGGCCGGTCTCGAACATGATCCGGAACAGCAGCCAGCGCACCATGAAGACCACAAGGGGGCGGGGCGAGGACTGCGCACCCAAGCCGGGCCGGTAACCCGCCGGCGCGAACGGAATGCAGAGCAACGCGACTTCCAACATGAGCCAGTCCACCAACGGGTCTGAAAAAATCAGCCAACCCCGGGCAAAGGACAACAGTGCCAGCCAACAAACAAAGAGGGTCAGCCGGGGCCACAGGTTCAGGACCAGGGCCACGGCCGCAACCAGTCCGGTCCAAGCTATCACCGGAGGCATCAGCGGGTGGGTGCTGATCCAGAACAAGGTGGGAAACTGAAAAACGGCCTCGAGCAATGTGGGGTGGGAGGCGCGCAGTTGCGCCATCAACTCAGGCAGGGGGGCGAGACCGTTGGGTCCGATCAGCGCGCCCGCCTCGTCAATGATGCCCGCAAAAATCACGATATAAACCAAACCAACCGCACGCAGGACCAACCAGCGCGGCCACAGATAGGTTGTGTCGCGATCAAACCCGGCGAATTCCTTCAGGCGGTGCCAGAGGGTGGGAAGCAGGGGCAACGCCGCCCAGCTTTCCCGACTCATGAAGCGCGCTGATTTTGGCTGGTGGAGTGGGGCAGCGGCGGGGGAATTCACGAGGGTGAACTCAACCCACGTAAAGAACCCGATGGGAGTCAATGCCCTGGGCTGATTTGCTCCCGCGGCGGCGATTTGACTCCGGGACCGCGTCGGGCTATTTTCAACCCGTAGGCCCGCAAGGAGCCGTGGCTTGGCAGCCATTTCTCCCGTGCGGTTGCATCTTCCAAGCTACTTTCATGAGCAAAGCCACCCACCAACCCGATGAACGCGGGTTCATCACCGAGTGTCCGCAATGTGGCCGTGCCAACCGGCTCACCTACGAACGGCTGGGCCAGCCGTTTCGCTGTCATGATTGCCAGACCGTGTTGGCGGCCCCCGATGCGCCGGTCGAGGTGGAAGATGCGGCGAGTTTTGCCGCCTTGACCACGCGGAGCAAACTGCCGGTGCTCGTGGATTTCTGGGCCCCGTGGTGTGGCCCCTGCAAGATGGTCGCGCCCGAATTGGTCAAGGTGGCCAAGGCCGGGGCGGGCCGCTGGGTGGTCGCCAAAGTGAACACCGAGGAGCAACCCGCACTCGGCGCCCAGTTCGGCATCCGCAGCATTCCCACCATGGCGGTATTCCGGGCCGGCCGCGAACTGGCCCGCCAATCCGGGGCCATGCCGGCCGCGGCCATCCAACAATTTGTTGAGGCTGCACTTTGAACCAAAGCCACCCATGCCCGTCGATTTCAAAGATTACTACGCCACCCTCGGGATTTCCCGCGACGCGACGCCCGACGACATCAAGAAGGCGTTTCGCAAACTGGCCCGGCTTTACCATCCGGACGTGGCCAAGGACAAGAAAACCGCCGAGCCCAAGTTCAAGGAAATCAACGAGGCCAACGAGGTGCTCAGTGATCCGGAGAAACGGCGCAAATACGATCAACTCGGGGCCAACTGGCAGGCTTACGCCGCCGCCGGTGCATCACCGGGCGGGGTTCACGGACATCCGGGCCACCGCCGTCATACCACGGCGGACGGCCGGGATTTTGAGTATCACTTTGGCGGCACCACCGGATTCAGTGATTTCTTTGAGCAGTTTTTCGGCACGCGCCACGGCGGTGGCTTTGCGGAGAATTTTACTGGGAGCGGGGCCCGCCCCGGCACCGATACCGAGGCCGATCTCTTGGTGACCCTGGAGGAGGCGTTGCATGGCGGGGAACGCATGATCCGGCTGGAACACGTGGATCCCAACACCGGCAAAAAGACCGCGCGCACGATCAAGCTACGGATTCCCGTGGGGGTGCGCGACGGGCAGCGGCTGCGGACGGCGGGCCACGGCGGGCAGGGGGTCGGGGGCGCCCCCGACGGAGACCTTTACCTGCGGGTGCGGCTGGCCGCCCATCCCGACTACAGTGTGTTGGGCAACGACCTGCATTATGATCTTACCCTCGCGCCCTGGGAGGCGGTCCTGGGGGCAAGTATTGCGGTGCCGCTTCCCCGTGGTCAGCAGGGCAAACTCAAGGTGCCACCCGGCACCGGTTCCGGTCAGCAACTCCGGTTGCGCGGGTTGGGCTTGCCGAACCGCGATGGAACCAAGGGTGACCTTTACGCCGTCATCACCATTGCGATGCCCCCGACCTTCACGGCCGAGGAACACGCTCTTTGGGAAAAACTCGCCGCCACCTCCAGCTTCAACCCCCGCGCCAAGTCGTGAACGAAGACACTTTTT
This sequence comes from Cephaloticoccus sp., assembly GCA_021734075.1. Taxonomy (GTDB): domain Bacteria; phylum Verrucomicrobiota; class Verrucomicrobiia; order Opitutales; family Opitutaceae; genus Cephaloticoccus. The sequence goes on from JAIPJW010000006.1 coordinate 51,517, forward strand.
ATACCATCACGCCCGAGGAGGATATTTCCTACCATGCCATCGAGGAAGTGGTCAAGCTCACCGGATTTTCCCGACATACCATTGCGGTGTTTTGCCGGCAGGGTTTTGTCATGCCGGTGGATGGCGAACCGGCTGCGGAGGTGGAGTGGACCTTTGACAATGATGCGGTGCGCGTGCTGCGACATCTGGCCCAACTGCACCATCAGCACGGCCTTGATCTGGACGGGTTGCGTCTCATCGGTCCGTTGCTGGCTGAACTGGAAATCCTGCGCACCGAAGTGCGTTTTCTGCGACGGCGTTGAACGCGGCCGGGAGACGATTGATCAGGAGGGGTCGCTTTTCGCACCCAACGAATGAGCTTCGTCGAGATCCCGAATCTGTTCGATGATCGTGGAGAGTTGGCGGCCGGTTTCGGTGAGGCGGTATTCCACTCGCAGGACCTTGCCGGGAAATTCCTCGCGATCAATCAAACGGTAATCGAGCAATTTGCGCAGGCGCTCGTTGAGCACCTTGGTGGAAATGCCGGGAATGAATCTTTCCAATTGTCCCGGGCGGGTGACGCCGCGGCTGATCGCGCCGAGCACCGCCGCGGACCACTTGCAGCCGACCACATCCTCCAGCCGGCGGTAGGCGGTGCGTTCAGGAATGCTCAGGGGCGGGGGACGGCGTTTCATGCGCAAACCCTAGCATAAAACCCAGCATGGATGCACGGGGGAACAAAATGGTAACCCCCCACCGAATCGTGCGCTCTTATATTATTTTCCGGCTGTGGCATCATGGGCAAGTCGCGACCGACACAACGTGGGTCGCATCAACCATCAGAACAAAAAACATTATGAAATCCAAAGCCATCTTCTATCACGCCGGGTGCCCGGTTTGCATTGCCGCCGAAAAGAATGTCGCGCTCGCCATCGATCCGGCACGCCACGACTTGGAAATCGTTCATCTCGGTGAAGCCAAGACGCGCGTGGCCGAGGCGGAGCGGGCCGGCGTAAAATCCGTGCCGGCACTCGTGCTCGACGGCGCCGCTTATCATATCAATTTTGGCGCCGGCATCGAGGTGTTGCGCTGAAGCTGAATCGGACGATGGCAAGCCGCTGATGTTCGCAACTTGGCGCCAGGTCGTTTGCAGGAAAACTGCAGCCGTGGGCGCTGGCCCCGGTATCCGCCCTTCATGCGATTCTCCCTGGGCGGTTACGCGACCGGGCTCAGGGAGCCCGGCTACCATAAAACCTGAAATTCTCTGGTTCGTATGGGAGCGTAATTTAGTGTGAATCGGCGGTTTGCCATCTGCTTGTGACAGGCTGAATGGGTGTCGTGCTCAACCGCGAAGACCAAATTGCGCAGATGATGGGTCGTTTGGCTTCAAACGTCGATGGCCGGCAACTGCCGCAGTGCTTCAGCAGGTGGGGTGACGATTTTAATCTCCGCATGCGGGTGGGCTTGGACGACGGTGTCGCGCTCCTCCTCTTGAGCCCGCGCGAGTAGATTGAGGCAGTTGCGACGAAATTGCACTGAGTCCTGCGAGCGCAACGCAAGTGAGAGCTTGCGGCGATTGACGACATGGTCGCGCCCCTTGTTAATCTCGCGCACAAGGATCTCGGCGTGAAATTTTCGGCGGCCAAGCATGGGGATGATGGGATCGGAGAAACTTACCTGGGTCTCAATGTGGTAACTGCGGGCAGGTGCGATCCAATGATTAACCAAGCGCAGCAAAGCCCAACCGAGCAGCCCGGAGCCGATGGCCAGCGCCAGCCACGCGGGGTGCAGTTCCGGCCCGGCGAAACGCCACACCGCCAGCATGGCCAGGAGCAGGGCCAGCAGGATTAGCCAAGTGCGAAAACGACTCATCGTGGGAGCTGGTGTGCGCCCGCGCGCCGCGGTGGCTGAGTTGAGGAAATAAGAAGCATGGTGGGATTACAGTTTGGCGACCGCGATTTTTTCGAGCGTGGCCAGATCGATGTCGTAACCCAACCCGGGTGCAGCCGGGGCGCGCACGCGGGCGTCGGGGCCGATGCATGACTCCACCGCGATGGGATTGCCCATGATGAGGGTCTCGTAGTAGTGGTTGTTGCGAATCGCCAGGCAGAGGTGGGTGTTCTCCACACCCATGCCATGCACCTCGGCGCTGAGTTGAAATGAATCCGCCAAGTGTGCGACACGCAGGGCGCCGGTGATGCCACCCTTGTAAAACCAGCTGGTGCGCACCATGTCGGCCGCCCCCTGGGCAATGAAATCGGCGACATTGTAGTGACAACCATCGGAGGTCTCCGCGGCCAGCACCGGGATGTCGAGTTGTTCGCAGAGGCGCTGATAGGCGTTGATGCTGAACTCCCGCATGGGTTCCTCATACCAAAGATAGTCCGCGGCCTCGAGTGCCCGGCCCAGATAAAGCGACTCGTAGGGGTCGAATCCCGCCGAACCGTCATACATCAACGCAATGTCGGGACCGACGTGGTTGCGCAGCGCCGTGCAGAGGGCGGCGTCCTTGCGCGCATCACCCCAAGCGTGAAGCTTGATTGCTTTGAACCCGCGGGCGAGACACTGGTCGGCTACATCGAGAAATTCCTCGGTGGTCGCGTAGGTGACGGTGCTGGCGTAGGCCTCGATCGAGTCCCGGTAACCGCCGAGCAATTGATAGAGCGGCAGATTGGCGGCCTTGGCGGTGATGTCCCACAGCGCGGCGTCCACCACGCCCATCATGTAGATGGGGAACTCCTCCAGCCGGTCGATTTCCCACAGTTCGTGCCAGAGCAGTTCCTTCATCAGCGGGTTCTTGCCGAGCAACCATGGTTTCAAGCGCCGCTCGATCAGGTCGAAGGCGATGGCCCCGCGCACCGCGCAGCTCCACCCCTCGATGCCCGCATCGGTGACCAGCCGTAGCCAGGTTTGTTCGATGACCGGATCGCTGCCCGGCAGGCCCTGGCGCCAGACAAACGGAATCTTGGGCTGGGTCCGGGTGGTGTAGGCGTGAACGGCGATGATTTTCATGGGGAAGGGGACGGGCTGCTTTTCGGCCTTCCGGTCGATATAAGCAATCACTGAGCGGAATCGATGGCCGCAAAGCGGCGCAGAAAGCGCAAAGAAAATCCAAACGTCGGGTATGATCTTTCGTTATTTTATGATTCCGGCATCACGAAGGTCCGTTTTCGCGCGATTTGAGCATTTTTGCGGCTAAATCCAGACCGTCATACCACATTTTTTTAACGACAGCCGCTGCTGCCCGACGTTAGCTTGCGGGCATGTTTGATCTTACTGACAAGGTGGCACTGGTAACCGGGGCGGGTTCCGGCATCGGTCGCGCGATCGCGCAACGTTTTGCCCGGGCGGGCGCGGTGGTGCACGTCGGCGATCTCAACGAGGCAGGCGGGGCTGAAACTGTGCAGTTGATTGCGGCTGCGGGAGGCAAGGCGGAGTTTGTCCGGCTCGATGTGGCGGACGTAGCCTCGGTGGCGGCGGTGGCGGCGAAGATCGGTAATCTCGACATCCTCGTGAACAACGCGGGCATCGGCCACGTCGGCACGATTTTGCAAACCGAGGTCATGGACATGGACCGGCTTTACCGTGTCAATGTGCTCGGGGTGTTCAATGTCACCAAGGCATTCATCCCGGCGATGATTGCACGCCGGCGCGGCAGCATCATCAACATTGCCTCGATCGGCGGTATCGTGGGCGTGCGGGATCGCTTTGCCTATGTGACCACGAAGTTTGCGGTGGTGGGCATGACCAAGCAGATCGCGCTCGACCACTCGGCGGAGGGTGTGCGCTGCAATTGCATTTGTCCCGGCCGGGTGGAGACGCCGTTTGTGCAGGCGCGCATCAAGGAATATCCGGACCCGGAAAAAGCCTATCAGGAGATGAGCGCCACGCAATTGATCGGTCGCATGGGCCAGCCCGGAGAAATCGCCGCGGCGGCGCATTATCTGGCGAGCGATGACGCCGCGCTGGTCACCGGGGCGTCCCTGATGGCGGACGGCGGCTGGAGTGTGGGCAAGTAAACCGATGGGTCGCGTCCTGCTAGTTTCGATGATCGCTCAGGTCGCACGAGCGGTGGCTCGTGACTTGGGTGAAATCACCAGGGAACCGATGGCCTATATTGGCACTGCCGCCGAAACGGCTTCGGATCAGGAATGGCCGAAGTTGAATCGGGCGGCTTTGGTGGATGCCGGGTTTCAGCTTCTCGATTACACCATCACGGGCAAGAGCGCCGCCGACCTACGGCGCGATCTGGCGGGTTTTCCCATCCTTTTTTTCGAGGGGGGCGATCCGTTTTACCTGCTGGAGCAAATGCAGAAAATGAACACCACCGACACGATTCGCGAGCTGGCGCACGCGCGAGTATATATTGGCTGCAGTGCGGGCGCGACAATTGCGGGGCCGGATATTTTTCCCGCGCGACACAATTTCGATGCGGCGTTTCCTCACCTCAAAGACACCAAGGGATTGGGCCTGGTGGATATCCTGGTGCTGAACCACTGGGGGTCGGACTTTGGCCGGAAAATCATGCTCGATGGGAAGCGGGGAAGGCCGGGCAGGGTCTTTCATAACTTCGACGACAAGTTTCGCCGGGTGTTTTTGGCCGATAACCAGTATCTCGATTACGAAAACGGCCGCTTTGCATTTCGCTCCCACCCGGATGAAGGGGGTAAATGATATGAGTGGATTTCCCTCATCCTCCCGACCGACAAGGCGGGTCGACTTTGGCTTGGCGCCGGCCTTGGTGGCCCAAGGCTTGGGTGACAGCCGGCTGGCCCTGGGCTTGGCCGGACTGGGCGGGGCGTGGGGGCCGGTGGATCAGGACGAATCCCTCGCCACGATCCAGCGCGCCTTGGAACTGGGCTTGAACGTATTTGATACGGCCCCCGCCTATGGGACCGCGGAGGCGCTCCTCGGTCGGGCCCTCGGGCAATGGCGGGGTCCACGGCCGATCATCAGCACCAAGGTAGGACGCTTGGCCGGGCGAGATTCCCACGAGGAAAATTATGACCACACTCCCGCGGGGATGCGCGCCAGTTTGGAGCGCAGTCTGGATGCGCTGGGCGTGGCCAAGGTGGATCTGCTCTTCCTGCATGAACCCCAAATGGTTTCCCCGGCCGAGCGGCCGCGCGTGGTGGACACCTTGCGGGCGCTGCAAGCCGATGGGCTGGTGCTGCGGCTCGGCATTGGCGGCGGCTTTGGGTCCGAACTGGACGGATTCATCGAGAGTGGCGCGTTTGACGTGATGATGCTCTTTCGCCGGGTTGATCCGGTAATGCTGGATGGCGTGGGCACGGACGTGCCGCGGCTGCGCCGGACGGGGATGACCATTTACGGCGCCAGTCCGTTGCACATGGGTTTGCTCGGGTCCCGTCATGAACAGTTTGTGCGCGAACGACCCGACTGGGTCTGGGGACCGCAGATTGATCGGGCGCAGCAATTGCAGGTCCTCGCGCGTCGGCACGGCCTGCCCCTGGCCGCACTGGCGCACCGCTTCACCTTTGGGGTGGGGGAACTTGACCGCGTGGTCATCGGGGCGAGTAACCGCGGTGAACTCCGGGCCGCCCTCGCTGATTTCGAGGCTGGCCCGTTGCCTCCCGGGCTGTTCGATGCAGTGTGTCAAATCAACGAGCCTCGGAGCTGAAGGCCTTGACCACGCACAAGCGAAGCAGGCCAGATCAGCGATCTGGCCTACAGTGTCGGCAAACCTGCCAGGCTCTTGATTTGAGCCGCTATGATAACGTGGAAGTGAAATTGTAGGCCAGGTCGCCGACCTGGCAGGGCAGGCTCTCCTTGTTTTTCGTGTATTTCGTGTGTTTGGTGGACGATCAAACATTCCGTTCCGCATTTTCTCACGATGATCAAACTCCTCACCGCAGAACTCTTCCGCATTCAACTCAAGGCCCGCATGCCGTTTCGCTACGGCATTGCGACCATGACGGAGGTGCCGCATGTGTTCCTGCGGTTGAAATTTGACTTCGCCGGGGTGGCGCAGTCCGGCGTGGCGGCGGATCACCTGCCCCCCAAGTGGTTCACCAAGGACCCGAACCGTGGACTCGATGACGAGATCAATGAAATGCTTTTGGTGATCCGCACCGCCGTCTCCCATGCGCAGGCGATCCACGCGGCCACGCCTTTTGCCTTTTGGCGCGAGCTTTACGCAGTGCAGGCGGCCTGGGGTGCGGCGCACAAGATGCCGCCGCTGCTCGCGCAGTTTGGGGTCACCCTGGTCGAGCGCGCCTTGATCGATGCCACCTGCCGGCAACAGGGCACGACGCTTGCGACCTCGTTGCACGAGAACTCCCTCGGAATTGATTTGGGCACAATCCATCCCTCCCTCGCGAACACGCAACCCGGTGACTGGCTGCCGGCGCAGCCCCCGACCGAGATATATGCCCGCCACACCGTCGGGCTTTCCGACGCATTGACCGATGGGGAAATACCCCAAGACGAACGCGTTGATGACGACCTTCCGCAGTCCCTCGTGGCCTGCATTCGTTTTTACGGACTGCGCCATTTCAAGCTGAAGATCAATGGCGAGGCGGCGCGCGACCAGCAGCGGCTGGCGCAGATGGCGACGATCTTTGCGCAGGAATGCGACGGCGATTATGCGTATTCACTGGATGGTAACGAGAGCTTCCACGAGGTCGCAGCGTTCAAGGACTACGTGCACGCCCTCCAGGCCCGGGTGGGGGATGCGGGCTTCTGGTCGAAACTGATCTTCATCGAGCAGCCGTGGCATCGTAACGTGGCGCTCTCGCCGGCGATCGGTGAACTCGCCGCGGCGTGGCCGGACCGGCCGCCGATCATCATCGATGAATCCGACGCGGAATTGTCGAGTTTGCCCACGGCCTTGTCGCTGGGCTACGCCGGCACGAGCCACAAGAACTGCAAGGGCGTGTTCAAGGGCGTGGCCAATGCCTGCCTGTTGGCGCAACGGCGCGCCCAGGGATTGTCCTCCATGATGAGTGGCGAGGATTTGTCCAATGTCGGCCCGGTCGCGGTGCTACAGGATCTCGCTGCCCAGGCCTGCCTCGGCATCACCAGTGTGGAGCGCAACGGCCATCACTACTTCGCCGGACTCGCCCAATTCCCTACCGTTCTACAGGCGCACATGCTCGCGCAGCATTCCGACTTGTTCATCAAATCCCCGGCCGGCTGGCCGCGGGTCAAGGTGTCGGCGGGACGAATCGTTATCGGTTCCGTGTTGGCCGCGCCCTTTGGTTACGCCGGAGAATTGGATTTGTCGGGTTTGCCGACCATTGCGCCCTAGTCTCCTTCCGCGAGTTTCACCGGCACGGCCAACAGCGGGCAGGAGAGTTTGCGCAACACCTGTTCGGTGGTGCTGCCGCGGAGCGCATCGAGAAATCCGTTGTGACCGGCCGTGCTCATGACCACCAGATCGGCCCCCAGGCGGTCGGCCGCGCCGGTGATTTGTTCCACCGGATCGCCGTCGTGCGCAATCTTTGCAAAGGTCAGGTTTGAATCCGAAACCGGCGCAGCCACGGCAGGCATGTCCGGTTCGGCACCGACGTAAAACAGGGTAATGACTGCGTCCGTGACGCCACAGGTCGTTAACAGACCGACCACGGCATCGACGGCTCGCTGTGGTGACGGTTGGGCACAAATCGGGACAAGAATGTGGCGTAAATGCAGGCAGCCATTTTCCGGTGAAATGAAACCCGCTTTACCGTTGGGCACGAAGAGCGTCATGGCCTGGGAACGACGGGCGAGGGGCTCCGCAATGTTGCGGCCCAGCCAACGGGCGTGACCCTCCTTCTGGTGGGTGCTCAGAACCACCAGCTCGGCCGGATGGTGTTCCAGATAATGCAGCACAATGTCCACCGGGTCGCCACTGCGCCCCTTGATTTTTTCCACGGTCAGCCCGAGTGCCGTCACGTCGGTCTCGGTGCTGTTGGCCGGCAGTTTGCCCCAATTTTCCAACACGGCGCGGACTCCGGGAAACTTGCCGGATTCATCCGCCGCCGCCGTGGGCACATGCATGATGGTCAGCTTGCTGCGGTAGGCCAGGGCGAGGCTCAACGCATGCTGAAACGCAACATGGCTCGCGACGGTGAAATTCGTGGGGCAAAAAATCCGGGTCATGGCATCAGGTGATTCATCGCACGAAAGGCCGGACGATGCAGTCCATGGCAGTATATATCAAGCGCGAGAGTTTGTTCCACGGGTTTTGGCCAATGGGCCGCGTTTATTGTCCAGTCCGGACAGGAGGATGCACCACAACATCGGCAGGTGAAGCCGTCGCCGATCATGAGTTCGCGTCGAAGCAGGTTTAATCGTGCGGTCCGGCGGGCAGGAAACCGCCGTGGACCAGCCACCTTTCAGCCCGCTGCGACCAGGAGCCTATGGGCCCCACGAGGTCATGCGCGGCGGAGCCGGGTTCGCCTTCTTCCATAACATGCAGTTCACAGGGGACGCCGGCGTTATGGAGCGCCTGACAAAACAGCATGGGGTTTTGCCCTTCCGCGATTTTTTCCTGATTCGTGGTCACGATGAATGCAGGCGGGGTGGCGGGAGTAACCTGTTCTTCGAGCGCAAGCAGCCCTTGGTCTTCGTCGCCTGGGCGCGTGACCAGCAGGCCTGCGCGAGATCCGGCCGCCGCAGGTGGATCCAGCCTTGTTATCACCGGAAAAAGTAAAATCATGAAATCGGGCCGCGCGCTGACGGTCGGCAGTGGATCAAGATCGGGGCCGTCCGTCCTGTCATATAAGACGGCACTACTGGCTGCCAGATGACCTCCCGTTGCAGCACCGATCACTCCAATATTGTCCGGCGCACCACCGAAATCCCCCGCCCGGGCACGAAGTAACCTGATGGCGCGCTGAACATCCTGGAGCGGGGCCGGATGGCCGTGTGCATACCGACGTTGGTTGAGCACACCCGCGGTGATGCCGATGCTATTGAGCCACCTGGCCATGTTGGTGCTGCCGTCCTGCCAAGGCAGCCGGTGACGGTCGTTTTCAGGACATACCACCACGAGAGGGGCGCCTTTGACCGGATGGAGGGAGGGATAGACGGTCAGGGTGGGGTGGTTGGCCGACCAAGAGTGAGGGTCATCACTTGGTTCGTCGGCCATATCCGTCCGTGGGTTGGGCACGCCTTCGGGCCAGAGATCAATGATCACTGGTGAATTCAAGTCATGGCGTGCGCCCGGGGCAACGTAGTGGGGTTTTTCTCGCCCCAGCATCCGGGGGTCAGCCGGATCAACTTCCGGCACAGGCAGGTCCGCCAGGATGGCCCGAAGCCGACTTTTCGCGCCGAGCACCTCAGGGGTATTGAGATGGGTGACATCGAGATAGCCGGTTCCGTTGCGGGAATCACCACAATCGTAGAGCCGGCCAAAACCCCATGGGGTGTTGTTTTCCAGCAACCAGCGTTTGGTGCGCAGGGTGCGGCGTCCACCGAGCGGGGCATAAACCCATTCGCGCAAGGGTTTGGTTTCACCGCGGAGATAAGGGGCCAGCGAAATGCCATCGAACCCTTGGTTGGCCGGTGGCCTGACACCCGCGACCGCGCAGAGGGTGGGAAATATATCGGTGATGTCCGCGAGTTCGGGCGACAAACCCTGTGGTTTCACGAGACCCGGTCCATTGATGATGAGGGGCACCCGGGCCCCCATCTCGGTGGTTTCGCCCTTGCCATGCAGGCCGGTGCCATTGTCGCCCATGAAGACAATGAGGGTGTTTTCCCGCAGGCCGCTTTCCTCAAGGGCGGCAACCAGGCGGCCCACGAGTTTGTCCATGTATTCCACATTGGCGCGCCAGTTGCCCTCACTTTTCTTGAATTTGTCCCCCGGATTGGTGATCGAATCCGGCGTGGGGTAGTAGGGTTCATGGGTCAATGCCATGGAGTAATACAGCAGGAAGGGCTGGCGGCGCTTGTCCGTCTGGTTGCGGTGCACGAAATCGATCAGAAAATCGGTGAACAGGTCGGGCCCGTAATCATTGATCGTGGTGGAGCGATAGGTGCCATTCTGCAACAGGCTGGGATGCCAGTAGCGCGAGGTGCGTGAACCCGGACCATTTTCCCAACCACCGGTGTGTTCGACCCCCGCCGGAAGATTGTTGGCGTAGGCCCACATGCAATATTCGTCGAACCCGGTTTCACGGACCAGAGTGGGCAATTGGCCGGACAATTGCCATTTGCCGGCCAGGGCCGTTGCGTAGCCCGCCTCATGGAAAAGCTGCCCGAACGTCAGGTGAGCGGCGATGTTGTCGGCCCCATGATTTTCCACCCTGGGTCCGCCGGCCCGGTTGGGAAAATGGAACACCCCATTGTGATGCGGATATTGCCCGGTCATGAGCGCGTGCCGCGAAGGGTGGCAGACCGGCATGGCGTAGGCGGTATTGAAGTAAATGCCTCCCCGGGCCAATTGGTCCAAATGGGGGGTTTGGTGGGTGGGGTGGCCGTAGACCCCCAGCTCATGGGCGCCGAGATCATCGGCGAGAATGACCACGATGTTGGGTGGTGATGCCG